>DASRRR010000066.1:0-9999 GCA_035656825.1 Tepidisphaeraceae bacterium | reverse complement strand
TTCTCAACCTCACCGGCTCCTCTACCGCCTCCTGGTCCGGCCAAACCGTCGACGCCACCTCTCTCCTCCTCACCTCCACCCTCCTCGGCGACGCCAACCTCGACCATCAAATCACCCCCGACGACTATGCCCTCCTCGACCGCTCCTTCGCCAAAAACCTCGCAGACCCCCAATGGACCGACGGCGACTTCAACTACGACGGCCTAGTGAATAGCGCCGACTACCTCCTCCTCGACACCACCTACCTCTCCCTCCACCCCTCCGCTGCCCCATCCATCCTCTCCCAGCGCGAATCCCAATTCGGCGACACCTACGTCCAACAACTCCTCACCTCGATCCCCGAACCCTCCCTCCTCGCCGCTTGCGGCTTAGCGCTCCCCCGCCTCCCCCGCCTCCCCCGAAAACTCCGGAAAAAGCGCTAAGTTTTCAAGCAAATCGAAGCACTTTCCTCTGGTTTTCGTATGTTTCCCCCCAGCCCCCGTATAGTTTTTTTGACCCTTTTCCCCAACAAAAAACCCCCGCGTCATCCGCGGGGGTCTTCTTCACCTGTCACCGACCTCTCCAGAGCTGCAGCTCGACAGAAAGGCCAGTGGTTGTAAAAGGGGCAGGAGGTAGCCGAGGGTAGGGGGGTACCGCATCGGCAAGCTTGGGGGGAAGCGTCTCCTGCCCGTGGCTCGTATGCCCTATATCATAGCCATCCTCCACCCCCAATCAAGCCCCATAATCCTAAATTCCATTTACCCCCTCTTTATCCACCCCCCACCCTTCACAACCGGTGGATAACTTGGCCCCGGCGCTATAAAAAAATCCCTCCTAAATTTTCTAAGTTAACATAAGCATGGTGTGAACAATCCGTTAAGTTTACCCAGTTCAACTCAACTCCAACTTCCGTTAAAGTATTCGTTGACCGATACAAGATGTAGTGTATAGTACCGCCCGACGCACCACACCTTGGGCAAAAGGCTTGATGCGTCGGGTTGTCGGAGGTCCATTCGGGGCACGAGCAAACAGAGCCGTTCAATCGGCGAATGCTTCCCCTGCGCTTTGAATTGAGGATGGCGATTATGTCTATTCTTTGCGATTCCCAGATCCGCGAACTCATCGGCATCGAACCGTTCGAAGACAACATTAAACGCCCAGGTAAAATCTCCTTCGGCGTCTCCTCCTACGGCTACGACCTCCGCGTCGGCCCCACCTTCAAAATCTTCACCAACGTCAACTCCGAAATCATTGACCCTAAACGCTTTAGCGACAAATCCTTTGTCACCATCGATTGCAACGACGAAGGCAAAGACCACGTCCTCATCCCCCCCAACTCCTTCGCACTCTGCGAAACCGTCGAAACCGTCGACATGCCCCGCGGCTACCTCGCCATCTGCGTCGGCAAATCCACCTACGCCCGCTGCGGCATCATCGTCAACGTCACCCCCATCGAACCCGAATGGCGCGGCAAAATCACCCTCGAAATCTCCAACACCACCCCCCTCCCCGCCAAAATCTACGCCAACGAAGGAATCGCCCAGCTCATCTTCCTCAAAGGCGAACGCGTCTGCGCCACCAGCTACGCCGACAAACGCGGCAAATACCAAAACCAACCCGGCCTAACCCTCCCGCGCGTCGATTAACTCTCTCTCCCTCTCAAGGATTTTTCCATGACCACACCTCTTAAATCCTCCCCTTTTAGCCGCAGATCTCTGACCTGCGTTCTCTTCCTCCTCTCCGCCCTGGGTTGCCAATCCTCCAACTCCTCCTCAAGCTCTTCCACCGCCGCCGACACCGCCAAGCCCCCCTTCCACATCATTCGCGCCAATCACCCTCCCGTCAGCACCCTCATCACCGTCACCGGCACAATCCAAATCGTCGACCATGACGACAACAACAAAGTCATCCTCAAAAAAACCAAAGTCGTCCCCAACACCCTCATCACCCTCAACACCACCGGCATCTCCATCAACGCTGTTCCAATCACACACGATCCACTCAGTCGTCAGCACACATTCGAATTTCGTCTCTATCCATAATCCAACGGGCACCGCCACCGCCCGGTCGGGAAGCCGGGCAGCGGCAAATACAGGGAAGTGTACCTCACCAGTACAAAGGAGTTATTTGAAATGAAGATCAATCGTCGTTTCACCACGCAAAACCAGGATGTCTTCTCCTCCGTTCAATGGGAAAAGCGCACCAGCCGCATCACCAACCCCGACGGCACCGTCGTCTTCGAGATGACCGACGCCGAAATCCCCTCCACCTGGTCCCAGCTCGCCACCGACATCATGGTGAGCAAATACTTCCGTAAAGCCGGCGTCCCGCAAAAAGACTCCGACTGCAACATCCTCCGCGACGAACGCGGCAACGTCGTCAACGGCCCGGAAAAATCCGCCCGCCAGGTCATCCACCGCCTCGCCGGCTGCTGGCGCCACTGGGGCGAATCCCACAACTACTTCGACACCGCCGAAGACGCCCAGGCCTTCTACGACGAACTCGCCTACATGATGACGCACCAGATGTGCGCCCCCAACTCCCCCCAGTGGTTCAACACCGGATTGAACTTCGCCTACGGCATCACCGGCCCCGCCCAAGGTCACTTCTACTGCGACCCCGCCACCGGCCAGCTCCAAACCTCCTCCGACGCCTACACTCACCCCCAGCCCCACGCCTGCTTCATCCAATCCGTCTCCGATGACCTGGTCAATCCCGGCGGCATCATGGACCTCTGGACCCGCGAAGCCCGTCTCTTCAAATACGGCTCCGGCACCGGTTCTAACTTCTCCAAACTCCGCGGCGATAACGAAAAACTCTCCGGCGGCGGTCGCTCCAGCGGCCTGATGTCCTTCCTCAAAATCGGCGACCGCGCCGCTGGCGCCATCAAGTCCGGCGGCACCACCCGCCGCGCCGCCAAAATGTGCTGCCTCGACCTCGACCACCCCGACGTCGAAGCCTTCGTCAACTGGAAAGTCCGCGAAGAACTCAAAGTCGCCGCCCTCGCCGAAGGCCTCAAAGTCCTCGGCAAAGACCAACAAGACCTCGCCGCCAAGCTCGGTCTCAAACTCGACTACGACTTCAACGGCGAAGCCTACGCCACCGTCTCCGGCCAAAACTCCAACAACTCCGTCCGCATCCCCAACTCCTTCTTTAAAGCCCTCGAAAAAGATGGCGACTGGCACCTCACCCACCGCACCAGCGGCAAAATCGCCAAAACCCTCAAAGCCCGCGACCTCTGGGACCAAATCTCCTTCGCCGCCTGGCGCTGCGCCGACCCCGGCGTCCAGTTCGACTGCACCATCAACCAATGGCACACCTGCCCGCAGTCCGGCCGCATCAACGCCTCCAACCCCTGCGTCACCGGCGACACCCGCGTCCTCACCCCCGGCGGAATCTGGCGCCGCATCGACCAGATGATCCACCTCCCGGCGCGCATCCTCACCAACCTCCACGCCCAGGAAATCCACGCCACCGATGGCGCATTCCCCACCGGCACCAAAGACGTCTTCGAACTCAAAACCGCCGGCGGATACTCCCTCAAAGTCACCGCCGACCACAAAATCTGGACCCGCTCCCGCGGCTTCGTCCAGGCCCAGCACCTCACCACCGACGACGAAATCCGCCTCCCCTCCAAACCCGCCTGCGTCCACGACATCGGCGAACCCCAGGACCAAAAATTCTTCCAACTCCTCGGCCTCTTCCTCTCCGATTCCAACTCCGACATCTCCGCCCTCCACCTCGACTCCTGCCTCCCCAGCAACGAACAAATCGAGCAATACACTACCTACGTCACCAACACCTGGGGCGACCGCGCCTACGCCGACGACTACGTCAACACTCTCATGCTCGACCACGCCAATGACCTCGACTCCAACCAATCCGCCATCACCACCACCTCCCTCACCAACGGCCGGCTCCTCTCCCGCCTCAAAGCCTACCTCCGCACCGACGCCGGCTCGCGCCGCCTCTCCGACGACGCCTTCACCGCCGGCCTCCCCGCCCAAAAACACCTCCTCCGCGCCCTCTTCTCCGCCGACGCAATCTTCTCCAACAACTCCCTCCTCCTCCCCTCGAGTTCCCTCCCCCTCCTCCAGGACCTCCAACTCCTCCTCCTCGGCTTCGGCATCCAATCTTCCCTCACTCAGTTCTCCGACCTTCGCGGAGCGCTGCCCCAGAATCGATCCCTCGGCGCGCAAACGGATTCGCGCAGCCACGCAGAACCGCGCCACGGCCTGCGCATCGATTCCGGCAGCCTCCGCTCTTTTGCTAAATACGTCGGGCTCCTCCCCGGCAAAAAATTCTCCCAACTCGCCAGCGCCGTCTCTTTCGCCATCGCCACCGACGAATCCGCCGGCAACTTCGACCGCGTCGCCTCCTTCTCCCCCATCGGCAAACGCCACGTCTTCGACCTCACCGAACCGCAAACCTCCTCCTTCGTCGCCAACGGCCTCACCGTCCACAACTGCTCCGAATACATGTTCCTCGACGACACCGCCTGTAACCTCGCGTCGTTGAATGTCCTCACCTTCTTCGACGCCGAAAACCGCCACTTCGACATCGAAGCCTTCAAACACGGCACCCGCATCTGGACCATCGTCCTGGAAATCTCCGTCCTCATGGCCTCCTTCCCCTCCGAAGAAATCGCCAAACTCTCCTACAAATTCCGCACCTTGGGACTCGGCTACGCCAACCTCGGTGCCATGCTCATGCAAGCCGGCATCCCCTACGACTCCGAAAAAGGCCGCGCCATCTGCGCCGCACTCACCTCCATCCTCACCGGCGAATCCTACGCCACCAGCGCCGAAATGGCCGCCCAACTCGGCGCCTTCGCCGGCTACGAAGAAAACAAATCCGACATGCTCCGCGTCATCCGCAACCACCGCCGCGCCGCCCACTCAGTAGGCACAAGCGATCAAGGTGACGCTTCCTCTTCCCCTTCGTCGCTTCGTCGCTCCGTCGCTCCGTCGCTCGACAATTACGAATCCCTCGACATCAACCCCGTAGAAATCGACCCCACCCAATTCTCCGCTCGCGACCCCCTCGCTTCCGCCTCCCTCCTCTCCGCCGCCCGCGACTGCTGGGACCGCGCCCTCTCCCTCGGCGAGCGCGTCGGCTTCCGCAACGCCCAAACCACCGTCATCGCCCCCACCGGCACCATCGGCCTGCTCATGGACTGCGACACCACCGGCGTCGAACCCGACTTCGCCCTCGTCAAATTCAAAAAACTCGCCGGCGGCGGTTACTTCAAAATCGCCAACCAATCCCTCCGCCCCGCACTCGTCAACCTCGGCTACTCCGCCAAGGAAATCGCCGACATCCTCAAATTCGTCCTCGGCTCGCTCTCCCTACAGGACGCACCATACATCAACTACGACTCCCTCAAACTCAAAGGCTTCTCCGACGCCGACCTCGAAAAAATCGAGCAATCCCTCCCCGCCGTCTTCGAACTCTCCTTCGCGTTCTCCCCCTACAACATCGGCGAAGACTCCCTCAACCGCATGGGCGTCGATAAATCCCTCTCCCAAAAACCAGGCTTCAACCTCCTCAAACACCTCGGCTACACCTCCAAACAAATCAACGAAGCCAACGACGCCATCTGCGGCCGCGGCACCATCGAAGGCGCCCCCCACCTCAAAGACGAACACCTCCCCGTCTTCGACTGCGCCAACAAAAACGGCAAGACCGGCGTCCGCTTCATCGCCGTCGAAGGCCACATCCGCATGATGGCCGCCGCCCAGCCTTTCATCTCCGGCGCCATCTCCAAAACCATCAACCTCCCCAACGAAGCCACCATCGAAGAAATCAAAGACGCCTACCATCTCTCCTGGACCCTGGGCCTAAAAGCCAACGCTCTATATCGAGACGGCTCCAAGTTAAGCCAACCTCTCAACGTCAAATCCGACGCCGACCTCGACAAACACGAAGACGACGACGAAGAAAACGTAAACGCCGCTCACGAAGAAATCGCAGCCGACGTCGCCAATGCCGCCTCCCTCGCCTCTTCCCCTGAACCCCGAACCCTGAACCCTGAACCCTCCCACACCCACATCATCGAAAAAATCGTCGAGCGCGTCGTCGAGCGTCCCCTGCGCCGCCGCCTCCCCGACACCCGCCACGCCCTCACCCACAAATTCGACGTCGGCGGCCACGAAGGCTACATCACCTGCGGCCTATACGAAGACGGAACCCCCGGCGAAGTCTTCATCACCATGGCCAAAGAAGGCTCCACCATCGGCGGACTCATGGACACCATCGCCACCCTCGTCTCCGTCTCCCTTCAATACGGCGTCCCCGTCGAATCCCTCGTCCGCAAATTCGAACACGTCCGCTTCGAACCCTCCGGCATGACCCGCAACCAAGACATCCCCATGGCCAAGTCTTTGGTCGACTACATCTTCCGCTGGCTAGCCATGGAATTCATCCCCGGCTACAAACTCGCCAACGCCCCCAAACGCCCCGAGAAAAAAACCGCTGCTCCCACCCAAACCTCCCCCTCCCCCGAAGACTCCCCCAAAGCCCACGGACCGCTGTCCGTGGGTTCCCCCGACCGCAAGCCCAATGGTCACATCCCAAGACTAGACCCCGAACCCGCCAAACAATTCACCTACCCCACCGACGCCCTTCCCTCTTCTTCATCCCTATCCCCCAACCTCCGCCTCACCCTCGTCGCCGACCCCCTCAGCCAACAAGGCTCCGAAATGCAATCCGACGCCCCCGGCTGCGACATCTGCGGCTCCATCACCGTCCGCTCCGGCACCTGCTACAAATGCCTCAACTGCGGTAACTCCATGGGATGCAGCTAACATGCCCACCATCCTGATCGTCGGCCCTTATCGGTTTTTCTTCTTTAGCCGGGAGAACAACGAGCCGCCGCACATTCACGTCGAACGTGATCAGGACGTGGCCAAATTTTGGCTCGAACCCATCAGCCTCGCGCGCTCTGCCGGTTTCCGCTCGCACGAACTCAGCGAACTGCGTAGAATCGTGGAGGAAAATCAGCCCCTGTTCCTACGGAGATGGAATGAGCACTTTAACCGTTAAACCCGAACCCCTCGCGACGGAAGTATCATTCACCGCCGACGCCTTGCACGTCGTCCTCGCCGACGGCCGCGAAATCTCCGCCCCACTGATTTGGTTCCCCCGCCTCCTCAACGCCACCCCCACCCAACGCTCCAACTGGCGCCTCATCGGCCACGGCATCGGCATGCACTGGCAGGACTTGGATGAAGATATCTCCGTCGAAAGCCTGTTGGCAATAAAATAAATAGGCCCAAATCTCCAGCACCTGCTACGATTGTATTAGGTTCGGTAATTCTATGGATTGCTTCTGATCATTTCTTTCATGCCAATCACTGCCAAACAATGAAGTGTCGCGTGACCACATGCATATGAATCAGAAATTAGAATATGCAAGAGAAAAACTTCACAACGCTGTATTGGCTCTTTCTGTCGGAAGCGGGACGATTCAATCCCGATTGCAAGTAGCCGGCCGTGAATTGCTCATCCTTACTTATCACGGCAGTTTAACTGGAGAACTTGTACTCGTACTTTCCAAAATTAAAAAGGAATTGACCTCAAAACAGCCCAAATCTCATGAAGGAAGGCTTGCCGCAACAATTCGTGGAATGCGAAAGAAAAAAGCAAGTGAATTTGCTCGTCGAATCTTTGATCTTTATCATGATGTACTACGCGAATTGAACGCGCATAAATAGGAGCAACTATGCTGACTACCATACTCGCCTTGATTGGCTGGCTCCTGTTCCTCGCGACGGCTGTCCTATATTGGATAGGTAACCGGTTAAATTCTAAAGAAAATAATTCTCTCGCCATGTATAGCTTGGCGTTAATATTCTCGGACAAATTCAGGACAGGAATTCAAACGGGCTTTAAGAAATCTGTCATGGAAGCCTGTGAACAAAGTCTCAAAACTCAAAATATTATATTCGATCTAATGAATGCGATTACTTTGAGTGCCGAAAAATACTATGTGCCTCAATCTGATATAAATACTTTTTCGATAGTCACAAATGCCATTGAAAAAGATATTTTTCCGATGGTTGCACATCTTCAAGATAAATATCACACTTCACAATCGTCAATTACATCAGCCGCCGCTCCGTCGGATGTCTTGGTTGGCACCACAATCCGAAATCCTAATACCGGGGAACGTCGCGTGTTTGATGGAACTACATGGAAACCTATCCAATGAGGGATGGCGAAGATAAGGGGACGGGAGTCAACTCCACCACCCCCGCAAATTCAAAAGTGACATCCATCTTAATCAAATCGCCACATACCTATTCCATTATGATCCTGCGCCTTCATTCAATTTTCTCAATAAGCAAATAAGATAAGAAAAGAGCAATGAAACGGGGAAGCAGCTAGTTTTTAAACAATCAGTGTTGAAGGGACTGCGATTCAATGCGTCGATCCCCATTAGAGCCCACACCTCTTTTCCGAATCCGCCGGCACATATTGCAACCCCGCACCACGGCCCTCGCCCTCCTCGCCCTCCTCATCGGCTGCGTCACCGTCCATTCCCCCCACGAGCCGCGCCCGGCCAGCACAACCACAGCCACCACGCGCCCTCATTACCGCGACCTAAACATCCACGCCCAAACCAGCCTCTTCTCCGGCACCAAGCTCCCCCCCATCATCGTGAACTGGCTAGGCGACCCCCTCCTTCGCCCCGCCCCCTACACCCTCCACACAACCTACTACGACGCCGCCTATCACCCCGTCACCGCCGCCACCCAACCCGGCCGATACGGTGCCGTCGTCGAACTCACCACCAGCGACGGCAGGCTCTTCCGCCACAAACTCACCCTCTTTCGCTTCCCCGAATCCTTCGATTGGGATTATGTCCGCCTTCCCATGTCGATCGACTTCCCCCGCCAATTCGGCATCAACAACGCCGTCGTCGCCGAGCAGCACGAAGATTTCTCCGAATTCAACAAATTCAGAATGTGGCTCGAAGCCGAGCAATCGTCCCTCCCCGCCATCCTCCTCGCCGGCCTGTACGAAGCCAAACCCGCCACCGGCCTCTTCGTCGCCCGCAACGGCTTCCGCGCCCTCGACCGACAATGGTGGGACGGCCTGAATCGAAAACTAAATCTCCCCACCCTCCCCTACCTCATCCACCTCCCGCCCGATTACCAAAAACGCCCGCACGATAAATTCCCGCTGATCCTCTTCCTCCACGGCAGCGGCGAATGCGGCTACGGCGACGAAGAACTCCCCAAAGTCCGGCACGGCAACCTCGCCAGCATCGCCGACTCTCCTCAAGGCCTCCCCGGCGGCTTCCCGTTCATCGTCGTCTCACCCCAATGCCCCGTTCACGCCGGCTGGTCCCCCTACGATCTCGAACGCCTCATGCAGCAAATCGACTCCCAATACCGCGTCGACCCCGACCGCGAATACCTCACCGGCCTAAGCCTCGGCGGATACGGCACCTGGGACACCGCCATCGCCTTCCCCCACCGCTTCGCCGCCATCGCACCCATGTCCGGCGCCGGCGATCCCAACGACGTCGCCCGCATCAAAGACCTCCCCTGCTGGATCTTCCACGGCGCCAAAGACCCCGTCATCCCTCTCCAAGAAGCCCAGCGCATGTACGATGCCCTGGCCAAAATCGGCGGCCGCGCCAAACTAACCATCGAACCCAACGCCGGCCACAATTCCTGGAACCAGCCCTATCACGACCCAGCCTTCTTCGCCTGGCTCATGCAGCAACAAAGAAGCGCCCCCACCCAGCCGCCCGCAACCCGGCCAACGACCCACCCCTGATTACAAAACGCCCGTAGGTGAAGGAGCCCTAGGACGAGAGAGGAGAGAACCTTAAAGCCACGAATGATCCTCTCCCATCTCCTCCTCGGATTGCACCGCTCACCTGATCCGCCGAGCCGAAATCCCTTCCGCCACGATCGGCCACACTCCCCACCCCCCCTACCTATACCCTCCCCATTCACCCGGCTTCACCCCACCCAATTTCCCTTGCCCGACCCCACCCACCCCGCT
>DASRRR010000065.1:0-28807 GCA_035656825.1 Tepidisphaeraceae bacterium | reverse complement strand
GTTCAAAGCCTATCCGGTGTGTCCTTCTTTTTTGGCTTTTGGGCCAGTTCCTTCAATAGTTGATGAAGCTTCCTGCCATCGATCCCGCCGCAGACGCCGATCCCCCGAGGGGGGGTACGATGTCTGGGGTCCTTCCCAAATCTGTATTAATTTTTGATGTTTTTGTGAGGTTGTATCGTATTGTTTGGCCATGCGAACTCCTTTTCCAGAGTCGTTTCGCGTGGAGAACAAACCGTCCGCCAAGCCAGCGGCATTGGGGGCTGGCTCGCTGCTGTATCAGGACCGGATTGCGGTTTGCCTGGTGATTCGGGTTGATGCGCGCGGGGCGTATCGCAATTTCCTTGACTATTCCCCGCCCGGGAACCGATGATTAAACAAATAACACGAGGTTCCCGCACATGGCTTCTCGCATCATTATTCGTTTGGAATTGACCAAAGAGGCGAAGACCCGGCTACGAAAGGTGGGGAAACGCTTCGGGATGACGCAGCTTTCATTGACCGATCGCATGGCGGTCTGGTTTGAATCGCAATCCAAGCAGGTGCAGCAAGCGGTCCTGGCGGGGTCGGAAGATCAGGCAACGCAGATGTTTTTGAAGGAAAAAGCGGGGTCGGCTGCTGCGGCGACATAACAAGGATGCTCATTGCATCCACGGGGGAGCGCGATATCCTTTCCGGGCTAGTTTTCCAACATGGAGAAAGCCCTTATGTTCGCGCTTGCTGATCGGATGAAGCTGGTTTCGGAGTCGATTACTTTGGCGGTGAGTGCAAAGGCGGGGGCGCTGAAGAAGGCGGGGGTGGATGTGGTGAGTTTCGGGGCGGGGGAGCCGGACTTTGACACGCCGTGGTTTATTAAGGATGCGGCGAAGGCGGCGCTGGACAAGGGGCAGACGAAGTACACGCCGACGCCTTGTTTTCCGGAGTTGAAGCAGGCGATTGCGCAGAAGTTCAATCAGGAGAACGGGCTGCCGTATAAGCCGGAGAACATTACGGTGGGGGCGGGGGGGAAGCATTGTTTGTATATGGCGTTCATGGCGATCTTGAATCCGGGGGATGAGGTGCTTATTCCGACGCCTTACTGGGTTTCGTATCCGGAGCAGGTGAAGCTGGCGGGGGGTGTGCCTAAGTTTATTGCGGGGGATGAGAAGAAGAATTTTCGGATTACGCCACAGCAGTTGGAGGCAGCGATTACGGGGAAGACAAAGGCGCTGGTGATCAATTCGCCATCGAATCCGGGGGGTCATGCGTATACGCCGGAGGAATTGAAGGCGCTGGCAGACGTGGTGGTTCGGCATCCGAATTTGATCGTGCTGTCGGATGAGATTTATGAAAAGCTGATGTATGACGGGATGAAGTTTGTGTCGTTTGCGAGTTTGCATCCGCAGTTGCTGGAGCAGACGCTGACGTTTAACTGTCATAGCAAATCGTTTGCGATGACGGGGTGGCGGGTGGGGTATGTGGGTGGGCCGAAGGGGGCGATTGATGCGATGAATAAATTGCAGTCGCAGATCAATTCGCACATCACGAGTTTTTGTCAGATGCCGGCGGCGCTGGCGCTGACGGACCCGCGCGGGGCGGAGTCGATTGAGCAGATGCGGCAGCAGTTTGAGAAGCGGGCGCATCATATGGCGGAGCGATTGAATGCGCTGCCGAAGATTTCTTGCGTGAAGCCGCAGGGGGCGTTTTATTGTTTTCCGAATGTGAGTGCGTACTTCGGGAAACAGGGGATAACGGATGCGGTGAGTTTTGCGTCGCAGTTGTTGGAGCAGGCGCATGTGGCGGTGGTGCCGGGGAATGACTCGGGGTTTGATACGCACGTGCGGCTGAGTTTTGCGACGAGCATGGAGCAGATTGATAAGGGAATTGATCGGATTGGGGAGTTTTTGAAGAAGCTGGGATAAACGTCGGAGCCCGTGACATGAATTCTCTGGCGGTGATCTCTTTTGCGTTCGCCGCCCTGCTGTCGATGATCACGTCTTCGGCAGCAAGCGAGGAGAATGCTCGTCGCGCGTTCGTCCGGAGCTATTCACCTTAATCGCCGTATGCCGCGATGTTCCGAGGTGGGTCCCATTCGGACAACTGGTTTCCTTTGAAGTGAGCTGAGCGGTGGTCGGTACAATGCCCCGAATAATAGTGTCGTGTACAACTTTCATAGGTCGCCCCCAAAACGCCGTACAGCCAAGCACTTGGTAACTCAAATTCGCTTCCAACGGCGAGCGGAGGAATCCGAAGATATTTCGACCATTTCTCGCGCTGGTCGTGTTCAGCGACCACGATGTTTAATGCCGGACCATAGCCTATGTTCTTGACCAACCACCCGCCGGTCTTAGGCCGCATGAAAACGAGTACTGGCATCCGCGAGGTAACGTAGTTGCGCCATGATATGGAAGCGGATGCGCACGCTACAATAAATGAAATTACCGAGATGACGATGGGAAGATACAGAAGCAGGGATGTATGCATGCCGCCATTCTACATCAGCATGTGGCAAGGGATTAGCATTGTGATCTAATTGAAAGAAAAAGGGATGCCAAAATGTTTTTGCCGTCCGCACGAAATTGGGAAGAGATGAGGAACGAGGTTGCAGGCTGCTGGCCCCTTCCAATTGATTCTGGTGACGAGTTTGCCTTCGTCGTCAAAATGCAAACCTCCGTCATCAAGGCCGCTTACCGGAAGTGCCCAGTATCACTCACCGTGGCCAAGGCTAATACAGAGATAGGTACAGTCATCGCGACAAGCTTGAAATTTGACGATGATCCGCAATCGCCGCTAATGTTGACAGGTGCGCTCCGGCATAACGAGGAGCAAGTCGCTATCCAGAGCATACTTCGTGCTGGTCAGACGCTGATGTTTTTTTTCGATGAGCTGAGCCGGCCGATCGCACGCGCCTCGTGTACTCTTATCGCTTCAAGCGCGCAAGCTGCCAGCGATATGCTAGCTGTGCCAGGGAAACGTTACAGTGGAGCATGGAGTCCACTTCTGTCAGAAGTGTTGGACGAGTTGCAGGGTATTGAAGATCCACAATTAGCTTCAAATCCGAAGCATGGCGTTCACGTAGTAAAGATCGGATTAACGCTTTCAAACTTCGAGACAATTCAGTTGACTACTATTGGCGTTGACGACGTAATCAACTTCAAATTAGATGACCCCGACGAAGGGCATGGTCTTGAACAATCGACATGGCATCTGCTGGAAAATTTGTTTTCGGTAAATTTGTTTCATTCGCCAGTAGTTAAGGAAGGCGAAGTATCTCGAGAATTGACAGACATTTTTTCATTATGCAGTTTTGGCCAATGCCTTTTTGAGACGAAGAACTCCGCAATTCTCACTACCAGCCTTAATCGGACAACTGAGCGACGGGCAAAGACTGTGAAGAAGCAGATCGACAAGGGTATAGACCAGCTTGTTGGCGCAATTAAAAACTTAGATGCCGGGTTACCATTGTTTACTAAAAAAGGTCAGCCGCTTGAAATTCCTTTGGTATCGGCATCGTCACGGCATGGCATTGTGATGATTTCCGAGATGCTGCCAAGCCTTGATTGGGAGAAGATTGGCAGCCAGCTACTTGCCGCGTCTAAGAAAACCGGAGCAATGCTACACGTCCTTGATTTGCGCGAATTGCGCGTTTTGGTCGGTATTAGCCGAGACATGCCGGAAATGCTTTTGGAATATTTGACTTATCGTTTCAAGGTGATGAGCGAACGCAAGCACGCGATGCTGCGAATGCGCCTCGAGGATCAGCTCCCGCCATGACGCCATTTTCACCGTGGATGATGCCGAGAGCTCCGCAGGGATTTAGGCGAGTAGGAGGCGTAAGGCGGAACCTACATTCATGGTCAAATTGTAGGTCCGGCGAGTCGGCTAATCGGCTCGTACTTAATCCCCATCGCAAATCCTTAATTTTTATTGAACAGTCTGTTTTTTTCTATCTGAGGGATGAAACAACGACTCGGGACTGCGAGCTCCAAAACATGATCTCAAGAAAATTTGGAGGAGAAAATGCCATGATGAAGAAAATCCGAATCTTTGCTGTCACTCAGACGCCAGCGTCGATTAAGGTTGGATGAAGGAGCTTTGGTATTCGGAGGTGAGGCGGGATTTGGCGAATTGGGCTTCGGGGTAGGTGCGGTAGGGGCCGACGCTGATGACCTGGCGGTTTTGGCTGTCGGTGGAGTGGGCGACGGAGAAGCCTTGTTTGTGGAGTTGGGTGATGGCTTTTTCGGCGAGGGTGGGCTGGGAGAAGACGGCGAGTTGGACGTAGAATTGGCGGGCACCGTATTTGGGGCGGGCGACGCGGGAGGCTTCGGATTGGGGGAACTGCTCCTGGAGAGTCATGAATGTGCGGTCGGCCTGGTCGAAGAGGCCGAGGCGCTGCTGGGCGGTGCCGAGGCGGAGGAGGAGCATGGATTTGAGCTGGGGGTCGGTGATGCGGTCGGAGGAGGCGGACCACTGGTCGATGGCGGTTTTGTAGTCGTCCTGGAAGAAGGCGACGTTGGCCAGGCCGGCGCGGATGTAGGCGTCGAGATCGGAGGAGGGGCCGGCGGCGAGGGCGCGGATGTAGATTGTGCGCGCCTGCTGGAGGTTGGCGGCGGCTTCGGCGGGGGAAGAGGCGACGCGGTCTTCGATGGTGCGGGCCTGGCGGTAGAGGTCCTGGGGGGAGGCGAGGGAGGAGGTGTCGGAAGGTTGGTTGGCTTCGGGGCAGCCGGGGAGGGCGAGCGCGAGCAAGGAGATGAGGAGAGTGAGAGCGATTCGTCGGGTCGGTGAGTAGTCCATCCGCGTTCGATCCTTTATGATTGCGGGTGAGATGCTATTTGAACCGCTTTTTGCCCACGCCCAGTCCAAGCCGCAGGCCGTCGCGATTTACGACGATCGGGGGAGTTGGACGTATCAGCAGGTCGCGGCGATGGCGGCGGGGCTGGGGATGTACCTTTCATTGCAGACCCGGAAACCGACGGTAGGGATATTGCTGCCGGCGGGGGTGGGGTTTGTGGCCAGTTTCTACGGAACGCTGCTAGCGGGCAAGGCAGTGGTGCCGATCAATTTTTTATTGGGGGACCGTGAGATTGCTCACGTGATCAAGGATTCGGATATCGATACGGTGGTGACGATGGGACCGCTGGTGGGGAGATTGGCGGGGATGGCGGATTTGAAGGTGATTGATTTGATGCAGTTACCACAGACCCCGCCGGCGGCGATTACGCCGCATTTCCCGCAAGTGACGGCGGATGATCTGGCGGTGCTGATGTACACCAGTGGGACGAGTGGGCTGCCGAAGGGCGTTCGGCTGAGTTATGGGAATTTGCAGTCGGATGTGAACGCGGCAATTGAATACGCGGCGCTGAAGAGCCAGCATGTGTTTTTAGGAGTGATCCCGCTGTTTCACTCGTTTGGGATGACGGCGATGATGCTGGCGCCGATTCAGCTTGGGGCGCCGGTGATTTATATGTCACGGTTCAGTGCGGTGGGGGCGGTGGAGAATATTCGGAAGCACAGCGTGAGTTTGATGTTTGGGGTGCCGTCGATGTTCGGGGCGATGCTGCGGCTGAAGAGCGCGTCGGCGGAGGATTTTAAGAATGTGTATGCGTTTATCTCGGGGGGGGAGCCGTTGCCGTCGACGGTACGGGAGGGGTTTCGGGAGCGGTTTGGGGTGAATTTGCTGGAGGGGTTTGGGTTGACGGAGACGAGTCCGGTGGTGGCGCTGAATACGCCGCAGGATAATCGGGTGGGGAGTGTTGGGAAGCCGGTGCCGGGGGCGCAGATTAAGATTGTGGATGAGGAGGGGAATGCGATTGGGCGTGGGGAGCAGGGGGAGATTTGGCTAAAGGGGCCGATGATTATGAAGGGGTATCACAATCTGCCGGCGGCGACGGCGGAGGCGCTGACGGCGGACGGTTTTTTTAAGACGGGGGATCTGGGGCATGTGGATGCGGATGGGTTTTTATACATTACGGGGAGGAAGAAGGATTTGATTATCGTGGCGGGGGAGAAGGCGTCGCCGCGGGAGATCGAGGAAGTGATCATGAAGTTGCCGGGGGTATGTGATGTGGCGGTTGTGGGGAAGAAGGATGCGAGCCGGGGGGAAGTGGTGGTGGCGTTTGTGACGGCGAAGGAGGGGCAGACGGTGACGGGGGACGAGGTGAAGGAGATATGCCGGCGGGAGGGTTTGCCGCAGTGGAAGGTGCCGCGGGAGGTGATGGTGGTGGCGGATTTGCCGAGGTCGCCGACGGGGAAGATTTTGAAGAGGGTGTTGGCGGAGCAGGTGAATCAACATGAGACACCTTAAGATGTCTTTAGTACGGTCATCCGAATGAAGCTCCCAAATGGGCATAATGCTGTCATCGAAGATTCAAAGCTCCGCGATTACTGCCTGTCTCCTTCTCATCCCCGCGGCAAGCATAAAGCGAGGCTCTTTGCCGCAGCGTTAGGATATACGCTCACCCATGTTGATGATCTTCGCACTGCGCTGCTCAATGCCGCCAATACTGCCGAAGCGATTTATACGCGCACGACGGAGTTCGGCACTTTTTACTCCATTGAGTTCGACTGCGATGGTCCAATCTGTTCTGGCCGTCTTCTCAGCATTTGGACCATCCAAAACGCTGAAATTTTTCCACGCCTTGTGACTTGTTATCCGGTATAATGCATTAGTTATGACTCCTCTGCCTATCCAAGAACTCGACCTTGTTGCTCTTATCTGCGACCTCCCGTCCGAGCATCTCACTGCCGGCCAAGTAGGCACTGTTGTCCATGTTCATACCCCTGAAGCATTTGAAGTTGAATTCGTCGATAATGACGGTCAGACATATGCTCTGGCCACTCTCCGCTCCAATCAACTCCTTCGCCTGCAATTCACTCCAGCCGAAGCGGCGTGAGCTATTCAACAACTCTCCAAACTACTTTACTTAGGCGGCACGACGATCGGCTCGGGTTCGTCGAGCATGGAGGCGGGGGGGGCGGGGATGTGGGCGTAGGTTTTGGAGAAGCGTTGTAGTTCGCTGGGGTAGATGAGGAGCCATTGGTCGAGGGGGGGATTTGAGGGGAGCCATGGGGTGATTGGGTCGGGGGAGTGGGAAGCATCGACGTCGAAGACGGTGCGGTAGGAGAGGCGGGTCATGGGGAGTTGGTACCAGAAGATTTGCCCTTGGCCGATGAGGGCGATGTTGTGGCCTTCGTCGGCGAGTTTGGTGTAGGCGGGAGAGAGGGCGGGTTTGAAGTCGGTGATACCGAATAGGCCCAGGTAGGGGGTGAGTTGTTGGTTGAGGTGGAGGTAGGAGAGGAAAGCGGTCAGGGTGAGGAGGAGGGTGAGAGTGATTTGAGGGATGCGATTTGGGAAGCCCACGGACCGCGGTCCGTGGGCTTTGGGGGGGAGGGATTCCCAAGGTGTTAGACCCACTAATAATGCGCAGAGGGGGATGGCGAGGATGAAGAAGCGGGATTGGAGGTGGGTGGCGAAGAGCCAGATGAGGAGGATGAGGAGGAGCATGGTGAAGAGAAGACGGATTTCCGGGCGATGACGCCAGGCCAGGACAGTCGCGATGAGGGTCAGAGGGAGGAGGGTGTAGCCATAGCGCCAGTCGAGGAGGATTTGGTCGAGGGTGGCTTGGGCGCGGGCAGCAAGGGAGCGCTGATCGGGGCGGGGGGAGTGGGCCTGCTCCCAGCGGTCAATTTGGTCGGGGGAGAAGTGGGCGCGGCCTAGGAGCTGGGCGGCTTCGGGGAAGATTGGGTTGCCGTGGGACCATAGAGTGTTGCGGATGAGCCAGGGGGAGAAGGTGAGGAGGCCGGCGAGGAGGAAGAGGGTGAGGGGGCGGAGGAGTTTGGGGCGGTAGAGGAGGAGGGAGAGAGGGATGGTGAGGAGGAGCATGGGGACGGCGGTGTATTTGACGCCGCAGGCGAGGCCGGCGAGGGCGCCGGAGAGGGTCAGCCACCGGCGTTGTTTTTCGGGAGAGTAGGCGGCGATAAGTGCCCAGCCGATGGCGAGGGTGGCGTAGAGGAGCATCGCGCTTTCGACGTAGGCGACGGGGGCGAGTAGGGTGGTCCAGGGGGTGATGGCGGCGAGAACCGAGGCAGAGGTGCTGGCGAAGCGGGAAGCGCCGAGGGTGCGGCAGATGCCGTAGAGGGAGAGGATGGCCAGGGCCATGAAAGTGGCGCTCATGAGTTGGGCGAGGTACATGCCTTCCCAGGGGCCGCCGCGGAGGTGCATGGCGAGGAGGCTGTGCATTTCGGCGTTCATGGGGAAATAGGAGAAGACGTTGTGTTGGAGAGGGAGGATGCGGCCGGCTTCGTACCATTCGCGGGGGATCTGGAGGTGGTATTCGAGGACGTCGTAGGGGTGAGGGTCGTCGGCGTTTTTCCAGAGAAAGCCGGGGGGGATCATCGCGCCGGTGAGGGTGATGGCGATGAAGGGGATAAAGAGGAGAGGGAGCCAGGAGGTGAAAGAGATCCGAGCAAGCGTTGCGTGCGGGCTATGGTGTTTAATGAGAACGAATAATTTGGGGAGTGGAAGGAGGATTAAGAGAACGATAACGGTGATGTGGGTAAGGAGACCTGCGAGGCCTAAGACGAGGGTGGCGAGGCCGATGAGGCCTAGGCCCAGGGCGGCGGAGGTGGTGAGATAGAGGACGGGGTGGATGTTGTTTCGTTTGCGCAGGAGGAAGCTGCCGGTGAGGGTGGCGGACGTGAGCCAGAAGAGGAGGAAGAGGCTTTCGTAGAAGAGGTCGGGGAGGAGGATGGGCCACAAGCGGCCGGCGTAGGTGAGGATGCGGAGGAGGATGAGGGCGAGGAATGCGGAGAGAATGACGCCGGGATGCGTCCAAAGCGGCGAGGGAGAATGATTAGGGCTGGGGAGGGGTTTGGTCATGCTCGTCGTCGGGTTCGGTGAGTTTGAAGAGTTTTTCCATGGCGTGGAGGTATGGGCCGGTGGGGCCGGCGTGGGGTTCGTCGGCGGCACCTTGACGGAGCGTTTGCACGGGGTCGTTGAGTAGTTTGTTGACGAGGCGGCGGGCGAGTTCTTCGACCTGGGCGCGGTCTTCGGGTGAAAGGTCGGGGAGCTTTTTGAGCGTACGCGAGAGTTCGTCCTGGGCGATGCGGTGGTAGCGGCTGTAGAGGCGTTCGATGACGGGGCCGACTTCGCGCTGACGGTGCCAGACGGCGAATTCGCGGACTTCGCGGTCGACGATCAGAGAGGCGGAGTCGATGGCACCGCGGCGCTGGTCCTGGGTGCCGCGGACGACTTTTTGCAGGTCGTCGAGGTTGTAGAGGTAGACGTGTTCGAGCGCGGCGATGGAGGGGTCGATGTCGCGCGGGAGGGCGATGTCAATGAGGAAGATCGGGCGGTAGCGGCGGAGTTTGAGCAGGCCGTCGAAATGGGAGCGGGTGAGGATCGGGTGCGGGGAGCCGGTTGAGGAGATGACGATGTCGGCCTGGACGAGCCATTCGGGGAGGCGGTCGAAAGCGACGGGTTGGCCGGTGAATTCTTTGGCGAGGGCGTCGGCTTTGGCGGGGTCGCGGTTGCAGACGAGAAGGCGGCCGGGGCGGAGGTTTTGGAAATGTTGGAGCGTGAGCTGGGCCATTTCGCCGGCACCGATGGAGAGGACGGTTTTGTCGTTGAAGTGGTCGAAGATCTGGCGGGCGTAATCGACGGCGACACTGGCGACGCTGAGGCGGCCTTCAGCGAGGGGGGTCTGGGTCATGACCTGTTTGCCGACGGCGATGGCGCGCTGGAAGAGGGGGTGGAGCATCGGGCCGGCGGATTGGAGCTCGCGGGCAAGGTCGTAGGCTTCGCGGACCTGGCCGATGATCTGGGTTTCGCCGAGGACCATGGAGTCGAGGGAAGAGGCGACGGAGAAGAGATGGCGGACGACGTCGATGTTGGATTTTTCGTAGAGGTGGGGTTGAAACTGCGCGGGATCGATGCCGTGGAATTGGGCGAGGAAGGCGATCATTTCTTCGGGACGCGGATGGCCGTGCACGGCGCGGGCGGTGTAGAGTTCGACGCGGTTGCAGGTGGAGATCAGGACGGCTTCGGATTCGGGGAATTGCTCTTTGAACGCGAGCATGGCGGAGCGGCGCTGGGAGTCGTTGAAGGCGAGTTTTTCGCGCACATCAAGGGGGGCGGTGGAGTGGTTGAGACCTAAGAGGAGGAGGCGATGCATGGCTAATGCGACCCCCCTGCTGGCATGAACTGGACGACTACGAGGGTGCCGACCATGAGGACGAATCCGAGGATGCTGAGCATGGCGGTGCGCCGGCCGCGGAAGCTGGGGTTGAAGGGGGCGTGGAGGACGAGGGCGTAGACGACCCAGACGGCGGAGGCGAGGAGGACTTTGGGGCTGGTGAACCAGTGGGGGCCGAGGTTGCCGTTGCCGCCGTGGTGGATGCGGGCGATGCCGGTGATGAGGCCGATGGTCAGGAGTGCAAAGCCGATGGTGACGGAGAGGAAGGTGATATGTTCGAGGCGTTCGAGACTGCCGAAGCGCGGGCCGGCGGGGGATTTGGAACGCAGGCGGCGGTTGGCGATGAGATACATCAGGCCGGCGGCACCGGCGATGGCGAACGCGACAAAGCCGAGGTAGGCGGTGACGCTGTGCATCCATAGCAGGCTGCTGGTGACATAGTCCTGTGGTTTGGCTTTGCCGAAGATACCGGCACAGATGAACAGGAGCATGACGACGGGCATAACAAACCAGTCGAGGCCGACGAGGGGTTTGGCGCGCTGGACGTAGAGGACGAAGAGGGCCAAGAGCATGCCGAGCCAGACGAGGGTGTCGAAATTATCGCCCAGGGGGACCCAGTCGTGGCGGTTGACGGCGTGCCAGACGAGGACGAGGAGGCCGAGGAGGAGACCGAGGTAATATTGAATTTTGGCGAGGAGGCGGAAGTGATTTTTGCCGGTCCAGACACGGCAGGTGGAGGAGGCGACTCCGCCGGCGAAACAGGCGGCGGCGAGGAAGAGAATCAGAAGTTGAGCGAGGGTGGGCGTCATGGTTGGGCCAGCTCCGGGTGGCGGGCGACGGCCCATTGCCAGAGGGATTGGGCGTCGCCGTGGGAGATGATTTCCAATGCTTCGGTGGAGGCGAGGTCGCGGAGGATGGTGCGGCGGTGTTCGATATCGACGGTGTTGCGGATGCGCGGGCGGATGGTGTGCAAAGCTTCGGCGAGGCGCGGCCAGCGCGGGTCGAGGGAGTCGCGGAGGGAGTCGCGGAGGTTGGCGGCGAGGGAGGGGGAGCCGTCGGCGGAGACGGTGAGGAGGAGGGATGCGCCGGCACGGAGCTGGGCGGGGATAGTGAAGTCGCCGGGGTAGTCTTCGCCTGAGTCGGCGCGGTTGACCCAGATGCCGAGATGGCGGGCGTCGCGGACGACGGCGGAGTTGACCTCGGAGGAGTTTGTGGCGGCGAAGGCGAGGCGAGCGCCTTGGAGATGGTCGGGGGTGTAGTGAGCGAGGATGCGTTCAACGGATGGCGGGAGGTCGGCGTGGAAGTCCGGCGATATGACACGAATATGCGCGGCGCCGGCTTCGATGAGGCTTGCGGCTTTGCGCGCGGCGACGGCTCCGCCGCCAATAATGACGACGGAGCAATTCGATAGATCGAGCAAGACCGGATAACGGTAAGTCACAGGCCATGCAATAGTAGCGACTCCGAGGCGGGGCTTCCATTTTAGGGAGAATTACGGTTGAGGTTGCTGCCCGCGGCACGGCAATTGTGAAAGGTTCATCGGATTTTAAAAAGGAGACGTTTATGTCGCTTCGTTACTTGTATCTATTGCCGGTATTGATGGTTGGGGCGGCGTGCATTGGGTGTGAGGATCATGATTGGCATCACGATCATGACCGTGTCATCGTGCGCGAGCCGGAGCATCATGAACCGGAGCATGTGATTGTTCACGAGGAGCCGGACCATCATGATCATTATTAATCAGATCGTGGGGTCGAGTGTTTGCATAGCACTCGGCCTCCTTGCCGGGTGTGCCTCGTCGAATGATCACCAAACGGTGATTCATCATGATGGGGTAAAAGATGTGTCCGCGCATGATCCGGGGCTGGCGCAGGATCGCGAGACTCGGCATGGAATGGTCTTTGAAGACCGCGTTCCGTCGACGGCGGCGGAAATTACGCAGCATACGACTCTGACCGATAGCGGACATCGCGTTGATGCAGTGCTATTGGGTCGTGCGACCTTAAATGGCGATGCCTGTGTGGTGGATGTGGCCACAGGCCGAATTGTCTACGGCGGGCATTTGTTAAAAGGTCAGACGTTGCTGGTCAATCTGGATCACAATGAGTTGGCGCTGGATGGGCGTCCGATTACGGCGATCAAGATTGATGGATCGCGCGAGTATAAAATCTATTTTCTAGCGGGATAACTTGGCGTTTTTGCGGTGGCCGCATACTCTTTCGTCCACATGGACGAAGAATTAAAAATCGCGCTGATCGGCGGGTCGGGACTGGCTCAACTGTTTTCCGGAGTTGGCGAGAACACGAAACGTCACGAAGGAATTTCGACGCCATTTGGTGCGCCGAGCGATGCGATTCTGGAAACATCGATGGATGGTGTTTCGGTCTTTCTTTTGTCGCGACATGGGCCGGGGCATGTGCTGAATCCGTCGGAGGTGCCTTACCGGGCGAATCTGTTTGCGCTGAAGCAGCTCGGGTGTACGCATATTCTGGCGACGGGGGCGGTGGGGTCATTGCGGGATGAGTTTCGGCCGCGGGATCTGGTGATTCCGGATCAGATTATTGATAAGACGCGGCGGGAGGGGACGTTTTTTGATCATGCGGCAGTGCATGTGGAATTTGCGGAACCTTTTTGTCCGGTGCTGCGTCGAATCCTGATCGAAACGGCAAATTCACAAGAAAATTCGTCGCACAAGACGCACGGGCGCGGCTGCTACGTGTGCATGGAAGGACCGGCGTTTTCCACGCGGGCCGAAAGTTTGATGCACCGGGTCTGGGGTGGGGATTTGATTGGCATGACGGCTATGCCGGAGGCGAAATTGGCGCGGGAGGCGGAAATGCCGTATGCACATGTTTCGCTGGTGACGGATTATGATTCCTGGCGGGTAAAGACGTCGGCAACGGAGGGGGAGGCGCTGCTGGATGAGATTCTGGGGAATTTGAACGCCGCGTCGGAAAACGCGATGCGATTATTGCGGCAGGCGATCAAGGCGATGTTGCAGCGCCGGGAGGAATTGGCGGCTTGCCCGGCCCGGCAGGCGCTGAAACTGGCGATCTGGTCGGATAAATCGAGAATTGATGAAAATGAAGTGCGACGTCTGGGCTCGCTGTGGCTAAAGTATTTTGACCAGCCGAAGGGATAGTCGGGTTTTTTGTTTGCGGAGATGCCCATGCCCCGCCAGTTGATTGCTGCAGCGCTTGTGATGATCGCCGGTGCGACTGGTGCCGTTGCGCAGGTGAACACCGCAGCGCCGGACGATTCGAAGCAGGCTAATCAAGGCGTGTATGTTCGCGACTCGGCGGTGGCGGCGGAGAAGATGGCGCTCGGGGAGCGCATGGAACGCCTGAAGGATTGGGACAAAGCAGCGGATGTATTTCAGGAGATTCTGGAAAAGTATGCCGACCGCGTGGTGCAATCGACCGTTCCCGGGCAGGCGAATCATTATTCCAGCGTGATCGTCGCGGTGCAGGAGCGATTGGCGAAGTGGCCGGAGGATGGACTCCGGGCATATCGCAATCGGTATGAAGCGCCGGCGGCGGATCTCCTGGCGGCGGCGGGGCGCGATGACTATGGGGCGCTCAATACGGTCTATCAGCGCTATTTTATTACCAACGCGGGGAAAACCGCAGGCCTGCGCCTGATTGATCTGTATCTGGAGAATGGAGAGTTTTCCGCGGCGGCGTGGCTGGGAGATCGCCTGCTGCAATGGCACCCGACGATCACGCCGGATAAGCCCGCCGTGCTTTATCGCGTGGCGGTTGCTTATCACTTGTCCGGCGATCAGGAGAAGGCCAATGCGCGGCTAGAAGAGCTTAAGAATTTCGCTCCCAACTCTACGGGAACCGTGCGCGGGCAGGACGTCAACCTCGCCGATTCACTGGCCAAAGATCTTGCCGCACCGATCGCGGTAGCGCAAAACGAATCCGCGGATTCGTGGCCGGTTTTCATGGGGGACGCGACGCGCGGACGCATCTCCACCGGCGCCGGGCGCGCCGGGGCGCGTCCTTTTTCCAGCATTGATCTGGCTCATCCGAGTAATACCGGACTGACGCCGGAAGCGCGTCAGGAGGCTGAAAGCGCTGAAAAGCTCGATCAGGAACAAGGGCTGAATCTCGGCATTATTCCCGCAGTGGATCGCGGTGAAATGTTTTTCCAAGACGGGTCGCGGATCTATGCGGTTAGTCTGGATAGCGGGGCACAACTTCCCGGGTGGACCCAGCCGTATGTCGGATCAAATGTGATCACTCCCGGATCACATCGGCAGCAATACACGGTCACCGTTACCGACAAGGAAGTTCTTGCCGTCATCGGACAGGCAGACCGCACGATCTCGTTTCCGGGTCAGCCGCCGACGATGACGGGGGATGCTCGCCTGGTCTGTCTCGATCGCGCGACTGGCAAAGAAAAATGGTCTCGTTCCCCGCGCGATTTTCCCGATCAGGGGAATGTGCGGGCGCTCTCGCTAGGCGGTTCGCCGCTGGTCGTCGGTGACAACGTCTATATCTGTGGCACGGGTGGAAAATCCCAGCAGTTCGATGATTGCTATGTCTTCTGTCTGGATCGTGCCACAGGCAATCACAAATGGTCTGCGTACATTTGCTCGGCCTCGACCGGACAGACGATCATGGGCGGGGATGTTGCTCCGGCCTCCGATACGGCTTGCTCGGTCGCCTATTCCTCTGGTCGGCTTTATGTGCTGTCCAACCTTGGCGCGGTGGCTGCTGTGGATGCTTATTCCGGCGCGATTTCCTGGCTCGATACTTATGAACGCGACACGGTTGATAACCCGACGATGATGCGTTTCGGCATGGGCGCTACGCCGCAGTTGACGCGCCCCTGGGCGTGCAACCCCGCGGTCGTCTATAACGGCAGAATTTTTGCTTTGCCGTCCGATGGAAAATATCTTTCCGTCTACGACGCCGGCAGCGGCGAAACCCTCAAGCGTGTCTCGCTCGGCGATGTCGACAACGCCAACACGCTGATTGGTGTTCAGGGAAATAAAATCATCGTCTCATCAGATACGCGCGTCTTTGCATTCAACTGGGAGGCGTACGACCCGGCTACATTCGATCCGCATTCCAAGGTCATCTACTGGACGTCAACCTTCAGCAAAACCCCGATTCGCGGCCGAGGATTTTTGACCGCGGATTCGGTTTTCATCCCGACGCGCGACCGACTTTTCCGACTCAGCCTTCCCAATAATGGAAAGGTGACGGAATCGTACCCCCCCTACTCGCGCCCCGCCTGGGAAGACGCCGAGGGCCCGGGGAATGTCATTGTCACTGACGATAAAGTCATCATCGCCGGGTCGGCTCATATCAATGTCTACACCGATCTAGGCGCAGCGCTCAAACGGCTCGACTCGGAAATCGTTGCAGCACCCTCTGATCCCAATGTGCGACTTCGCTATGCCGACATGGTCTTTGTCGCCGGCGATATCAAGGCGTCTGTAACCAGGCTCGATGAAGCGATCAAACTGCTCGGCGGCGCCGGGAGCCTCGCGCCCGGGCCGGCACGTGATCGCATTTTTCGCAGCGCGCTTACTTTTGCACAAAAATTATCTGATCCCAAAACGTATTCCGCGGACAATCGTGACACCATCAATGGCCTCTTCGATCGTGCGGCTTCTGCCGCTGACAGCGCCAGTCAGCAGGTGGAATATCGCGTCGCCCGGGCGCATTTTGCACATGCCAACAATGATTTGCCTGAAGAAGTGCGGCTCTATCAGGAAATCTTAGCTGATGACGCCATGCGGGCGGTGCCGCTGACTACATCGGATGGCAATTCTTTTCAGCAGGCGGCGGCTACCGCAGAATCGGCGATTGATTCCATCATCAAACAATCAGGCGCGTCGGCTTATGCCCCTTATGAGCAATCCGCCAGCGCGGCGATGGAAGCTGCCCGCACGGCAAATAAGCCTGATGATCTTTTGCAGGTGGCCCAGCACTTCCCAAATGCCAGCGTCGCGTCACAGTCCATGTTTCTCGCGGCTGAAGCATACGAATCCGCCGGCGACAACCGCCGCGCCACGCAGGTTCTGCGTCAGCTCTATTTTAAGTATCCGCGCGCCAATAAAGTCGCGGTTCTGGAATCGATGGCGCGAAATTACTTGGCGATCCCCGGTCGAAGCGACGTCGCCGCCGCCCGGCTCGCCCAGGCTGCCCACCTCGCTGGAAGTGCAACTTTATCCAAGCCGCTGAAACTCCCGGATGGGCGTGTGCTTGAAAATGTCACGTTTACACAAGCCGCTGATGCGCTAAAGCAGATCCAATCCGACGCCATCGCGCGCAGCCTGCCGCAATTCAATCTTCCCGCGGCAGCAATTCCACATAGCAAGCCGCTCGTACAAACGGACCCTATTCCGAATATCGCGGCATTGATTCTTCCACTGCCCTCATATGCTCGTCTTGATCGTGCCATCACGTTCTCCGCCGACAGTCAGATCGGCTGTTACGCTCCAGGCAGCCCGCAGCCACTCTGGCTGAACAAATCGCTCACGTCCGCCCCGCTCGAATGCGCTTGGATCGGCACCAACCAATTGGCTGTGTGGAATTCCGCTGAAATTGCGGTTCTCTCCGGCGAGAATGGCACTCTGCTCTGGCGCTTTGCCATCAAATCCCTGCCGGAAATCCAGGTGGTCAAAGGAGACGAATCCGTTGCCGCCACCGCGGCAGCGCCAGATCCAAACGCCGCCGGCCAAGTCGGAGGCGGCTTTGTCATCATCCAAGGCCAGCGCATCCGCGTTGCCCAGGGCGGGCGATTAGTCATCAACAACAATGGCCTGCTCATCCAGCGCGGCTTCGGGGGCATGGTCGTTAATCCCGCCAATCCTCAGGTAGCCGGAGGCGTGGAAAAGATTGCCCAGGTGCGCCCCGCCGGCGACAAGCTGATTGCCGCCACGACCACCGGTCGAATTTTCGCCCTCGACATAGCGGCGGGCCATCTCGCCTGGCAATCACGCCTGACCACCGACCATCCCATCGAGCGCCTGTTGGCCACGGATGACTTTGCCGTCGCGCGGTTTTCCGATGGTGCCGCCACCAGCATCATCGCGCTGGACGCCGCCACCGGGCAGATCATCCGCCGGTACGATCAATTCCGCGCTGACAACGGAACCATCCCTGTGAATCAAGCGCTCAGCCCCGATGGCACACTCGTCATCGCGCTGCCGGATCATTTGATTGGCAAGGATCTCTACGAACCTGGTGCCGCCAACAAGTGGGAGACCGTCCGGCAGAACAACGCCGATTCCGTCTACGTTGGCTCGGAACTCCCCGATCAGCTATTGGCGCAGGACGGCCGGATCATCCTCGTCAGCGATGCGGGATCTTTCATCCGCGTCTTCTCGCTCGACACCGGCATGCCCATCACCGCCAAAGGGGACACTGGCCCGATGAATGTGCGATTTCCCACCGGCGCTCGTTCCGGCACACCGGTCCACCTTCGCCTGGCTGGCGCACATCTTTACGCCTTCGGTCCGCAATCGCTCCGCGCCTTCGATCTCGATCATCCCAACGCCATCGGCGAGCGCGTCATCTTCGAAGACACCAACCTCCGAGACCTCTTCGTCGGCTCAGACTTCGCCGTCGCGCTCGACGACCCCGGCGTCGCCCGCTTCATCGGGAATCCCGACGCCCCAAGCATCAAAGCCCGCCTCCTCGCCTATTCCCGCGCAACCGTCAACGGCCAGGAATCCGGCGTCCTTGTCCACGACCCCGTCTTCCCCGAACCCAAAGGCATCACCACCTGGCAACCCCTCACCGGCGGCTTCTTCTACCTCACCGGTGACCAGCAACTCCATTTCCTAAAACCCAACGGCGGATGATGCGCACACGCACCATCCGCCGTTCTGATTCATTTTTAATATCCTACTTCTTCCCCGCCGTCGCCATCGGCCAATTGTCGGTGCGAAATGGCACGCCCGGCAGGTCGGCGGCGTTATATAGACTGCTCTCCGGAGCATCTGCCCAGGCGTAGCGCACCGCGACGGGTTTCTCCACTGAGGCCGCGGTGACGATCACCGTCTCACCGTCCAGCTTCGCTTCGGCAGGGACAAATTTCTTGTCCTCGCCGGCGATCATAAACCCTTTCACTTCTCCGCCTTTGGTCATCAATCCTTTGGCATGGGCGAATTTCACGATCGCCTTATTCCCATCGACTTTCATCGACTTATACGTCGGCCCTTCGTACGCCACGTCACGGCCATACGCGACCGCCTCGGCGGCTTTGGCCAGGCGTTTACCGACCGTCTCTTTATCCGTCGGATGAATGTTTGCCGGGTTGCCGATATCGATCGTTACGGCCATGCCGGTCTTGGGCAGTTTCAGCGTCATCGCCTGGGCTTCGCGCAGTTCCGCCCAGGGGCTTCCGGCTGCCGAATCGATCCTCGATCCATAATTCGCAAGCTGCACAAAGAAGAATGGAGCTTTTTGTTTGAACTCGTCACGCCACCCTTCGATCATGTTGGGGAATATCGATCGATATTGTTCCGCGCGAGCGGTGTTGGCTTCTCCCTGATACCAGATCGCGCCGCTGATCGACATCGGCACCAGCGGAGCCACCATTCCATTCCACAACACCCCCGGCCGATTCGGATTATTCTCCCCACGCCCATCCACCGGCTTCTTCCCCCGCTCGGCTTCCGGCTTGGCCTTCCACGCTTTTAAATCTTCCTCATATTTCGCATGCACCGTCGTGTACTCCTCCACCTGTTTCTTGTCCCGATCCCACAAGGGCTTCCACTGCGCATCCTTCAGATCCTCGTCCGGCGTCCACGCCTCACACACCGTCCCGCCCCAATACGTCCCCACCAACCCCACCGGCACATGTTCCTTCTCCCGCAGTTCCTTGGCAAAGAAATATCCCACCGCGGTAAACCTCTTCACCGTCTCCGGCGAGCAGACCTCCCACTTCCCTGCCTGCTCCATCAAAGGTGTATCGCTCACTTTCTTAGGCACCAGCAATAGCCTGATTTTCTCATCCGTCGCCCCCGCAATCGCCTCCGTCGCATTTGCCGCCCGCGACAACGGGAACTCCATATTCGACTGCCCCGAGCAGACCCACACATCCCCCACCAGCACATCGCTGATCGTCTCGGAATTCCCCCCCTCCTCACTCACCTTCATCTCCACCGGCGTTTCACTGGCCTTGCGTTTCCCCAACTTCACCATCCATTTCCCCTCCTTATCCGCCTTCGTCGATTCTTCATCTTCCCCCACTTTCACCATGACCTTCTTCCCCGCATCGGCCATCCCCCACACATTAATCCCCTTATCCCGCTGCAACACCATATGATCCGTAAACACGCTGGCTACTTTCACGTCCGCGGATACGAACGAACACGCCATTCCGAGCACCACAGCCGCCGTAAACTGAATCACCTTCATTGCGTCTCCTTAATTGGTCATTAGACATTCGACATTGTTTCGTCATTCGGATTTAGTCATTCGTCATTACCGCTTACCGGTTGTCACTCCCTCCCAGCTATCCGTCCTGAACGGCGACGCCGGCAACCCCGCCGAGTTAAACAATCCCACCTTCGGATCATCCCCCCACCCATACCGCACCGCCACCGGCTTCTTCACCTGATCCGCCTTCACCATCACCTCATCCTGTCCCGCGATCCACGCCTGCGCCCAGTAAAATTTGTGGTCCTCTCCCGCGACGGCAAATCCTTTCATCCCATCCCCATGCTGTTCCAGCCTCTCCGCCCCGGGCCTGAACTTGAGCCGCACGCGATCCTTTTCAATCTTCCAGGACTCCAATAGCGGCCCCGAATACGCGATCTCCTGCTTCCCATACACATTCGCCAGCGCCGCCAGCGCCAACCGTCTCCCCACCTCCTGCTTGTTTTTTGGATGGATATCGTTGGTCTCCCCGATATCGATCGTGACCGCCATCGCGGTATTGACTGATTTCTTCAGTGTCATCAACTGCGCCTCACGCAATTCCGCCCAGGTGCTGTCGCTGGGCTGTGTCGCCGGCGGTTTCCATAATCCAAAATTCGCAATCTGTACAAAAATAAACGGAAACTCTCCTTCCCCCCACTCTTTCCGCCACGCCGAAATCATCGCCGGGAATAACGTCTGATACTGCTCGGCCCGATCCGCGTTGCTCTCCCCCTGATACCAGATCACCCCGCGTATCCCATAAGGAATCAGCGGCCGGATCATCCCATTCCACAACGCCGCCGGCGTCCACGCATTCCCCGGCCCGCGCGGCTCCTGCGGCTGCGCAGGCACATCCTCCTGCTTCTCCACTTTCCATTTCCACTCCCCCTCCAGCGACACCGGTTCCCCCGGCAACACCTCCGACATCGCCCGCATCTCCCCCGGCTCACTCATCAATCCCCCCACCCCGCCCTGATCCCACACCCGCACCGCCACGATATTTTTCCCCGCCTTCACCAGCTTCCCAGGAACCGTATATTTCCGCCGCACAAACACCGCCAGCGGATTCTCCTTCCACGTCCTGCCCACCTCCTGCCCGTCAAAATACGTAATGTCCTTGTCATCGATCCGCCCCAGATTCAGCACCAGATCCTTCCCCGCCCACTCCGCCGGCACCATGATCTCCTTCCTCAGCCACACCACCCCATTGTGCTTCCACCCCGCCTTCTCCTGCCACGCCCCCGGCTCCATCACTTTCCCCCAGCCCGAATCATCCAGCCCCTCCTTCTCCCACCCCTTCGTCTCCGCCGGCCGTTTCGGCTCGGTCTCATACTTCTCTTTCCACTCCTTCATCTGCTGATCGAACGAAGCCTTGAGCGCCGGATACGCCGCCCGATCCTTCTCCCACTGCGCCAGGATCGGCTTAGTCTCCACATGCTTCGCCAGCTCTCCCTCCGGCGTCCACGACTCCGCCGGCGTCCCCCCCACGCAACTCTCAATCAACCCCACCGCCACCCCGTCCAGTTTCTGATGAATCTCCCTCCCGAAAAAATACGCCGCCGCCGAAAAATCCCCCACCGTCTCCGGCGAACAAGCCACCCACTTCCCCGGCACCTCCAACTGCTCCGTCGCCGCCGGCCGGAACGGCACCTTAAACAACCGGATATAAGGCCAATTCGCCCGCGCCACTTCCCCCACCCCGTCCTTGGATTGCACCACCTGCATATCCATATTCGACTGCCCCGAGCAGACCCACACCTCCCCCACCATCACATCCGCCAGTTTAATGACATTCTTCCCCTTCACCTCCATCCCCCAGGGCCCCCCCGCGTGCATCTCATCCAACTTCACCATCCAGTTCCCCCGAGCATCCGCCACCACCCTCTTACTCTGCTCCGCAATCGTCACCGTCACTTCCTCCCCCGCCTCCGCCGTCCCCCAGACCGGCACCCCCTCCTGCTCGCGCTGCAACACCATATGATCCTGAAACAACGACGCCAGCTTCACATCCCCCCACACCACCGCCGACCACCCCACCACCCCGGCCACCGCGAGCGCACGCAAAACGTTCATCAATACCTCTCGGTCAGTTCAACCCACCCCATCCTGTCGCAACCCCTCCGCACATGCAAGATCCCACCCCGCCGCATCTCTTACCCCAACGACGGCCAGCCCTAACCGCCCGGTGATGGTGCACTGACCCCTCGCGCCACCGCGCGGACGCTTCCCACACCTGCTGGAACGGGTAACTCACCTGAGTGGCCGGCCTATTCAGGTAAGCGGACGGAATATTTCCCTTGAATGGACGACATATTCAGGCAAATAGATGGCCTACTCTCTTAAATAGCCGCACGACCATTCCCGCGCAACCGCCCCCGCTGGCGCGCAAAGGGCGGATCTAATCCGCCCCCCTCCCCGCCATTCTTATCAGCCTATCTGCCAAAGCAGATCAGCCCAAGGCTCGCCTATCGGCGACGGCGGAGCGGTCTCCTCCCCGGAAGATGAGCGTGGCGGGTAACGTGCCGGCTGTATTCTCGCGTGTGAATAAACGGATGTGATGAATTCTAAATGACTCAGCATTTTCTAATACTGCTAATGGATCGAATGATATAAACTATGTACTTCATTTCGGGCGAACCGATGGCTATTAACTAACAGAGGCACAAATATGAGCACGCTCATCGCATTGAGAGGTAGGGCCGACAGCGGCAAGACAGCGACATTGAATCATTCGGGACCGAACTCTGTTGCAGGAAGCTCGATTGATTGCTCACTTGCGGAACACAACATGTCATATGACTCTGGTGCCCCAAGAAGAGGTACAACGCGTGAGACAGACGATACGAGATTGGTTCAGGGTTGTTGCGCCTTAGGTCAGGGGAAATCCAAAGGGGGACGAAGAAATTCAAAGGACGGACATCGATAAAATGCCCTCGCTCTCTTCGCGTCTTCTTTCGCCCCTTCGCGCCCATCGCGATCTCTTCTCCCCCTCCACGCCGCCCCCCCCCAGCCGCTTCCGAATAAACTCCGCCCCCGCATCAGACCCTTCCGGGCGGTCGCACGCGAATGCTATGATCTGTAACCACTACAAAACTGCCCGGAGGTCGCGACAAAATTTGTGGCCAAAGAGATTCAAGACGAGAAAGCTTCTGCGATAAAGAAAGCCGATGCATTCTCAACAGAATAACCCCGGCGCTGGCGAGTTGTTGGCGGAAAACCAATTCGCCGAAATCTTTGTCGTCCGTAATCAGAAGGCGACCTTCGCGCTCGCCCGTCTCCAGCCAATCCGAATCATCGGCACCTGCTGCGGATTCACTTGCCCATAAAACCTGATGGCCAAGCCTGCGAAGTTGCTCGACAATCTGCCTGGAGATGTTTTCATCGGCCAGCAGCTTCATCAAAATCACTCATGCCAACGTGGTGGTTTCCAGATCGATCAAAGCCGCCGCATAAAACATCGCGGCATGGATGTGGTCCGGCGAAAGATTCGGATGCCCTTCCAACAACTCTTTTTCCGTAGTGCCCGACCCAAGCTCACGAAGAACATGCTCAACCGTAATGCGGGTGCCCTTAAAAATCGGTTTGCCCATCATCACCCCAGGCTTTTCCTCAATAAAATTCTTCCAGTCCATAAGATTCACCTGTAGAGAAAGAATATACCCCCAGCACATCAAACGCAAATTTGACAATCGCTCTCTTCGCGTCTTCCTTCGCCCCTTCGCGCCCATCGCGATCTCTTCTCTCTACGCCACTCCCCCCAACCGCTTACGAATAAACTCCGCCCGCGCCGCCCTTCTCACATCCCCATCCATCTTCCTCCCCATCAGCTTCTGCAAATGCGCCGGCTGCGTCATCAAAAACAGCTCATTCACCGTCTTGATCTCCACATCCTTCACCCGCCCCAGATTAATCCCCATCCGCAAATGCGACAGCAGCGTCAGCGTCTCTTCGCTGCTCATCAGCCGGGCATGTCGCAATACTCCCACCGCCCGCTGCACCTTGTCATCCAGCGCCACCGTCCGGTCATTCAATAACGTCCGCCGGGCGTGGTGTTCGTAGTCGATGATCTTGGGGATCACCAAAAGCTTAAAGTCATTGATGATCTCTTCTTCACTCTTCCCCAGCGTCGTCTGATTCGAGATCTGATAAAAATCCCCCGTCGCCTCCGTCCCCTCGCCGTATAACCCTCGCACGGCCAATCGCATCTCCTTGGCCGCCCGAAATACTTTCTCAATCTCCCCCGTCAACTTCAGCGCCGGCAGATGCAGCATCACGCTCACGCGAATGCCGGTGCCCACATTCGTCGGGCAAGCCGTCATATACCCAAATCGCGGATGAAATGCCCAGTCCAATTTCGCTTCGAGCTTATCATCGATCTGATTGATCTGCTCCCACGCCTCTTCCAACTGCAATCCGCTGCGCAAGACCTGAATGCGCAGATGGTCCTCTTCATTGACCATGATCGAGATCGTCTCATGCTCGCCGACCGCGACCCCGCGCGCGCCCTCCCCTGCCGCGTGTGGCTTACTGATCAAATGCCGCTCCACCAGCAGATCCCGATCCACCTGCGGTGCCGATTCCAAATCCACATAAAACGTCTGCGGCGACACCGCGCTCCCCAAAATCACATCCCGCACCCGATGCTCCAGCGCCTGCCGCTCCGGCCGCGATGTCTTGCTCAAAAACGGATACCCCATCACATTCCGCGCCAGCCGGATGCGCGACGAAATCACGATATCGCTCATCGGCCCGGTCCCGCGAAGCCATTCCCCCGCCTGCCCGGTCAAGTCGCCGATCTGCATGTTCGATCGCCCCATAGTTATACCTGCTCCGCTTCACGGATGGCGTCGCGCAATTTCGCCGCCTTCTCGTAATCTTCCGCCTCGATCGCCCGCTGCAATTCCTTGCGCAGCTTCGTCAAATCCACCGTCCGCTTCCGCGGCACACCCGTCCCGCCCGCCCGCCCCGGCACCTTCCCCGTATGATGCGTCGCCCCCTCATGAGCCCGCTGAAGCAGCGGCGTCAAATCCTTCTCAAACACCGCATAATCCCCCGCACACCCAAACAACCCACTCTGCCGAAACTCCGCCCAAGTAATCCCGCAATGCTCACAAGCCACCCCCTGCTGTTGTTCCTTCGCAAGCCCCGAATGCGCCATCACAAAATTCGTCAGCAGTTCATTAATAGGCGTATGCGCCTTAACCGGCAATCCTTCGCTCTGAGCCGCACACATTTCGCAAAGGTGCTTCTCAATCTTTTTCCCCTGGCGGATTTCCGTCAGATGAACAGTCGCCGGTTTGTTGCAATTATCACATTTCATAAGAGTTGGCTTTGGACCGTTCAATACTATTTCCCTGGCTCCGCATAATCAACATCGCACCATTGCGACAATCAAGACCGATAAACCGCCGAATTCCCCTCCGTCTCCCACACTTCCACACTCACCACCATCACCCCCCCCGGCAACTTTAGCCTCCCCGCCACTACTACCGCCACATGCTCCGTCGATGGATTGAGCGACAGAAACTCCTCCACCTCATTCAAATGCCGATTATGCCACCCCGCCAAAATCCCCTCCACCTGCCGATCGAGCTCATGAAAATCCATCACCACCCCAATCGCATCGAGCTTCTCCGCGCCCACGGTCACCCGGACCACCCAATTATGCCCATGCAGCGGCTCAAGTGATCCATCATACAACCTCAACTGATGCGCCGCCGCAAACACTCGTCTGGTGGTAATCTCAAACTTCATCCTGCTATCTTACCGCTCTTCATGTCCGGCAAACCACCCCATTAGCTCCTTGGCCACCAGTTCATGCCCTTTCCGATTCGGATGATTGCCCTGCGCCATCAAATCCCCCAGCTTGCCCCCGCCGGCGATGTACTCCTTAAACAATTGCAGACTATCCACCAGCCCCACATGATATTCCGCTGCCAGATCCTTGATCTGCTGCGCGTGCTGATTGAGCGGATCATTCGGGTCATCCAGTTTCGCCTTCATATCCGCCGTCGGCGTGAGCAGAATCACTTTCACCCCCGCCGCCAGCGACTTTTCGATCATGAATTTCCAAGCCTTCCGCGCCCGCTCCAGACCAATCCCCCGGTCATTCAATCCATAATCAATCGTCACCACGTCCGGCTGATGGCACAGGACATCCTTTTCAAACCGCGCCGCCCCCGCCTCCGCATTCTCTCCGCCGATCGCCGTCACGATCACATTCGTCACCGCGTTAGGAAACGCCTGGCACAATTCCTCATGCAGCAGCATCGGATAAGCATCAAACGTCCGCACGATCGGCGTCCGCGCATACCCCGATGGCACGCTATGCCCATGACAAACCACATTCACCAACCGATTCTTCGGCCACTTCTCCTGCAACTCCTTGACCACATCCCCCAGATACGTCCCCCGATCCGCGACCGCAGGCTTAGTCGTCGGCCCCTCCGCCCGCACCGCCGCCACACCAAATAATACGCAAAGAATTCCAATCCCAGTTCGATCAATTCTCATCCCGCCACTATACCCATCTTACAAATCTCTTCACTCCGACTTTCAGCCGGCTGCTTTTGCTTTTATTCTAACTGCAATGATCCGCCCACTCCTTCTGCTCGCGCTGTTCGCTCTTCCCGCCGCCGCTGCCGAAACCTCCTCCTTCCCCGTCCACAAAGACTGGTCCTGGGTCCAAGGCTGCGTCTTCGTCCCCACCAACTGCACCAACGAAGCCCAGCAATGGGACCAATACGACCCCGCCATCAACGACCGCGAACTCCACTACGCCAGCCTTTACGGCATCAACACCGTCCGCGTCTACCTCCACTACTTCATCTACCTCAAAGACAAAACCAAGCTCCTGAACAACATCGAAGACTTCCTAACCCGCGCCGACAAATACCACATCAAAACCGAATTCGTCTTCTTCGACGACTGCTGGCACGAACCCTCCCCTGACATCCTCAAAAGCGACTACCAATACCCCGCCCCCGTCCCCGGCGTACACAACTCCCGCTGGCTCCTCTCCCCGGGTCACGACGTCCTCAATCACTACAACGAAAACCGCGACCGCCTCCAATCCTACGTCCAGGACATCGTCAATGCCCACAAATCCGACCCCCGCATCATCTTCTGGGAAACCTACAACGAGCCCAAAGAAGGCCCCAACGTCCACCACTTGATGAAGGACTCACAACAGTGGATCCACGAAACCGGCAGCACCATCCCCGTCACCGCTACCGGCCTTCCCCAATTCACCGGCGACCCCTACTCCGACTTTCACACCTGGCACAACTACACCGATAAATACCAACTCTCCGGCGACCAATTCTCCCTCAACACCGAATGCATGAATCGCCAAACCCAATCCGTCCCCGGCATCGTCGAACACTTCAAAGGCAAAACCGGCTTCATCCTCTGGGAATTCGGCATCGGCCGCGATAACTGCCGCTACGCCTGGAAAGACAAACCCGAATCCCCCGCCAAATCCGAACCCCAAAAACCTTTCCACGGCCTGGTCTATCCCGACGGCCACCCCTGGTCCATCTCCGACATCCAATCCCTCATGGGGAGTGCCGCCTTCGCAAAAATCCCTCTCTTCAAGGCCGAATATTTCAAAGACGATCGCTTTGCCGATCTTGCCAAAACCTCCGTCACCCCCTTCGTCGACTTCGACCTCCCCGACGAACCCGGCGCCGGCTCCCCCGACGCCTCGGCCGGCGTCCCGTTCCAACACTTCTCCCTCCGTTACACCGCCACCATCGCCGCCCCCGCCACCGGCAAGTACACCATCACCGCCGACACCGCCGGCTCCGGCACTGCCACGGTCTCCTTTGAATCCAGCTTCGGCGACTGCGCAACCCTACCCCCCTCCAATCAACTCCAACTCGACCTCGCCGCCGGCGAGCGCCACACCCTCACAATCCAATACTCCCACCCCACCGGCCCCACCCACCTCCACCTTACCTGGTCCTCCCCCACTACGCCTCTGCAACTCGTCACTCCCGTAGCCCCCTGATACGCCTTCGACTTTTTAAATGCGTGCCGGCGATCGAACTCCGGCATGATAGTCAGACCTCCGGCAAGGAGGCCGCATCATGCATGTAGTGGAGCATCACCGTCTCAAACAATTGCGATCGCTGGAGGGGACCGACTCAGCAACGACGCCGGTGCCGGATTGGACGTCGTAGGTGTGGGTGGTGCAGTCGTTGAGGGTGAGGGCGCAGACGATCGTGCGGAGGGGTTGGACGTAGCTATCCCCCAAATCACGCCTGACCCTCTCGGCTTCCCTTTCAGGGAAGTCCACCTTGCGGCCGGCGGATGACGGGCCTCGCTCTTTTCTCGGGCTGAATTGGCTTCGATAAGATTATGAGACGTTATTATTCGAGATCCCTATACATGGGATGCGTGTGTTTGTTAAAATTTCCTCATGGTCCGACACGTCGATGCTATCTTTAGTCAGGGTACATTTCGGCCGCTTGAGCCGCTGTCGCTGCCCGAGGGCACTCGTGTTCATTTGAGCGTCGAAGATGAGACAATCGCCAGCGTTCTCCCGCCTGTCGCGAAGATTCGCACGCCAAAGCTTGCGCATCCTGAAGATGCGGCAGATTTCGTAATGGAAGTCCGGGGGACGGGCAATGCTGACGTATGATTCCACGCGATTTGATCCACCGGCGCTGTTTTCGCTTGATCGCATCCCCTCTTGTGTGCACTTAAAGTGGAAAGTTACCTAATCAAGCTATTGAAGAACATTGGCATTGCACTTGGAATTGCCGCTTCGGCTTGCATTTTAGCGATCCCTTTATGTTTTATAGTCAGCACAAGTATCTATCCAAAAACACAAGGACGGCTTGTCACTTTCCTCGAAAATAGCGATGTACCTGAAATTCTCTTTATAATGGGCTTGGCTTTTTGGATCACAAAAAAATGGGTGGATCGAATATATCGCCGAATTATTCGGAATGATTCTCACACTCGATATGAAGGATTTCCGGTGGTCTTAAAGAAAGAGAAAGACAACTCGGAAAAGCGGGAATGAATTCGGGTGCGGGGTGGCAGGGTGACACCCATTATTCTTGCCGCAGGCGAGTAATCTTGGTCGAATACGTCGCGGATTCGGCTCATGTTGCCCGTCTGGTGCTTTTGTCCATTGCAGAGGCTGAGCAATTGGAGGCAAGATGGGTTCATTGCTCAAGGAGGAGCCGATGATGGATTTTCCGATGGCCCGTCTCATGGATGAACAAGCCTGCTATGACC
>DASRRR010000064.1:0-4633 GCA_035656825.1 Tepidisphaeraceae bacterium | reverse complement strand
CCGGCTTGCTGACCTTCCGCGCCCCCTTCATGCCCTCCAAATACGCCACCTCCACCACCGACCACCCGAGCGGCGGAATCGTCATCGGAAACATCACCCGCTTTCGCCACGGCAACTCCACCATCGACGAATGCTCCGTATGCGTCACTTGCTGCGCCACCCGCTTCCCTCCCGGCAGCAACACCCGCACCGGCACCGCATCCACATTATTGCGATATTTCCAGATCGGCCTGTAATCCAGCGACGCCTCCAGCTCCACCAGCCCCCGATACTCATGCCCATGCGGATTAAACACCATAAACGCCTCCCCCGTAGGCATATCCCCCTTCACCGGCTCAACCCGCGTATCCACCTTCGCCGTCAGCGCATTGATCGCCGCCAGCTCCACCCGCTGCGTCTCATGCAAAGCTCCACCGAGCCACGCAATCTGATCCTCAAACGCCCGCTCAATCGAAGACCCCGGCAAAATGTCATGAAAACTATTCAACAGCACCGACTTCCAAGCCTCCCCCAACTCCGCCGGCTTGCGCTTCAGCACCGCACTGATCACCGCATCCGTCTTCTCCGCCCGCAGCAAATGATTCTCCACTCGCCGATACAAAAACTTGAACTTCGCAATCGACGAATAACACCCCCGCAAAACAAAATTCAATTCCCCCCGATGCGTTGGCAGCAAATCCTCCCCCTTCTTCTTCACCTCCCCATACAGCGCGTCAATCAGTCTATGCAGCGTGGAAAACCGCACCTCCACCTCCGGATGCGCCGCCGCCCAAGCGCGCACATCCGCAATATGCCTGCGCGTAGGCCCCCCACCATGATTCCCCAATCCAAAAAACACCCCCACATTCTCCAGATCATGTTGCCGCGCATCCGCCAATAGCCGATCCAACCGCTCCGTCATCTCATGCCGCTCCGACCCATACCACCCCACCGCCGGCCGATACCCCATCACCCGCGACCCCCCTGCTCCTTTCCACCAAAATGCACTCTGATCAATCGGCACCACCTTATTATCCGGCCGGCAAAACGCGATCCCCCTCATCCCCGCCGCCGCCAAAATCTCCGGCATCCCCGCCGAATGCCCAAACGAATCCGCCGCCCACGCCACCCGCACCCGCTTCTTAAACTTCTCCTGAAAATATCGAACCCCCGTCAGATAATGCCGCGCAAACGTCTCCACATGCGGCAAGTTCGTATCCGGCTGAATATGCGTCCCCCCAATCACATCCCATCGCCCTAACTTCACATATCTTTTAATCCGCGCAAACGTCCCCGGATCCGTACGCTCAATATGCTCATAAATCGCCGACTCCCCCCGATTAAACGTCAACTCCCCATCCTCATCCATCAAATCCAAAATCGTCCGGCAAGTAATCAACCCCTCATTCAATCCCTCTCGCCAATCCCACAACCACACCGGATCCAAATGCGCATTAGGCAACAGATGAAATATCATTTTTCCTCAATTGATAAACCTTGCAAATCCCCCACGCAAACGCCAAATGCGTCGGCAGCACCCACGCAATCAATTCATAATTCACCTGCCGAAACCACGGCAGCACCTTAATCAACAACCCAAACACCGAACAAACCGCCACCCCAATCGCCAGCCAGCGTATTACGGTAATCGTCCGCCGCGTCGGATATTTCGCCGCGACCGGAATCAATATCCCCAGCAAAATCGCCGGCGGAAAGAAATGCAAAATATTCTCATTCCAATAAACCGCCACATGCTCCGTACACATCCACCCCCACAACGCAAACGTCCCCGCTCCCCCAATAAAAATCCCCCAAATCGCCGCCACCGTCAAAAATATCCCCCGCCCCAGCCGTGATCGCACCGCCCATTTCCCCAGAACCCAGAATATCCCCGCACACAATAAGCCCAACACAAAAAACGGAACCACCCAATTCGGCGGCTTCGCCCGCTGCGCTTCCCGCGTTGCCTTAAATAGAACTTCCTCACTCTTCACAATCGGCACCCGATTCCCCAAATCATCCACTACCGTCACATGCCGCAAATAATCCATCAGCCGCAACGGCAAAAACGAGTCCTCCCAAGCCGAAATCGGCCGATCCACCGGATGCCCCAAAATAAACAACAGCGACGTATACATCGGCAAATCCGAAGCCATGATCCGCCGCGTATGCCACCGATACGTCACCCCCGTCTTCTTCGGCTTCAACTGCGCCGCCAACTCCCCCCCCACGCTCCGGTCGATCACATCCCTCGCCCGCGTCGAACAATTATCCCGATAATAATCATATCGATAATTCTGATTCTCCGGCTGCGCATTCCAATACACATAATCCTGCAGCGCCGCTTTCTGACTCTCCGTTAAATTCAATTCCTGACGATACACCGAGCGATTCGACTGGCGATAATACTCAATCATCTTCTGAGCATCGCCATCCATTTCCATCCGATACAACATCCGCCCAAAGATAAATCGCGTATAAAAACCCTTCTCAAAATTATCGAATACTCCCCAGTTGCACGCCACATCAGAATACTTGCGAGAAGGATCAACAATCTCAATCGCGTTATGCCCAAACTGCTCCCACACCTCATCCCCCGGCCCAATCGTAATCAAATAAATCCGAACCCCCGAATCTGGCGGTGCCGCAACTACTCTCTCCCCGCTAAACAGCCCGAAGAGTGCCAGAACCAACACAGCCAGCATTGAGCGATGCATCATGAAGCAGGGTATGTTTCAGTCAAGCAGCCACCGGGTCAAGCCACCAAAAAGGAATGTCCCTCCGGCTTGCTTGACAGCGACACGTCCCCGCCTAGAATCCCTCAAACAATCGCGGGGTAGAGCAGCCTGGTAGCTCGTCGGGCTCATAACCCGGAGGTCGGAGGTTCGAATCCTCCCCCCGCTACTACCGAAGAGACAAGGACTTGCGGCGACGCGAGTCCTTTCTTTTTGCGCTCTTTTAGGCCAAGTGTACCCTAAACTGTACCCTACGGCCGTGAAAACGCCGAAGAACGGACTTGCCGGGACGTCATCTCCTTCCGGAGAGCCGTCATGGCCTGTCTCAAAAAGCGTCCGGGAAATCCCGTTTACTACATCCAGTTCTACGTCGGCACGAAGCAGCGCCGGCTCAGCACCGACACCGCCTCTCTGCAACTGGCCAAAGAAAAGCTGCGGCAGTTCGAGTCCGCCGAGGCGAGGGGAGATGCCGCGTCGGCGCTCCCAACCAAGACTCCCATCGCCGACGTGCTCACGGCGTATGTGCAGCACATCCGCGTGGCCAGGACAGCCAAGTCGGCACAGACCGACATCTACTATCTCCGCGATGTGTTCGGGCCGGTATGTGATGGTTTGAAAGTGACCAGCCGCAACCTGTCAGCGGCGACCAAGAAGCGCCCGCCCAAGCCGGGCCAGGACCGACGCTGCAAAGCACCCATTATCGAAGCCGCGCACTTCGAAGCCATTACGACGGCGCAGATCGCCACGTTTATCTCCGGCCGGATGGCCAACCGCGGCTTGGCGCCCAAGACCGGCAATCGGCTTCGCGACACGCTTTCCGCCCTCTTCACCTGGGCGATGAAACAGCACGGTCTTCGACTGCCCGGCGACAAGAACCCTGCCACGGCCGTCACCAAGTACAAGGAGTCGGCCCCGGATATCCGCTTCCTGACCCTGAAGCAAGTTGACACGCAGTTGGAGGTTTTGACGGAAGACGTGCAACTCCAGTCGATGGTGGCGACGCTCATTTACGCCGGACTGCGCCGCGAGGAACTGCTGTGGCTTACTCCCGAAGACCTTGATCTCTCCTCCGGCAAGTACGGGATGATTCGCATCCATGCCAAGACGATTGACGGCCAGAGCTGGCAGCCCAAGACCAAGCGCAATCGCGCCGTACCGGTCAGCTCGCAGCTCCGCCTCTATCTCGACAAGTGGCGGCTGAAGCATCCGTCTGGAACGTGGCTCTTTCCCAGTCCCGACGGGAAGCACTGGGACCCGGACAATTTTTCCTCGGACGTGCGAGCGGCAAATCAGAAGGCCAAGCTTCCTTGGGGTTGTCTGGACTTCAGGCACACCTTCGGTTCGACGCTCGCGCAGCGCGGCGTCAGTCTTTATCACATCAGCGCCATGATGGGGAACAGCCCGGAGATCTGCCGCCGGCACTACGCGGCACTGATCCCGGAGGCGCTGTCCGAGTCCGTTGAATTCTTGGTCCAGCAGCCCACCACTGTGGAGCCGCCGGTCCATTCGGCGCTGGCATAGCTCCCTCAACACCTAGGCGACGCTCTTAGGTCACACATGGCGCCGGAGTGCACATAACCCATTCAAGCCAGGAGTGGTCGGGGCCTTCGCAACACAAGGATTGGAGCGCCCTATGAATACAGAGAGTCCGAGCAATCAGCCCGTTCACAAAATTCGGTACGGCCGGATTACGGGCACGATTTGGTTGAATCAGACGGAACGGGGTCCGATGCACGGCTCATGTTGCCCGTCTGGTGCTTTTGTCCATTGCAGAGGCTGAGCAATTGGAGGCAAGATGGGTTCATTGCTCAAGGAGGAGCCGATGATGGATTTTCCGATGGCCCGTCTCATGGATGAACAAGCCTGCTATGACCGATTATGTGCCCTGCTGCACCCCGGCGGCCTCTGCTGTCCGCGTT
>DASRRR010000063.1:0-38447 GCA_035656825.1 Tepidisphaeraceae bacterium | reverse complement strand
CATCGAACCTCCCCAACTCATCCTCCCCCTCGGCACCCAAGTCGTCACATTAACCGAAGTCCGCTCCCCCACCGGCCACCCCAGCCACCCCCGCGGCGCAGTCGGTGTCATCACCCAATCCCCCAGCGACTACTGGCACTCCTATCGCGTCAAATTCCCCGACGGCCTGGAAGTCTCCCTCCGCCGCCAGGACCTCACCGTCCTCTCCCAATACCAATCCGACATCGCCACCCCCCTCCTCGAATACAACCTCTACAACCACGTCATCTACCGCTGCATCATCGGCTCCCGCGCCTACGGCCTATCCCATGACGACTCCGACACCGACCGCCGCGGCATCTACCTCCCCCCCGCCCATCTCCACTGGTCCCTCTACGGCGTCCCCGAACAACTCGACAACCCCGACAACCAAGAAGTCTACTGGGAACTCCAAAAGTTCATCGTCCTCGCCCTCAAAGCCAACCCCAACATCCTCGAATGCCTCTACACCCCCCTCGTCGAACACGCCTCCCCCCTCGCCGCTGAACTCCTCTCCATGCGCCACATCTTCCTCTCCAAACTCCTCTACCAAACCTACAACGGCTACGTCCTCTCCCAATTCAAAAAACTCCAGGCCGACCTCCGCAACAAGGGCGAGCCCAAATGGAAACACGTCATGCACCTCATCCGCCTCCTCCTCTCTGGCATCACCGCCCTCCGCGAAGCCCACGTCCCCGTCGACGTCGCCGAACACCGCCAAACCCTCCTCTCCATCCGCCGCGGCGAAATCAACTTCCTCGAAGTCGAACAATGGCGTCTCGACCTCCACAAACAATTCGACCAGGCCGCCCAGTCCACCCCCCTCCCCGACAAACCCGACTACGCCCGCGCCAACGAATTCCTCCTCAAAGCCCGCCAAAGCGCGATATAACCTCTCCGCATCAAGTGAAAGGTTTACCATGCACGATCCCCGCCTCAACGAAATCCTCGCCCGGCAATCCCACCCCCTCCTCTTCGCCACCATCTCCGGTGCCCACCTCTACGGCTTCCCCTCCCCGGACTCCGATTACGACCTCCGCGGCATCCACCTCCTCCCCCTCCGCGATCTCATCGGCCTCCACCTCCCCGAAGAAACCATCGAACTCTCCTGCATCCATGACGGCCTAGAAATGGACCTCGTCACCCACGACGCCGGCAAATTCTTCCGCATGATGCTCAAAAAAAATGGCTACGTCCTCGAACAACTCTATTCCCCCCTCATCGTCCAAACCTCGCCGGAGCACGCCGAGCTAAAAGAGATCGGCCACGCCTGCATCACCCGCTACCACGCCCATCACTATTTCGGCTTTTCCGAAACCCAATGGAAGCTCTTCGACAAAGAATCCCCCCGCCGCGTCAAACCCCTGCTCTACGTCTATCGCGTATTGCTGACCGGCATCCACCTCATGCGCACCGGTCAAATCGAAGCCAACCTCGTCCACCTCAATCACGAATACAAACTCCCCCAAATCCCTGACCTGATCGCCCGTAAACTCGCCGGCCCGGAAAAATCCACCCTGCCCGACGCCGACATCCTCTTCCACCGCGCCGAATACGAACGCCTCCGCGCCCTTCTTCAAACAGCTTTCGACGAATCAAAACTTCCCGACTCCCCTACCGCTCTACCAGGATTAAATGACCTGCTGATTCGCCTGCGCACACGCTGAATTCTATTCCCCACGCTTCCCAACCAGCGACGGACACAAAACCGTCACCAGCGGACTTTGCAACTTGATCTTCGTCTTCTTCTCCACCCGCGTTGCCGCAGCTTTGATCTGCTTCAACTCCGCCCGGCTCAATTGAACCGTCTTGCGAAGCTCCCGCGCCAACTTGGCTTGATCATTCAAGCCCGGCTTGCGAGCCAGCTCTGTGCGCCGCCAGCGCAAGATAAGCAACAACAGCGACAACGCCAGCGCAAACAACGACATCCACAAATAGACGCTCCCGCTGGCTCCATCCGCCGATCCATTGCTCACCTGCTGACGGATCGCAACCAGCGCCTCATCCTGCGTCATGGCAAGAATAGCATTCACGCAACCGCCTCCTCTGCTGGTAGCCGAATCTGCTCCGCCGCCCCCTTGAGCACCCCCAGCGCATATCGCCGCACATTGACATCCATATCCGATTTCGCCATCCGCCCCACATCCCCCAGCCGCTCCCACCGCTGCGTCTCCCGCAGCGCCCACAACGCCGACACCCGATGCATCGGCCTCAAATCCTCAAGCATCTCACGCAATTCCCCTACCGCCATCTCCGGCACCATCGCATGCACCGCCTTGATCGCATTCGCCCGCTCCCGATTGTTATCCGCCCGCAACCGACCCGCGATCAGCGGCACCAGCCGGGCTTCACGAACTTCTTCCAGCGCCTCAATCGCATTCGCGCGAACGCGCGGATTTTCATCGGACTGAATGCAATCGATCAATATCTTCTCCGGCAGCGGCCGCAATTCCCCCGCAAGTGTGACCGCCTTGCTCCGCACATGCGCATCCGGGTCGACGCAAAGTTGCAGGATCGACCCGCGAAGAATTTCGATCATCCCGGCGTCGCGGGAAAGCTGGAGCACGCGCATGCGATCCGTCGGCGTGCCGGTGTGCAGGATGGCCGTAAGTCTTTTGCCGGCGTCGGGTAGCAGGCGGAGAACCGTCCGGCCCACCGTCCGCCGAACCGCCGGGTCCATCCGATCGAATTTCTTCCAAAATGAACGAAAACTCCCATCGGCCGTAGAGCGGCCGATGATTTGGATGATAGATTTCGTCGCTCCGGCGGTGTTGGAAAGAAGCAAAGTTTGATATCCGGGCGGACGCCGGCGCGCGAATTCCCGCGTCGCCATTCGTCGCAGCCGCTCGTCGGGGTCGGCCAAAAAATCTTTGAGGATGTGCACGGAAGCGCTGAGCGGGCGAGCGGTTAGGAGGCGGAGGATGTGCAAACGCGCGAGGACGTTGTCGCGGGAATGATCGAGGAGTCGGCCCAGGAGGATGTCTTTGACGACATCGGCACAACCCGAGGCCGCGACCCAGGTTGCAATCGCTGGGACGTCGGTGCTTGGGCGTTTGGACAGATCGCGGGCCAGCGGGGTTTCGTCCATCCATCGGCCGCCCATGACATGGGACATAACCGCCGCGAGATCTAAGTCTTTCAACCAATGAGTCTTGCGCAAGACCACATCAAGCACCGGACGGTCTTGCAAATGAGCGAACGTGCCAGCGAACGAGGACCGGACCGGGCCGGCGCCGATGTGGCTGGAGGCGAGGAGCCAGGCGTCGACTTGTTCGCTGGCGGGGGGTTGCGAAAGGCGGCGTTCCATCGGCACCCGGCCGGGGTGGCGGGTTTGGCGTAAGATGTGCAGGGTTGGACTGTTACGGTGGTTGGCCAGCAGGATGGCCGCGCGGGTCAGGGAGCCGCCGAAGGAGGATTTTTGACGGTCGATGGCTTTGGAGACGGCTTGTTCGATTTCGGCGCGTTGTTCGAAGAGATCTTTGAGCTGATCCTCGGTTTGTAAAGACTGGCCGGCCTGGAGCTTGCGGGTTTCGCTGGCGACCCAGCGCGAGATGGCGACGAGGGCTTCGACGGCGGCGCGTTGGAGTTTTTCGTCGCCGGCACCGAGATTTTCGAGCAAGACGTAACTCAAGCGGGCACGACGACCTAACGCGATTAGCCGCATGGCGGCCAGACGCCGGGGGAGGTGGAGCGAGCGACCTGAGTCCGAGAGGGCGGGGCCGAAGGAGGCGAGGTGTTCAAGTATTGATGATTTAAGGGGTTGTGGCAGGGAGTCGTAGCGTTCAATGACGCCAGCCAGACCCGGGATTGTCGCCCGGCGGATCAGGGCGCCGAGCGCGATCCGCTGCTCAACGACATCGCCTAAATCGAGGGCCTGCAAGAGCATGTCGTCGGCAGCGCCGTTACGAGAAGCGATCAGGGCGTGGACGAGGCGTTCGATCATGCTGTAAGGGTTTATCGGACGTTGGGCAGAGGCGGCTTGAGGCGTTTGGCGCCTGAAAAAACTATACGGCGGCTGATGGGAAAGCTGCGGAAGAGAGAGGATTTTGATCAGATTTGACGGAAAACCTTGCGGATTTTTCCAGAAAAATTGAGTAGGGAGGTGAGCATCTTTTGCGATCGAGTGTAGGCAATTGTAGGTCATGGGATGCATACACCACTGACAAAAGAGCACTATGGCGTGCGATTGCATTGAATAAAATTATTGAGATACTTTGATCTTCATCGCGATATGATGGAACCCGCAGGAGTAAATAAAAGGGCAAATAAGCCCATCGCGGTGCCGGCGAGCGATGCAAATGTTACAAGAGACGTAAAAGCTAATAAGAAGAAAAACGCCACAATGCCCCTAGTGCCGCGTATCCACACGAGATCAAGATCGCCATTGCATCCATCAACAAGCCTCTGCTCGGTGATTTTTCCATCCTTCAATTGCGTTTTGCTTGCCGGAGTAAGAAATCCTCCAAGGATATCTTCTACAACAAGATTTCCACCAATGTCTTGTCCCTTCATAAACTTGAATACCCATCGTGCGTATAGGACGTTGTAGATACCTAATGAAAATAGCGACCCTATTGCACCGATTAACAATGTCCAAGTTAGCGCGGGTACAGCGCTTGGGCTTCTAAGCAAGAAAAAAACCAGTACCATCCCAGCCGCTGCACAAAGCGCAGCCACGCGAATAGCACTGTTCGGGAAGAACTCGCCAACTGGACGCCATTTTTTCCAACCTCTCAACACTTGCACGAGTATCAACGTCACGGCAGTCATCGTACAAGTCACAGCTAAAACAAGGTTACGGAAAGGGCCGGTACTTGCCGCACCGGTTGTGGGCATAGAAGCAGGTGATAATTGAGCGAGAAACGTCATCATACAGTCACCAATGTCCCAGACGTGTGAATGCGGGGAATGTCAAAATGTGAGATCGTCTCGAAGATAGGCAAATTTCCGGTTTTAGGCCCCATGCCACCAAATATGTATATCCCAGGATGGATATACTGTGTCACCGGTGTTGAAGGTCCACCGAATACGTTGGTAGTGACGAAGTAATATGGTGAGGAATAATACATCTGCAGATTTGGATTCTGATTATGTAATGTGAAAGGTACGGGCTTATAGGATGTTAGAGACTTAGCGGCGGCAAACCGGCTGCGCAAGAATCGCGACACGCCGCTTCGAATGAAGCCACGTGTTTCTTCAGGAGGTGCAAGTCGCACATCTCCCTTCTCCCCGATGACATGTTTTAAACGTTCGGTAACGTATCCACGGCGATAAGCACGTCGCCAAAAATAATATGCTTCGTCAAAATAATAGGGATTCCACCCCGACCAAGCGAATGGGTAGCCTCCTCCGAAAACCTCGACTGGCGCATATCCGAATTCGCCAATTGAAATACAAGGCATGTCCTCGCCAATTTCAGAAAAGAATGCGGCCGCCAAATGAAATCGTCTGGCATGCTCCGCAACATCTGAGATATAAATACCTGCAGCAGTTTCGTATGCACCATCAATCCCGCGGCGATTATCACCCTGTTCAAGTTTTGCCTGATCGCCTCCACCAAATAATGCTTCTGCGATCCGTTCGCTTCGATCGTCGCCGTTACTTTCCGCTTGTTCCGCAGGAGTTCCTGTCATCTTGATCTCCGCATTGGAGCTCGCCCGTGCACGGATCAAGCTAATAGATGCTTATTATGATTAACTCGAACTAATAGAAACGATATTATACAGGCGGACTGCAAAATTTTATACGGAATTCGACCAGACTTCATCTCGATTATCGATATCGGCGAAGTTTATTTGTAGCTGTTTTCGGGCGGTGTGATATCTTAGAGAATAGTAAAGCTTGGAGCGAAGATTGTGTGCGCGATTACCGATAGGCGACGACGGGACTGAGGCCAGATTTGAGCACTACGACACCAGACCAGATTTGCTTGGTATTAGCCGGAGCGGGGGCACCCTTGTTTACAAGTTGGAATTTAGTTGCAGGAACGGTTCCATTAGGTAGTTCAAGAAAGGTCACAATGTTCGTGATATTATTTTGGTGGTAGCTGACAGAACTATTTTGAAATTGTGAAGCGCCTGCCTCTTCGGAATTCACTTGATTTGCATAGTCGTTTACATCGGTTGCGTCGATTTGAAGCAGATAGGTAGCCATATTGCACCTCCATAAGTTAATAACTGATTCCCGCAGCAGTAAATGCCTGAGCAATCGCATCCGCATCGGATTTTTTGCGTGCGTTACGAACCTTAGCCTGCAATTGCAATTTAGCGGCATCAATGTCTGCTGGGGGCGTGGGAAAGACTGTAGGCACACTTGCGAGGGCCGCAACAGCGGTTTGAGCTTTTGCCAGATCGGCAGCGGCAAGTTTCCCTATGGCAACAGTAAGCTGCCTGCGAAGCTGTTCGGTTGTAGCTTCGTATGCAGGGGAGAGACGGATATCCTCCAATGCTGCATTTTGGTCGGTTTCTTTTTTGCCAGCATCGGCCTCAATGGCTTGGACAGCGCCTAAGAGAGTACCGGCAAGATAATAGTCGTTTAAGTCTGATACAGCTTGTTCGAAGGGGTAATCCTGGAGAGAATTGGTTTTTGAGCCTTGGAGTATGGGAACTAGGGCGGCTTTTCGCTGTGCGTTCATGGCGGCGATGAGGGCAGGCATAGTTTTTTCATAGAAATATTCTTTTTCAATGACAGCTTTAGAGCCGAGAATGCCAGCTGAGATAGCTGAGAGTACGGTTTTTTCAGTAGCGCCGCCCGTGGCGGCACCGGCGACATTTAATCCGATGACTAGGATATCGGTGGCAGATTCTAAAGCTTGGCGGTCATTGGTAACGTGGCGTATGAACTGTATGTAACGAATGTTCATTAGGGTCAGGCGACCTCCAATGAATTTGTTGCGAGCATCAACGCTAGGATTGGCGTAAAAACTGGGAATGGCATTGGGCTCATCGAATTGCTTGCTTAGTTGCGCAAGATCTTTGTCCACGTCGAATGACGGGGGAGGTGCTCCGCCAAATTCGGCGGTTGAGCAGCCGGTAAGGATTATTGCCAATAGGGAAACTATAAAAAGGCGAATGCAGGCTGCCATCTAATCTTCCTTGTTTAAGGTTAGTGCAGATGAGAATTGGCGAAAAATTCTGGACCAACGCTTCGCGCCTATTTTGTGAAACTGTGGTAATTATTAACAATTAGATTAAAAATAGCAACAATATTTTCTCGCGTTGCAATCATGTAGATACGGGATCGATGGACGTTCACAATAAATAAAGGCCTTTGACATAGATTCGGTCCTGTGTTCAGCCCTTTATTAAGACTGCTGAGTCGTTAATGTAGAGGGATGGAGAATGAGATGAGGACATTGGGTGGCTGGCGCGGCTGGAGGAGGGGTGATGGGGGCCGGGCTGTCTCGAAGCGAGGCGTGGTGATATTGATAGGCCATAGATTTGGCGATTTGATGGGTGTGGGTCAAGACGGTCCAAGCGGTGAAGAGTCAATGGAAGGTGATGGTGCCGAACTGGGAGTATGCCACAGGGTGTTGAGATCGGAGTAGATGAGGAGGAAGAGGAGGCTGGCAAGGTTTTTGGGAGGGTTAAAAACGCGCGGACCAGAGAGCTGTGGCTAAACGGGAGGGAGCTGAAATTTTTATAGATAGTGGAGAACGATGTATAGGTTGACGTGATCAGGCACCTGGTCGAGGATGTGGGGGGATTCGATGGCTAGGTGGGGTTGGTGTTCTTGTTCCTGAGCGATGAGTTTGCGGATTTGTTCGGCGAGAGAGGGGGGAAATTGCTGACGGAGGGTGTCGCCGCATAAGCCGCAGCGGTAGAGAATTAGGGAATCCAAATAATTCATTCAATATATAACTTCGAATTTCTGTATGATACAGATATTTCACATCATTCTAATTAATGGCTTAAATTCGTTTGTATTTTTAATATTTTTCTGTATGAACCATTGGTATTTTTTCTTGCTTCTGTGGCGAACAGCAGGTAGCGTGGTTTGGGCGAGATCTTACAAAACAAACCACGGGAGACGGGATGATGTCCATGCAAACGAAGCGTGCGGTGTTGTTGGCGGCGGTGGCAGGAATGACGGGGGTGGCTGGGGTGGCGCGCGGGCAGGCGACTTATACCTGGGATGTGAATGGGGCGAGTCCGACAAATCCAGCGGATGGGGCGACGCCGGCGGCGGCACCTTGGGTGGCGGGGGATTTTAAGTGGTCGGATGGGACGGTGGATATTGCGTGGCCGAATACGGGGAATGAGATTGCGGTGTTTGGGAATAACAATGGGACGGCGGGGATTGTCTATCCTGCGTTCGCGTCGCTGTTTGCGGGGATCACTTTCAATCCAGCGACCAGCGGAGCGTACAACCTGGGCGGGATCAACGGCGGGAGCATGACGCTGGCGGGGAATAACCCGGTGGTGACCGTCAATGCGCCGAATGCGACGATTTCGGCGATATTGACGGGGACGGGCGGGTTTGTGAAACAGGGGACGGGGTCGCTGATGATCACACAGACGAAAAACACCTATTCCGGGCCGATCACGATCGATGCGGGGAATCTGAATTACGTTGAGGGAAATACGGTGACGGCGACAGGGTCGATCGCCGGGACAACGATGTTTAACCTGGTGAACTCGACGATTAGCGGGGCGACGGGGTATTCACAATTGGAGTTCAGCAACGGGAACAAAGCGATCGGCGGCCTGGGGACGGCGGTGCCGATCAATGTGACGTTTGCGGGGGCAGATCCTGCGGGAGACTATCGGGTAGCGATCCTGGCGGGGCCGAATGCGGGGCATACGGTGAGCGGGGCGATTTCGGTAGGCGGGCCGGGGGAAGGGACGTTGATTATCGGCGGGCCGGGCGGGACGAGTTCGACGCTGCTGGTGTCGGGGCCGATCACGTTGAGTGGGGCGGGGCAGGAGTCGCTGCAACTGAGCCCGACAGGGACGGTGCTGACGGTGCCGGGGGCGATCAATATGGCCGGCTTGGCGCAGGGAGGACAACTCGTGCTGGGCGGGTCGAGCGGGTTGACGGTGACGGGTTCGATCACGGCGGGGAACAACGTCGATCTGGTAATGAACCGGTCGAATGCGACGACGGGGGTTTCATTTTCATTGCAGTCGACGGTGAATACGTGGAGGAATACATACTTTCAGGCCGGGCTGGCGGTGCTCGGGACGTCTGATGGGATGCCTGCCTCGACGGTGCTGACGATGGGGGATGCGAGTGCAGCGGGGACGGCGACGTATCAGATGAACGGATTCTCACAGACGGTGGCGGGGCTGACGTCGGCCGGGACGGGGGGCACGCTGCTCGTGACGAACACGACGGGCACGACGGGGACGATCACGATCAATCCGGCGGCGGGGCTGAGCTATAGCTATGGAACGGTCGCGGGCGGGCCGGCGGCAACGATCGAGGGGAATCTTAACGTGACGAAGACGGGAGCGGGGACGGAGACGTTTATGGGGGTGAATACATATAGCGGGCTGACGACGGTGTCGGGGGGGTCGTTGGTGCTGACGAGCAATGCGTTTACGCCGGAGACGCTAACGGGGGCGGGTGGGGCGAATGTGACGGGAGGGAATTTGGTGTTTGATTACAGCGGGGGTGGGACGACGCCGGTGGCGCAGGTGCAGGCGGCGCTGAAGGGGAGTCATGATGCTTCGCCGGCGTGGTCGTCGGGGCAGATTATGAGTTCGACGGCGGATTCGCTGCATGAGTTGGGCTATAACGATAATGGCTCGGCGGTGACGGTGGCGTATACGCTGGTGGGGGATCTGAATCTGGATGGGAAGGTGAATGCGGATGATTATGCGCTGCTGGATCGGGGATATGCGAGTGGGGGGACGGGGTGGGTGAATGGGGATGTGAATTATGATGGGGTGGTGGATCAGAACGATTATTTGCTGGTGGATACGACGTATTTGGCGACGGGAGGGGCGCACGATATTTCGGGGTTGTTGGCGGAGCGGGAGGCGGAGTTTGGGGCGGGGTATGTGAGTGAATTGACGGCGGCGGTGCCGGAGCCGACGGGGCTGATGGCGGTGGCGATGGTGGGGATAGGGATGAGCAAGCGGCGCCGGCGCGTGTGAGTGGGGCGGGCGAATGATGAGGGGTCCGGTCGGATGGTTTACGGACCCTTTGAGCCTCCGGGGATGTCCCGGAGGCTTTTTGTTTTGCACGGATGCTGCGTCGTGTGGGTTTACGCGCCTTGGTCGAGGACGTGAGGGACTTCTACGCCCAGGGCGGTGGCGAGGTCGTGTTGGTGTTCTTGTTCCTGGGCGATGATTTTGCGGATTTGTTCGGCGAGGGCGAAGTGGCCGACGGCTTCGGCCTGGAGGACACGCTCGCGGTAGTTCTTGATGGTGTCGGTTTCGTTGTCCAGGTCGAAGCGGAGCATGTCTTCGGGCTTTTTGGAGAGTTTGACTTCTTTGGGCTTGGCGTTGGGCATGGCACCCAGGTAATCGAGCTGGTCGGCGATGATCAGGGCGTGTTCGAGCTCTTCGTGGGCGTGTTTTTTGAGCTCTTTGGCGATGGACATCCACTGGGCGCCGGTGATGACGTTGGAGTAGACGGTGTAGGCGATGATGGCCTGGTATTCGCGGGAGAGGTCTTCTTGCAGGCCGGCGATGAGGTCGGCGAGGGGTTTGGATTTGGACTTGGCCATGGTTGTCTCCTTGTTGGTTGTTTGAGAGGGGAGTTTAGTGGAATTGTAGGCGGGGGGGGAGGGGGAAATTTTTAGAGGAAAGAAGACGGGCCGGGGACGGCCCGGCTCACGTGGGGTGGGGTGATTTATTGTTGTTGGGGTGGGGAAGATAGTGATCTGGGGGCGAGGTGGGGTATAATGGGGGTTATGTTGGAGGGTGAGAGCACATTTCGATCGAGTCCGCCGGATGAGTTGGGGCAGGTGGTGCGGACGGATTTGACGGGGAATGTGGATGTTTCATTGGTGGAATATTTTCTATCGCTCACGCCGGCGGAGCGGGTGGAGCAGAATTATCAGGCGCGGCGATTTTTTGGTGAACTGCAAAAAGCGGGGAATGTGCGGAGCGTGAGCGATGGAGCCGCTACTTCAAATTTTACAGCGGCTGAATGATCAGGGCGTTGAATACGTTTTGGTCGGGGGGATGGCGGCGGTGGCGCTGGGGTCGCCGGTGGTCACGCAGGATGTGGATGTGTGTGCGCCGCTGGACGAGAGAAACTTGACGAAAATTGTGGCGGCGTTGTCGGGGATTCATCCGCGGCTGCGGATGCGGCCGGATAAGATGCCGATTCCGGAGAATTTGCCGCAATTGACGAATCTGCGGAATCTCAATCTCATAACGGACTTAGGGGTGATTGATTTTTTGAGTGAGCTAACGGAGGTGGGGAATTACGCGGCGATTGCGCATCGGACGGTGGAATTGAATCTTGGGGGGGTGAAATGCCGGGTGCTGGATTTAGAGACGTTGATTGCGTCGAAGCGAGCGGCGGGACGGTATAAAGATCAGTTGAATGTGTGGCATTTGGAAGTGATTCGTGAGTTGAAACGCCAGCAACCGGGGTTGTTTGATCAGCTTTCGGAAGATGAATGAATTGGAGGTTATTTGGAGGAGTGTTCTTGGAAGAATTGGATGATTTGTTCGGGGGCGGATTTGGGGATTTCGTGGCCGCCGGGGTGGATTAGGGTTTGGAGGGGGGGGCCGTCGGGGGTGGTGGAGGGGTAGATGGTGATCATCGGGGAGGGAGTGGTGTGGGTGTCGGGGGAGCAGTGGTTGAGGGTGAGGTCGCGTTGGATGGTGAGTTGTTGGTCGGGGAAGTGGACTTTGGGGTCTTTTTGGCCGGCGATGTGGAAGATGGGTTTGGGTTTGGCGGTGAGGGCGTCTTGTTCGGAGAGGAGGCCGGCGATGGGGGCGATGGCGGTGAGGGAGTCGGGGCGGGCGGAGAGGAGGGTGTAGGTGAAGAAGGCGCCGTTGGAGTGGCCGGCGACGAAGACGTTTTTGGGGTCGGCGTGGTGGTCGGCGATGAGGGATTTGAGCATGGCGTCGAAGAAGTGGAGGTCGCGATCGTGTTCGATGCCTGGGGATCTTTGCCAGCCGGGGAGTTTGCCTTCGGGGTCGACGGGGGTTTTGGTGGGGAGGCCTTGGGGGTAGACGAAGATGGTGGTGGGCCAGAGATTCGGGGGGAATTTGCGGGCGGAGAATTGGGCGTTAGCGCCGTGGCCGTGGAAGAAGAAGAGGATGGGGGTGGGGGAGGAGGATTCGGGGGGGAGGTAGACGAGGGCTTCGCGGGGGGTGCCGTCGACTTGCCAGGTGAGTTTTTGCAAGGTGGGTTTGGTGGTGGGGGCGGCGGAGAGCGTGGTGAGGAGAAGGAGAAAAATCGCGGGGGTGGGGATTTTCATGGGGTGAGTTTAGAGGTGGGAGGAGGTTTGGGTAGTGTCCTAATTGGAAAATCACCCCCAGTTACACTCAGGCCAAAAATCTCGCTCGCCCACACATAGCCGAATCAACAGCGAGATATATATCGTTTCTCCTTTCCCAAAATACAAGGATCTCGCCGACGGAGCTAGGCTGCACATCGCCGGCCCGTTCGCCAATAGGAATACTGTTGGAGGATCATTTTGAGACCAGATTTGTCCATCGCAAGGGGAGATATGAAACTGTCGCACTGTTTCATATCTACACAAGCCGGTCTCATATCAAAATACTTGACCTGAAATCTTGCGGCGGATAGAATTTGGTTATGTCGGACGATATCTCCAATACGATCGAAGTCCTTACGGGTCGCGTTCGGGCAAAGGAAGATGAAACAAATAAGCTCAAAAAGTTAATTAATGAGTTGTGCGCCGAGGCCGGATTACAGTTGCGATTCCCTCTGATTGGAGAATCAAATGGTGTATCTGCACTTCGCGCCGATCAGTTTTACGGACTCACTCTTACAGCAGCCATTAGAGGTTATTTGGAGTTGCGAAAGGCGGGTAATCTTGGGGCGGCAACGGTTAAGGAGATCTTCACTGCCGTAAGAGAGGGCGGATACAAATTCGAGACAAAGAATGAAGAAATCGCCCAAATCGGACTAAGAAGCGCGCTTAGAAAAAGCAGCTCTATTTTTCACCGGCTTCCAAACGGGCAATATGGGTTATTAAGCTGGTATCCGTCCGCCAAGCCACCAGTGGACGGCGATGATACGGCGTCAAGAAAACATGGTCGTAAGCCCAAAAAAACAAGAGCCCGTAAAATCAACATCTCGACGCCCGCTCACGAAGAATATCCTGCTGGCAATCGTTCTGCGGTAACAAATCATGAAATTCGGGATGTAGTTATGGCCCAGACCGGAGATTTCTCTGGGTCGGATATCGAAAAGGCCATTACCGAGAAGTATCCGTCGAAGAGTGTTAAATCGACCAAAATTTCGACCGTGATATTCCTTCTCAAACAAGCTCAAAAGGTAAAGGAAGTTACACCGCGAAGCGGCAAGACCGGAGCGATTTTTGCTAAAACATAGGAAGGAGGAAATCCATGAAATACGATGATTGCTTGAAGATCATAGCCATTGGCTGGCTAGGCGGCCCGCGATGGCGCAAAGAGAAACCGCAGCGATTACTTTAGCGGGTACACGCTGCGGCTCTCCCTAGAGGCCCCGATTGAGTATGGTCTGTTCGACGTACTCAGTCGGTTCTTTTATTTAATCATAGCAAGACTATCGGCACATGCCAAAGACAAACTTTGTCCTAACTCTCTGTTTTCGACGCCATGATTTTCTTTGCCTCACGCATCGCCAGAGCGTGCTTCTGTTAAAGGCCAGCTCTTTTGCTCTCAAATTTAGGAAATATCAAGGTTTGTGCGGTCCGGTGCGGTGGGGGCGCGGGTGTGGTACATATCGCAATTGCTATGGCGACTATTCATCCTAGTGCGATTGTGGGTTCGGACGTGGAGCTAGCGGGGGATGTGGAGGTTGGGCCTTATTGTATTTTGAGTGGGCGGATCAGGATTGGGGCGGGGAGTGTGATTAAGGCGCATTCGGTGCTGGAGGGGACGTTGCGGATGGGGGAGGGGTGTGTGGTTGGGCCGGGGGCGTATGTGGGGTTGGCGCCGCAGCATTTGAAGTATCGGGGGGAGCCGACGTTGTGTGTGATTGGGGATCGCGTGGTGATTCGGGAGACGGCGACGGTGCATCGGTCGTTTCATCCGGGGGAGGAGCACGCGACGCGGATCGGGGATCGGTGTTTTCTCATGGCGGCTTCGCATGTGGGGCATGACACGGTGCTGGGGAATGATGTGACGATGGCGAATGCCTCGATGTGCGGGGGGCATGTCAGTGTGGGGGATAATGCGTTTCTGGGGGGAGGGTGTATTTTCCACCAATTCGTGCGGGTGGGGAGGCTGGCGATTGTGGCGGGGAATGAGGGATTGAATCGGGATATACCGCCATTCGCGGCGGTGCGGTTTGATGGACTCAAGGCGTATAACGCGATTGGGTTGCGGCGGGCGGGGCTCGGGCAGCCGGCGATTCATGCGATTCGGCAGGCGTATCAGCGGATTCATACGCATCGGAATATGGAGAGGGCGCTGGCGGCGATTCGGGGAGAGGTGGAGCAGACGAAAGAAGTGGTGGAGTTGCTGGAATTTATTGAGACGGGGAAGCGGGGGATATTGCCGAGTTATCGATTTGTGAAGGGTGGGGTGGGGGAGGATTGAATTAGATCCATTGTCCGTAGAGGAGGATGGCTAGGATCATCATGATGAGGAGGCCGATGGCGGTGATGAGCCAGACTACGCCGGGGCGGGGGGGGCGGGCGAGGTCGTGGAGGATGAAGCTGCCGCAGTAGGGGCAGATGTCGGTTTTTTCGTGGATCTGGCGTTTGCAGAAAGGGCAGGGTTCGGTGTCGGTTCCGTCGAGGTCGTCGTCGCGGTCGAAGTCTTCGGGCTCTTCGGGGTCGCGCTCGTCATCTTCGGGTCGATATTGGGGCATGGCGGTCTGTGTTACGACGTCGCACGGGTGGGTAATTCCGGCTTGACGGTGATGGATTCGTTTTCGGTCACGTAATATTTGCCGAAGCGGTTGGCGAGGAAATCGGGGAGGGAGATTTGCTCCTGTTTGGCGAAGCCACGGTCGAATTTCTGGTGCATGGCGTGGAGGTCGACGGCGGCGCAGATGCCGGCGGCGGTGGTGATCTGGATGGCGGACCAGCGTTCGCCGAGGACGGTGTCGGCGTAGATTTTGCGGGCGTCGGTGATCTGGGTGAGGTAGCCGTCTTTTTTGCCGGTGACGGTGCAGAAGATGAGGACGACATCCTGGGGGGTGATGGGGATGGCGTTTTCGAAGATGTCTTTGAGGAGGTCGCGGCGGTAGTTGAGGCGGAGCTCGTTCATGAGGAAGGCGATGAGGTCGCGATGGCCGCGATAGCGGATGGTTTTGTAGTCGAGGCTGCTGACGCGGCCGTCGAGGGTTTCGCAGAGGGTGCCGACACCGCCGGAGGTGTTGAAGGCTTCGTAGTCGATGCCGTCGAGGGAGAAGTGTTCGAGGCCTTCGAGGGGGAGGACGGAGATCATTTTGCCATCGCGGATGGCTTCGCAGGGGTTGCCGTATTCGTTGATGAGGCCGTCGGTGGACCAGGTGAGGTTGTACTTCATCTCATTGGTGGGGAATTGGGGGAGGGCGCCGACGCGGAGGCGGACTTCTTCGAGGGTGTCGAAATCTTTGGTGAGGTGGTGGGCGGCGATGGAGACGAACCCGGGGGCCAGGCCGCACTGGGGCATGAAGACTTGTCCGGCTTTGGCGGTGGAGGCGATTTTGCGGACGGCGTTGGTGGTGGCGACGTCTTCGGTGAGGTCGAAGTAGGAGAGGCCGGAGTCAGCGGCGGCCAGGGCGATGCCGGGGTTGACGGCGAAGGAGCAGGCGCTGATGACGGTGTGGCGGCCTTGCATGGCTTTGCGGAGCTCGGTGGGGCTGGAGACGTCGAGTTTGACGGTTTCGACGCGGATGGATTTGGAGAGGCGGTCGAGGGCGCGGGGGTCGTGGTCGCCGACCATGATGTCGTAGTCGCCGGTGCTGGAGAGGAATTTGGCGATGGCCGAACCGATCTTGCCGGCGCCGAGTAAAAGAAGACGGTGCATGATGGAGACTCCGTGGGGTGATGTCTGGAAAAAGGTCGGTCCCGGCTCAGGGATAGGGGCCTGACGCCGCGGATGATATGCTATGATATACCATAGTTCCTTCGTAGGACGAGTGTATCCCTGATTCGGTACGCGCCATATTGGTTTGAGATGAGGATTTGAATATGTCCAATAATACATCGACGCTTGATCCACTGACCGCATTTCAATGGAAGCAGCAGCCGGAGACGGCGGCTTGGGTGAATAAGATGGTGGGGGACTTTGTGGCGGGGTTCCCGGTGGCGGCGTGCATGGCGGGGCGGATGCGCGATGAGGCGGGGACGCGGTTTTTGGACTGGGTGGATACGATCTTTATTTCGGGGGGGGAGCCTCACGTTTCGAAGCTGCGTGAAGTGGGTTACGAGCCGGACCCATTGGCCGAGGCGGGGCTGGCGGTGTGGTGGCAGCCGCATGGGGTGTTTCCGCGGGTGGTGTTGCAGGATGCGTCGGTTACCAAGATTTTGTTGAAGGTTGATTCGGTGGCGACGTTTTTGGCGACGAATGATATTCAGGCGAAGATCGAAGGGGAGCCGCTGGGGCAGCTTCGGATGGCGACGGTGGCGGCGGAAGGGAAGTATGCGCTGGGAGTGGTCGAGCGGCATGGGCATCGGGGGTATGAGATTCCTAAGCCGAATGCGGAGAAGGCGCTGTTGGCGGTGAAGGCGCTGGATGCGTTTCGGACGCGGAAGCGCGATTTCGCGACGGATGAGCAGTCGTTTGCGCATGCGAATGATCTGGTGGATGCGTATATCAAGCCGCTGGGGGTGGCGTGGGTGTGCGATCTGTTTTTTGAAGCGGAGCGGCAGTATTGGATGAAGCGCAATCGGGCGGCGCAGGTGCAATATGCGCGGCAGCAGAAGATCGGGCTGGGGTGGGCGAATCATGACCACCATACGTATCGGTCGAGCCGGCGGCATTTTGCGGCGCTGGTGGGGTTGTGGGAGAAGCTGGGGTTCAATTGCCGGGAGCGGTATCACGCGGGGATGCAGGCGGGGTGGGGCGCGCAGGTGATGGAAGATCCGATTACGGGGATTACGACGTTTAATGATGTGGATTTGTCGCCGGAGGAGTTGTTTAACGACTTTGCGCATGATGCGATGTCGGAGCGCGATACGCTGGGGACGGTGGGGTTGTGGTGTGCGCTGCATGGCGAAGCCGTCCATCAGTCGGGGATGCATCATCTGGAGTGCATGTTCGATTTTGATGCGCTGAAAGTGCAGCTTGAGACTGAGTCGGTGAAGACGATGAATCCGTTTACGAATTTCACCTATCTTCGGCAGGCGTTTACGGAGGGGGAACGCTGGGTGGTGAAGGAGAATCGGCTGCAGGCGCTGCTGAAGATCGGGCGGATTACAGAGGAGCAGGCGGCGCAATTCCGGACGCAGGGGGCGATTGGAAGCCACCTGGAGAATCTCGAACGGAATGATGGGTTTAAGGGATTTAATCAAAAAGGGGTGAGTGAGATCATCAGCGCGACGGACCCGAGGAAACAGGTGAAGCAGCCGGCTTGATGATTGGGCTGCAGGGGTGATCAAGGTTGATTGAGAAGACGGGCCGGGGACGGCCCGGCTCTCCTTTTGGTTGATTGTGAAATTTGCTCTTTGTGGGAATGTCCTCGACGCACTGGGGAGGGACCGGTATTCTGGCGGCGTTCGTTTGAGCAAATCCTTCCAAAGCCCACCGACCGCGGTCGGTGGGCTTTCAAGAGTCCTGGAGACCTGATGACTGAATTGGACAGCCCGGAATTGGTGCGCCACTATCCGCCTGGGTTTAGGCCGCGGCGAGGGCTGAATTGGGGGTATCTGGGGCTGTTGTACACGTCGTTTTATTTGTGCCGATTTAATTTGACGGTGGCGAATAAGACGATTGCCAATCAGTATGGGTTTTCGTACTCGCAGATGAGTACGATCATTTTTACGTCGACGCTGGTATATGCGTTTGGGCAGATTTTTAACGGGTTGCTGACGGATCGGATCGGGGGGAAGAAGGCAATGCTCATCGGGGCCGCCGGTACGGTGGTGATGAATATTGCGTTCGGGGCGGCGTCGGTGTGGGGGATTCTCGGGCTGTTTATCGCGATTCGCGGGATCGACGGGTATTTTCAATCGTTTGGCGCGCCGGGGATGACGAAGATCAAGACGGCATGGTTCGCCAAGACGGAGCGGGGCGGGTTTGCGGGGATATTCGGGTTCATGATTAATCTGGGGCGGCTGGGGATATTCAACTTTGGGCCGGCGCTGCTGACGGGGTTTACGTTGTTTGGCATGTTGCGGGTGGATCCGCTGGGTTGGAAGTGGCTGTTCTGGGGGCCGTCGATTGTGTGCGCGGTGGTGGCGGTGGCGATGGCGTTTGGGGTGAAGGAGACGCCGGAGGAGCATGGGTATCTGCCGGTGGAGGAGTATTCGGGTGGGAGGCCAAGTGAGACGGCGTTTTTGCGAGGGTTGGTGATTGCGATTGTGTTGTTTGCGGCGGCATTTGGGGTCGGGTGGTGCTATCACATCGGGAAGCTCGGGCCGATGGATGTGGGGATTATTGTGGTCGCGTTTATCCTGTGTGTTTTTGTGCTTTTGCATGTGCTGGCGAAATTGAATCCGGTGCCGGTGGAGGGGGAGGATTCGCTGGCCGTGAACAATCCAGAGGCGTATGAGGAGCGAGCGACGCGGGCGGATATTCAGGTGGCGCTGCGGACGATCGTGCGCAATCCGGCGGTGTGGGTGGTGGCGGCGGCGTATGCCTGCACGGGGGCGGTGAGAAATCCGATTGATAGCTGGTTTGCGCGGTATATGCAGGAGGCGCATCATACCGAGCAGAATTCGTCGCTGTTTCTGATGCTGGCGTTTTTGATTCCGTGCTCGGGGTCGGCGGGGTCGCTGTTGTCGGGGTATATTTCGGACAAGCTGTTTAAAGGGGCGCGATCGCCGGTGGCGGCGGGGCTTTATTTCATGGAGATTGTGCTGGTAATCCTGGCGACGTTTCTGGTGAAGTCGCCACAGTCGGCGGTGTTTTTTCTGGTGGCGCTGAGCTTCACGGCGAACGCGACGCATTCGATCCTCGGGACGGCGGCGGCGATGGATATCGGCGGGCGGAAGATGACGGGATTTGCTTCGGGGTTGATTGATTCGTTTCAGTATTTCGGGGCGACGCTGGGGTTGTGGGCGCTGGGACATCTGCTGGATAAGTATGGTTGGAATGCGCTGTTCCCGTATATGATTCCGTTTGGGATAATTGGGTTTATGCTGATGATTTTCGGGCGGAATGTGATTGCGCGGGGGTCGCAGCGCTAGGGTTGGAGCATCCATTCGACGCCGGCGGTGGCCAGGCCGAGGGAGACGACGATGGCGGTGGCGACGGCGAGGCGGCGGGCGAGGGTGCGCTGGCGGGTTTGCTGGTAGACCAGAGGCATGTTGACGATGGCGCTGGCGACCGAGGTCAGGACGGTGGCGAGGCTGGCGGTGAGGGGATCGATTTGGCCGGCGGCGGCGAGGGAGGCGGCGGTGGCGGTGGTGGAGGCGCTGGAGACTATTCCGCCGGCGATGCTGACGATGAGGAAGCCGGCGCTGCCGAGGTAGCGCTCAGCGAGGGTGCCGGCGGCGGAGAGGAGGACGAAGAGGATCGCGAACTTGAGGATGCGCGAGAGGGAGACGGGGGAGGAGAGTTTGAGCGGAGGAGGGGAATCGGGTGATTGGGCGGAGTGATTGCGCTGCCAGGCGATGAGGGCGGATAGGCCGGCCATGACGAGGAGGGGTGCGATGGCGGGGGCGGCGGCTTGTGGGGCGAAGATGATGAGGATGATGCCGTTGCGGATGAACATGGCGACGTTGGTGAGGAGGAGCGCGGCGACGGCGCGGCCGGTCCATTCGTCGCGGCCGCGGAAGATGGCAGAGAGTTCGGCGACGGCGGCGGTGGAGTTGACGAGCCCGCCGAGGAGGGCGGCGTAGTAGATGCCGCGGTCGGCGTAGAGGCGAAGGAGGACGTAGTTGAGGAAGCCGATGCCGGCGATGACGACGACGATGACCCAGGATTGGCGGGGGTTGATGAGGTCCCAGGAGTCGATGAAGCGGTCGGGGAGGAGCGGATAGATGACGACGGAGAGGAGTCCCAGCAGGACGGCGGAGCGGATTTCTTCGGGGCGGAGAGCGCCGGCGAAGCGTTCGAGCTCGACCTTCCAGGCGAGCAGGAGCATCATGACGATGGCGCTGGCGGCGGCGGTGAAGTAGTGGTCGTTGCCGACAAGAGCGCCGAGGACAAAGACGACGACGAGACAGATGGAGGTGGTGAGTTCGAGGGAGCGGTCGCGGAGCAGGCTGTGGATGTTGAGGAACGTGACCATCAGGAGGACGGCGACGAGGGCGGCGAAGACGAGGGAGGGGCTGAGCGCGACGGCGAGCATGCCGAGCAGGCCGGTGATGGCGAAGGTGCGGACGCCGATTTCTTTCTGGGCCCATTCGCGTTCGAGGCCGACGAGCAGACCGATGCCGGTGGCGATGGCGATCTTGGCGGCGACATCGGGGTGGGGGAACTGGGTGGCGGTGAGGTAGTTGGGGTCCATGAGAAAAACCAAGAGAACATCGAACATTCAACATCGAACGTCCAACGTTGAACGGGGAGAATGCGAGATTATTATTTGTCCATGTTGGTGAGTTGTTCTTTGAGCCAATGTGAGCGATTGGTGGTGATGGATTGGGCGCCCCAGTCGATGTATTGCCTGGCGACTTTGGGGTCGTCTACGGAGGAGTTGGCGAGATCGATTTTGGCGTTGGTCCAGAGGTGGAGTTCGAGGCCGGCGTCGAGGATTTTTTTGCACTCGGCTTTGTTGAGGCGTGGGGAGGTGCCGATGTCCAGGCCGTCGGCGTGGATGTCTTTGGCCTGGGAGATGAATTTATCGAATTCAGCGGGGTCGGCGTTTTTGCCTTTTTTGACGCTCATCAGAAGATAGTGTTTATAGTTGGGGAGGGCTTTTTTGGAGGCTTCGAGAGCGTCGGCGTGGAAGCTGATGACGATGATCTGGTCGGGGGTGAGTTTGGAATGTTTGACGATGTCGACGAAGGCGGGGACGACGTCGATGCCGGATTTGATTTCGGTGTAGACCATATGGCCTGGTCCGGGGACGCTGGCGTAGAGGTCTTCAAGGGTGGGGCAGATTTCGCCAGCGTACTTGGGGTCTTTGAACGAGCCGACGTCAACTTTTTGGATGTCGGCCAGCGTCGCGTCTTTCATGACGACCTTTTGTTTGTTGCCGCTGGTGCGGAAGGTGTCAGCGTCGTGACAGATGACAACTTTGCCGTCGCTGGTGAGGTGGATATCGGTTTCGACGGCGGCGTCGCCGAGTTTCCAGGCGAGGTTGAAGCTGGCCATGGTGTTTTCGGGAGCGATGAATGGTTCGCCTCGGTGGCCGACGATTAGGGTTTTCCCGTACTCAACTGCCATAACGCTGGTTCCTAAAGACATAAAAAGGGTTAGAGCCGCGGCGGTGATGAATTTTTTTAGCATAAACAAAAGCATCGCGTAGTTATGGGCCTTGTGCAAGCGCGTTCATGGTGCGACACTCGCAGACGCAATGGAATTGGCGGTGAGCACCTATAGTCTCTGGCGGTGGCGGAAAGAGAACGGCAAGACGCTGGAGCAGGCGATTGATTGGATTGCCGAGCACGCCGGGGTGAAAGCAGTTGAGCTGGCCGGGCCGGCAGAGGTAGAGGCGGGCGATCCGGTGAAGCGGGCGGCGAAGATTCGCAAGCGGGCTGAGCGGGGCGGACTGCGCGTGGTGAGCTACTGCGTAGGGGCGGAGTTGCTGGTGCCGGCGAAGCAGCAGAAGCAGGCGGTGGAGACGCTGAAGAGGCATGTGGATGTGGCGGAGGCGCTGGGGGTCGGGTCGATGCGGCATGATGTGACGCGCGGGTTTGGGGATTACTCCAAAAAATTAAAGATCGAAAAGACATTCGACGCGGCGGTGGAATGGATGACGCCGTCCATTCGCGAGGTGGCGGATTATGGCGCGGAGCGCGGGGTGAAGACGTCGCTGGAGAATCATGGGTTTTATATGCAGGCGTCGAAGCGCGTGGAGAAGTTGATTCGCGCGGTGGATCATGAGAATTTTAGTTTGACGATCGATATGGGGAATTTTTTGTGCGTGAATGAAGATCCGGTGGAGGCGGTGGGGAGATTGGCAAAGTATGCGGTGATGGCGCATGCGAAGGATTTTCACATGAGGCCGAAGGAGTCGATGCCGCTGAAGGGGTGGTTTGCGACGCCGACGGAGATTGCGCTGCGTGGGGCGATCGCCGGGCATGGGGTGGTGGACATCCCGACGGAATTGAGATTGCTGAAGCGGGCGGGGTATGACGGGTATTTGTCACTGGAATTTGAAGGCATGGAAGAGCCGACGCGCGGGGTGGAATTGGGGCTGGAGTATTTGCGGGAACAGTTGGAGAAAATGAAAGGGAAGAAGGTCGTCCATGGAAATTAATCCAGTGCCGCCGAGTGATCCGAATCAGCCACAGCAGCAACAACCGGGCGGGCCGCCGGGGACGTATTCGTTGCAGTTCAAGCATAATCCGGTTGCCGCGCGCGTGCCGGAGGGGAAAGGGGCGGGTGTGTTCAGCACGGGGGCGCTCGTGCAGAACTTGAATAGCGAATACGTGATCGATTTTATTCAGGGACTGGCGCGGCCGGCGCAGATTGTGGCGCGGGTGGTGATGACGCCGCAGGCGATGGGGCAGTTTATCCAGGCGATGCAGGAAAATTTGCGGATGTTCACGGATAAGTTTGGCGCGCCGCAGGCGCTGCCGAAGCCGGTGAATCCGCGGCAGCCGAATATTGAAGAGATTTATTCGGAGCTAAAGCTGGCGGATGAGTTGCTGAGCGGGGTGTATGCGAACGGGGTGATGATCGGGCATTCGCCGGCGGAGTTTGTGCTGGATTTTCTGACGAATTTTTATCCGAAGTCGGCGGTGTCGTGCCGGGTGTATTTGTCGGCGCAGCAGATGCCGAGGTTGATTGACACGTTGATGCCGTCGTTGCGGCAGATTCAGGCGCGGGGGCAATTGCAGCAACAGCAGCCGCCGCAACAGCCGCCACAGAATCCGCCGATCAGCGGCGACGGGCTCGGATGAGGGGGATTGCCGCTAAGCCGAAAGCGACGAGAAGAGACGGTTCCGGGATGCTGGTGAGGAGTTCGGTGACGTAGGCATCGCCGAATTGGGCTTCGCGCTGGGCGAGTAGTGTTGCAGACGGAGAGAATGTGCCGGATTGAAGGGTGACGGTTTTGTCGATCAGGAGATAGTCGGCGGCGTTGACGACGCCGTCGTAGTTGAAATCGCCGTCGGTCCAGTGGGCATCGGCAAGGTGTTTGTTGAAGGAGCGGTCGAGGAGAGCGTAGTCGTCGGCGGTGATTTTGCCGTCGAGGTTGGCGTCGCCGAGGTAGGTGAGTTTGGTGAGGAGGGAGGTGGAGTCGACGGGAAGGCCGCCGAAGGAGGTGAGTCCCAGGGTGGAGGCTTCGGCGTAGCCTAGGGTGAGACGGTGTTGGGGGTCGGCGGCGGCGGTGGAGGAGATGAGGAGGTTGGATTGGAGGTATTGGCGGAGGGTGTTGATGGGGGAGGGGCCGGTGTAGTCGAGGATAAGTTTATTGTCGGCGAGGTCGAAGGAGCCGGCGGTGAGGGTGAGGGAGTGGAGGAGGGAGGTTTGGCCGCCGGCGGAGGAGGGGAGGATGGAGATGGAGCCGGTGGAGGTGAGGGAGGATTCGCGGAGGAAGGAGGTGGTGAGGGAGGCGGGGGATTCGACGGTGGTGGAGCCTGGGGTGGCGATGGAGGAGGGGGAGGAGGAGCCGGATTCGAAGTCTTTGACTCCGGTGCCGGTGAAGGAGCCGGGGCCGGTGACGGAGGAGAAGAAGACGGCGGTGGCGTTGGGGGCGACGTCGAAGGATGAGCCGGCGGCGAGGGTGATGGGGGCGTAGAAGGTGGCGGTGGCGGTGGAGGCGACGGAGATTTTGGAGGAGGGTGAGGCGGAGATGGGGGAAGTGATGGAGGAGGAGCCGCCGGAGAATTGGAGGGAGCCGGTGTTAGTGAGGGTGCCGGTGGCGAGGGTGCCATAGCCGGAGATGGTGCCGGCGTTGGTGAGGGGTTGGCTAGAGGTGTCGAGGGTTCCGCCGGTGAGGAGGATGGAGCCGGCGTTGGTGGGGAAAGAGCCGGTGATTAGGAGTTTGGAGGAGGCGGGGATGCGGAGGGTGCCACCAGCGGGGTTGGTCAGTGCAGCGGAGAGGACCAGGGTGCCGGCAGGCTCGATTGTGGCACCTGAGGAGTTGGTGAGGGAAGCGGAGATTTTGCCTTGGCCTTGGATGGTAGAGGAGTTGGTGATGGGTCCGCCGGTGAGGTTGGAGGAGGGGGAGTCGAGTTGGAGGATGCCGGAGTTGGTGAAGGAGGAGAGATGGAGGTTGCCGGCAGGGAGGTCGACGGTGCCGAGGTTGGTGAAGTTGGCGAGAATGGAACCGGGTCCTGTGATGGTGCCGGCGGGGGTGTTGTTAAAAAAGCCATCGCCGGAGATGAGGGTGGCGGAGGAGAGGGTGATGGAGCCGGAGTTGACGAGGGTCATATTCTCATTGAGTTCGAGGAAGGAATTGGTGAAGGTATTGGAGTCGATGGAGAGGGAGTCGGTGATGGTGAGTGTGCCGGCGGTCCAGACGAAATGTGCGGGGTTTCCGGAGAGGTCGAGGGAGCCGACGGTGAGGGAGGCGAAGTTGAGATTGAGGACGGAGCCGGGGGTATTGTAGACTTTGATTTCGCCGGCGACGGTGACGCGGCCGCCGAAGAACTGGAGTGTTCCGGTGCCGCCGGATGCGGTGGGGGAGCCGCCAATGAAGATGGAGTTGCCGACGGAGAGGGTGGAAAGGGTGTAGAAGTCGGAGATTGAATAGTTGCCTGTGGAGCCAAGGTTAGAGGCGATGGAAAGGTTGTCGTAGACGTTGTTGGCGCCGCCTTCTTGCTGGAGGAAGGAGCCGTGTCCGCTGTAGCCGATGTTCTCGGAATAGGCTGAGAGGGTGCCGGTGCCGGTGAGGGAATAGGTGCCGGTGGAGGTGGAGGCGGAGGCGAGTGTGAATGCAAAGGGGGCGTTGGAGCCGGCGGATTGGGAGAAGGTGGCGACGCCCGCGGCGGCGATGGTTTCAGAGCTTGCGGTGACGGAACCGGTGCCGGAGAGGGAATAGAAGCCGGTGGATCCGGTGGAGACGGCGAGGGAGAAATCGTTGTTGATGGTGTGGATGCCGCCGGTCTGAATGAAGGTGCCGGAGCCGGCGTTGCCGACGTATTCGTGTGAGGCTTCGAGGTCGGCGTTGCCGGAAAGGGTATAGGAGCCGTTGGAGGAGGCAGCGTCGCCGATGGAGAGGATGAAGCCGACCCTGTTGAATCCGCCGGACTGGATAAAAGTTCCGGAGGTATTGGCAAGGGTGCCGAGGATTTCGTTATTGGAGGTGGTGAGGGTTCCAGTACTGGAGAGGGAGTAGAGGGCGTTGAGCTGGAGATTTTGGGAGAGTGAGTTGGTGCCTGCGGATTGGTTAAAGGAGCCGGCGGAGATGGTTTCGTTGTTGGCGGAAAGAACGCTGTTGGCACCGGAGAGGGAATAGGAGCTGGAGGCGCTGGAGAAGGGATCGATTTGAAGGTCGTTGGTGATGGTATTGGTGCCACCGGTCTGGACGAAGGAGCCGAGTTGCAAGTAACCGATGACTTCATAGGAGGCTGCGAGCGAGCCAGTACCGGAGAGGGAGTAGGTACCGGTGGCGCCTTGAAATGTGCCGAGGTAGAGGTCGTTGGAGAGGGTGTTGGTGCCGGCGGATTGGATGAAGGAGCCGTTACCGTTATAGCCGACGTATTCGTAGGAGGCGGCGAGGGAGCCGGTGCCGGAGAGGGAGTAAGTGGCATTGGAGCTGGCGGAAGAGGCGATGATGAGTTGATTGGCGGAGTTGATGGCGGCGGATTGGGTATAGATGGCGCGGTTGTTGACGCCGACGGTTTCGTTGCCGGCGGTGTAGAGGTTGGAGGTGGAGAGGGTTTGGTGGAAGTTGAAGGGGAGGGAGCCGGCGGTGGAGGCGTCAATGGTCAGGGAGGAGAGTGCGCCGGCGCCGGGGGTATAATTGCCGTTGTAGAGGAAGTTGGAGGAGGAACTGACGAAGGAACTGAAGGTGACGTCATCGCCGGCGAGAGGGATGCCGGTGAGGGACCAGTTGGTGCCGAGGGCCCAGGAGCCGTTGACGCTGCCGACGTAGGTTTTGCTGGCGGCGTGGGTCGGGAGGGGGAAGGGGAGGAGGGCGGCGGTGAGGATGAGAAACGTGGTGCGACGGGAGTATCGGGAGGGTGTGGCATGGGACATGGGCGCCTCTTTCAATGGAAGATGAAAGGGCGGGAGGTACGCTCTGCGTCAAACGATGTGGTTTTCTCCCGACCTCGGGCATGATCTTATCAATACGAGCGTGGGAAGGGAACGCTAATTTGGGGTGGAATAGCGAGGGCGATTGATTCTTCGACGTTGGTTCGTCGTGATAAAGTACAAGGCGGATGTCATGAGAGGCAGGGACGGCTCGGGGATGCTGGCGAGGAGTTCCTGGACGTAGGCGTCGCCGAATTGCGCTTCGCGCTGGGCCAGGAGGGCGGCGTCGGGGGCGTAGGTGCCGGATTGGAGGGTGAAGTCGCGGTCGATCAGGAGATAGTCGGCGGCGTTGATGACGCCGTCGTAATTGAAGTCGCCGTAGGCCCAGGTGGTGAGGTGTTTGGTGAAGCCGCGGTCGAGGAGGGCGTAGTCGTCGGCATTGATTTTGCCGTCGAGGTTGGCGTCGCCGATATAGGTCATTTTGGTGAGGATGCTGGTGGAGTCGGCGGGCTGGCCGCCCCAGGTGGTGAGGTTGGGGAGGAATGCTTCGAGGTAGCCGATGCCCAGGCGGTGCTGCGGGTCGGCGGCGGCGATGGAGCTGAAGAGTTGGTGGCTGAGAAGGTATTGGCGGATGGTGTCGAGGGGGGTTGCGCCGGTGTAGTCGAGGACCATTTTGGTATCGGCAAGATCGAGGGTGCCGGTGGGGAGGATCGTAAGGGAGTTGAGGAGGGAGGTTTGTCCGCCGGCAGCGGAGGCGCGAATCTGGACTGCGCCGGAGGTGGTGAGGGAGGATTGGCGGAGGTAGCTGGCGGCGAGGACGCCGGTGGAGTCGGCGACGAGGACGGAGCCGGCGCCGGTGACGCCGCCGTCATCGGCGCTGGCAGAGAAGGGGTTGAGGGAGATGGAGGAGGGGTCGCTGGGGGAGGTTCCGACGTAGGAGCCGGCGAAGGTGACGGTTGCGCCGCCGGTGACTTTGATGGTGCCGTTATTGGTGACGGCGCCGGTAAAGAGTGCGGAGTTGTAGCGGACTTCGATGGTTTTGAGAGAGTTGTTGGTGACGGGGCCGGTGAGGGTGGATGCGCCGCCGGTGAGGGTGATGGAGGCGTTGTTGGTCAGGCCCGTGCCGCCGGTGGAGAGGGTACCATAGCCGGCGATGATGTTATCGTTGGAGAGGGGCTGGTTGTTGGTGTCGAGGGTGCCGCCTTGGAGGTTGATGGTGCCGGCGTTGGAGGGGAAGGAGCCGGTGACGAGGAGTTTGGAGGTGGCGGGGAGGATGAGCAGGCCGGTGCTGGTAAGCGGACCGGCAAGGGTGAGTGTAAAACCTGGGGCGGGGGTGATGGTGCCGGTGTTGTTGAGGGGGCTGGCGATTTTGCCGTTGCCTTGGATGGAGCCGGTGTTGGAGATGGTGCCGCCGGTGAGGGAGGCGGAGAGGTCGGAGAGTTGGATGAGGCCGGAGTTGGTGAAGTTGGGGGTGATGCGCGTGGTGCCGGCGGGGGCGAGGAGCGTGCCGGCGTTGGAGAACGCGGTGACCGAGACCGTGCCGGGACCGGCGACCAGACCGGCGGCGCTGTTGGTGAGGGTGCCTGCGCCGGTGACCAGAGCTGCGTCGAGGGCGAGCGAGCCGGAGTTGGTGAGGTTGGTGGCGATCTGAAGCTGGCGGCCGGCGGTGAGATACATGGAGGCGTTGTTGGTGTTGGCGCCGGTGTTGGAGAGGAGGAGGGTGCCTGCGCCTTGGACGAGGGTATCGTTGTTGGTGAAGCCGCCGGTGCCGGTGATAGTGCCCCAGCCGGTGAGTGTGGCGTCGTTGATGATCGCACCAGGACCGGTGAGGGACCCGCCGACGAGAGCGAGGGTGGCCTGGTTGTCGACGGTGAAGCCGGTGACGGAGCCGATGGAGTTGCCGGTGGTGATGGAGAGGGTGCCGCGATTGAGGATGCCGCGGCCGGCGAGGAGGGGGACCGCATTGAGGGTGATCGTGCCGGAGGGGGCGTTGTCCAGGAGGGCGTTGAACGTGCCGCCTTCGTAGGTGAAGTTACCCGCGTTGGTGAGGGTGCCGTTGAAGGTGGTGCCGGGGTATTGGGCGAAAATTCCAGCGGGATACGTATTGACGCTGGCCCCGGCGTTGGCGGTGAGAGTGCCGGCGGCAAGGAGATAGGTGCCGGTGGTGGGGATGGAATAGATGTTAAGGGTAGGGTTGATGTTCAGCGCGGAGGTGATGGTGACGGTGCCGCCGTACTGGGTGAAGTTGCCTGCCCCGCCGGCACCGGAGTCGATGGTGGCGGCAGTGAGCGTGCCGCCATAGATCTCGTAGGAGCCGGATGAACCGGCACCGATGTAGAGGACGCCGGTAACGTTGTGGGTGGTGCCGGCATACTGGGTGAAATAGCCGGGGGAACCGGAACCGATATATTCGTAGGCGGCGTTGAGGACGGCGGCGCCATTGTCGCTCGAGAGGGTGTAATAGCCGCCGGTGCTTTCTCCGACCCCGACGACCAGGCCACCGCTGGACCCGCCGGTGACGTTGAGTGTGCCGCCGGTCTGATTGAAGGTTCCCGTGCCGCCGGAGCCGAAGTCTCCGTAGCCGACATAGATGGTGTCGGCGGTGTCGGAGCCGGCTTTGAGATTAAAGACACCGGCGGCACTGTCGGCGTAGCCGAGGATGATATTGCCGTTGGAAGCGTTGAGCGTGCCGCCGGTTTGAGTGAAGGTTGAGTTGGTGGATTCAAAACCGACGATAAGCGAGCCGTAGGTAGTGCCGGTGCCGATGTTCAGCGTGCCGCCATTGAAACCATAGGTGCCGGTGGCGGTGGGATTTTCGCCAATGCTGAGTTGGGTGGAGACGGTATTGGTGCCGGAGTTTTGAGTGAAGAGGCCGCGGTTGCCGTCGCCGATGGTTTCGTATCCAGCCGCCAAAGAGGCGGAGGCGCCATTGAGCGTGTATGTGCCGGAGGCAGAGTTTCCGAAAGCGAGATCGAGATCGGCAAAGGTTGCCGCGCCGGCGGTTTGGGTGAACGTGCCATTGCTGACACCGCCGAGGTAAACGGTGGAGGCGTTGAGGACGCCGCCGGAGAGAGTGTAGTTGGCGATCGATGAACCGACCGAGGCGATATTGATGACGCTATTGGCAGCGTTGAGGGTTCCGCCGGACTGATTGAACGCCGCTGCGCCGGCACCGTTGCCGATGCTGATGCTGGCGCTGGAATTGGGGAGATTGATGTTGCCGCCGGAGAAGTTGACGACGTTGGTGAAATTCGTGCCGTTCTCCACGTTGAGCGCGCCGGCGAGGTTGAGGGTTCCGCCGGACTGGGAGTAGGTTCCGATGCCGGAATTGCCGACGGTGAAGTTGGTGACGTTGAGGACCGCAGTGCCGGAGAGGGAATACGCGCCGCTGCCGGTGGCGGTGTTGCCGAGGATGAGCGAGGTGGCGGTATTGCTGCCGCCGTTTTGGGTGTAGAGATTGTCGCTAATGGTGTCGCCGACGATTTCCGTGGCGGCGATCATGACGCTGGTCGCAAGAGACTGGGAGACGGTGAACGTGCCGCCGAGGGAGGTGGAGTTGATCTTGAGGGAGCTGAGCCCGTTGCCGGAATAGAGGGCCGAGGTGTAGAGCGCGGTCACGTTGGAGGTAGTGGCGGTGACGTTGCCGAGAGTCACGTCATCGCCGTTAACGGGGACAACACTGCCAGACCAGGAACTGGAGTTGCTCCAGAATGCGCCGTCTGCGCCGATCCAGGAGCGCGCGGTGGCGTGGGCATGATTGGAATATGAAACGGTGAGAACGGCGGCGAGCGCCAGCGCACGGCGACTATGGCGCGGATAATTCTTGGCGGACATTTTCCCAGCTCCCGGTAAACGATGCCTGGAGCAGGTCAAATATACGCCGATAAAAATTGGCGAACGTGGACAAGCAGGCAGGCGGCAAGACGTCAAACAGCATGGGCATGATATGCGATATTCATTGCAAACATAGTATTCCTGATCAGGGAGTAGCAGTTTTTTGAATCTTGGAGTGCAGATATGTACATGCAGCCGCCATCGAAGAAACCGGGCGACTCGAAGGAGCCGCCCGGCGTGGAGAGTTTAGATGGAATGCGAGGGTGTAATCAGGCTTTGCGACGACGATGCAAGAGCAGAGCGGCGGAGGCGAGCAGGCCGGCGGAGGCGGGTTCAGGGACGGGAAGGGCGGCTGAAACATTGAACGCCACGTCATCGATCCGGCTATTGGCCGCCGAGCCGGCGCCACCTGCTCCGCCGGATAGGAAAATCCGCACGGTAACCGGTTCGCTAATGGGATCGGTGACAGGGGAGAACGAACTGTCGTAGAACTTCCAGGTGCTACCGGCGTTGCTGATGGCGGCGGAGTAGATATTGCTGGCGTAGTTGTCGACGCTCCATTGGATCGCGTAATTCAGCGGGCCGGTGGAGGTGCTACGGGTGCCGAAATCCAGATCGCTGAGGGTAAAATCATAGCCTGTATCCGGGGTGAAAGTGACTTGGTAGTAGCCGGTCCCACCGGCGGGGGCGACATAGACTCCGTAGCAGTTGACGCCCGTGGCGGTGGCGTAGCCGTTGGAGACCGTGCCACTGTAGACGCCAGGAGAGGTGGTGTTGCCGCCGACTCCATTGAAAGATCCAGCGGTGAGATTGGCGGCGGCTCCGCTGCTGGCCGGGGCGCTGAACACGGTCGGGGTGGATGCACCGGCGACATTATCAAAATTCCAGGTGATGACGGCGGCGTTTGCGCCGGCAGTCAGCATCCCGACTGAACACGCAATGGCAAAAAGAGCACGATGAATCCGCATAATCTCTCTCCCGTCGGAATGATTTGAGTCTTCGATGCACGAGCAATGAATTGCATGTCGATTGTGAACGGCTTTAACGGAGAAACAAATCATTTTTACGATCAAACGGCAATAATTGAGATAAGTGCGTTAAATTGGGTGATCTTTAACGTTGCCGGCGCAGTGAGATGTATACCGACGGGATTTAATGAGCAGGAGGAGCAGGCGCGGGGAGCGGCTGATTCAGGCCCGGGGGTGGCCATTGGAAGGGGCCTTGGTGCCAGGGGAGGCAGCGCATATAGAGTGTGAGTTCAGAGTTGTCGGGGGGGAGCGTGACGCCGCGCCAGGTTTGGGAGAGACCGCCGGGGAATTGGATACTGACGTCGTGCGCGCCGGGGTCGAGGTGCAACGGGATGACGAAGGTGGTGCGCGGGAGGAGTTCCCAGGCGCGGGTGTCGGCCTGGCTGGTGGCTTTTAACAGGAGCCCGGCACCGACGAGGGCGGCACCGGCGATGAGGTCCTGGCGTTGGCCGGAGCCGTGGTCGTAGGCGCCGCGGACGCCTTCGACGGCACCGGCGGCAATCAAGCCGGTGCCGATGACGGATTTGACGGTGCGGATGGTGTCGATTGACTGCCAGACGCGATCCTGCGCCAACGCCAGCAGGTCTTCGGTGGGGCGGGCGAGGTCGGAGGTGGGCATAGACCGGCCGTCGAGATAGACCATGGGACAAGAGATCGGGCCGACCTGGTAGGGTTTTGGACCAAAGCCGGCGATGGAGCCGTTGAAGTCGGTGACGATATGCGGGCCGGTGCCGGTTTCGACGACGAGGAGGAAGTTGGATTTGGCGTTGAGTTCGGGATTGGCCAGGGCGGCGAGGTCGGGACGAAGCTGGGCGACGCGGTTGAAGTTGGCGACGGCCAGATCATCGCGGCCGAGGCGTTGCCAGCTTTTAGCGAGCATGAGATTGGCCAGGACGAAGCGCGATTCGATGGTGCGGTATTTGTCGGTGTCTTTGGAGTCTTTGGATTCGCCGTAATCGCGGAGCTTGAAGAGGGCGTTTTCGAAAGCGGCGCGGGCGTTTTCGTAGTCGTGGTGCATGTAATAGATCATGCCCAGGTAGAAATTGACCATGGCGCGGTCGAAGGGTTCGCCTTTCCAGACTTTGATGTTTTCGGAGACGAGGGCAGCGCCGAGAGATCGGCCGCCGTTGTTGACGCCGACGGAGTTCATGACTTCGTAGGCTTTGAGGAAGGCGGCTTCGGCCTGCGGGATGTCGTAGTTGGTCAGCGCGACCGAGCCTAGGCGGGCATTGTTGAGGACGAAGTCGTTGTTGGTGTTGTCGGCGAGGGGACGCAGTCCATTTTCGGCGGCGAGGTAGTCGCCGGCGTAGAAGGAGGTGACCGCTTGCTCGGCTTGGCGGGTGGCTTGGGAAGTGCAGCCGGTCAGCAAAAACGAAGAGATCGCGAAAATCGCGAAGAGGCGAAGGGGGACGCGAAGAAATGTTGGCGTGCGAAAGGAATGCATGTTAGTCGAGGAAGCCTTTAACGGCGGTTTTTTTGACTTCGTATTTGTCGGTCCAGAGGGTTTCGCGTGTTCGGAGATTGATCAGTTCGTAGGAGCAGAGATAGCCTTCGGTGCGTTGCTTGGAGGATTCGTTGCCGAGGGAATCGAAGCGGGCGGTGAGAGCGTAGTCGGGTTGGAGGGAATCGGGATTCGGGCCGAGGCTGTTGGCGGTTTCGAGTTCCTTGGCGCGGACGGCGTAATAGTCCGTCTTGTTCATGATCCACTGGAATTTGTCGGGGGCGTGGGCGGCGAGCAATTCGCGCACGCGGGCAACGAAGGTTTGTTTTTGGCCGGCGGGGAGGATTTCGCCGGTCATGTAGTTTTGCACGGGCTGGATGACGACTTTGAGGCGGTGGTCGCGGGCGATCGCCTGCTGCACGCCGGGGGAGGAGAGGATGGACATGGACATTTTATCGGTCATGGCGATCAGGTCGTCGGCGGAGAGGGAGGTGTTGGTGCCGGCGGAGACGGCGGAGGCGCAGCCGGTGGAGAGGGTTAGAAGAAAGGAAGAGATCGCGATGAGCGCGAAGGAGCGAAGGAAAACGCGAAGGGGGATTTTAGTCATGGGGATCATATAGTGCTTTAGCGGCCGACGCGGACTTCGTAGGAGAGGGGGATGGTTTCGCGGGTGATGACGTTGTTGAGGTTGAATTCGAAGTGGTAATAATCGGTGCCGCGGTTGGGGAGTTCGGAGACGACGCCGGAGAGTTCCCATTCGGGTTGGACGGATTGGGAGGGTGGGGCAGCGCCGGGGCGGCCGTCGGTTTGGCCGAACTGATCGCGCGGCGCGCCCGGGGCGGTCTCGATCTCGCTGGAACGAACCTGATTGATGTGGGCTTTGTTGTCCAGGAGGAAGATGCGGTCGCGACCATGCTCGCCGAGGTTGGTTTTCAGGCGTTGAAGGAAGATGTCATAGTTGAAGATGGGATTGGTGGTGTGATTTTCAAGATTGGTGACGACCAACGGACGCCGGGTCGGGCCGTTGAATTCAGGGAGGGCCAGGATCTTTTGCACGAGCAGATCGGAGGCGTCAACGACCTCTTTGGATTGCAAGCCGGTGTCGCGGGAATCGAGTTGGTCGACCGGTGGGCGGTCCTGACCATAACTATGTGGTTTGTCGGAACAGCCGACCAGCGCCATAGACAGGGTGGCAGCGGCGACAAAAACGATGCGGTGAGAGAGAGGCATGAGTTTGATCTCCTTGTGAGATAATAGGATATAGGAAGCCGGGGGCGGTGGTAAATGGTCCATTTGGATCGATTCTTGACAGGGTGCGCAGCACGCCCGTAGGGTAGACACATCAGGTTGGCGAGGGTTGGGACCATCCTTTGCAGGAGGTTGGTGTCTAAATCAGCGGGGGCCGTGTCAGGAAGCGGGGAATTTGGAGGTTGATGTGAAATCTAAATTAATGATTGCGGCTGTGATGACGGCGGGAATGCTTAGCGCGGGGTGTTGGGACAACACGCCCCCGCCCCCGCGTGTGCCTGTGCCGGCGCCCAATTCCAGCGGGATGGTGCGGGAGAGCGATCCGATTCGGCCATTGGCGCCGATGGTGCAGGCGCCGCCGGACCCATCGGCGGGGTTGCCGTATGAGGACGAGCCGCTGGTGAATCAGAGGCCTCCGGAGCAGCAGCGATTTGTCCAGCTTTACAACCAGGTCGGTCGGCCGAGGATCGTGGTGTTTGTGAACCGGACGATGGAGGGGGATGTCGTGCAGTCGTCGGAGACGCAGCCGATCTGGACAATGCAATCGGAGACGCACAACGCGAATGGGCCGGTATCGGGGTCGAAGACGGATGTATATGTGAAGCCGGGGACGTATGACGAAATCAATGCGCGGGCGTTGGATTATGAAGCGATTGAGAACATTATGACGGATTGGATTGCCGCCAATGGGCAGGTGGTGGTGACTTCGCCGACGCTGGCGCGGCAACGATTGAGCGACCAGACGATCAAGGAGATGCAGTCCGGCCGGCCGCAGGTATTGGCAGAGGTGGCGCAGCAATTGAATGCGGATATTCTGATTCAAGTGGCGGCACGGCCGACGCGGCAGACGCCGGAGGGCGTTGAAGTGCGTTTGGTTGCAGAGGCGATGAATATCAAAGGCGGCCAATCGCTGGGCCGGGCAGTGGTGGACATGTCTCCGCCGCTGGAGAAGACTCAGATCAATCGATATACGCGATATCTGGCGCGAAAATTGATGGATGACATGACGCAGACGTGGATGGCACCGCCGCCTCCACAATTTACGCGTCCTGCGGCCGCTGCCCCGACGCCGCCTGCGCCACAGCAGGCTCCAGCGCCCGCGCCGGCACCCGTCGCGCCGGCTCCCGCGCCGGCACCCGTCGCGCCGCAAGCGCCGCCGGCACCGTCCAATTAATTCGCATATAATATTTACATCCGTCAACGGAGCACCAAAGACATGAAAGCCGGACTCCTCATCGCAGCATTAATGACCAGCAGCATCGGCCTTAGCGGTTGCGTCAAAGCGCCTATTGAAGGTCGGCAGGACCCGTATCAGTCCAACCAGGTCAACTTCGCCCAGGAGGACCTTCGCCGGATGACCGCGGTGATGGCTCCAGTGCTGGCGCGCGATGAATCCAACCTGCTGCACGTTTCGGTCCCGATCCGAGCGGCTACGGATAAGCAGCTTTACGTCGATTACCGCGTGACCTTTCTCGATCGCAATGGCCAGGAGACTTTCCGCACGGGGTGGATGCCCAAGACGTTGTCGCCCAATGTGTTCGACCAGATTTCCGCCAATAGTCTCAGCCCGCGTGCCGCGGATTTCCGCATGGATTTGCGCTGGGCGCAGTAGCTTGAAAATCGCTGCCGGTTGGACCATACTTCCCACCCCCCGACACCGGCAGAGTGGCGGGGCGCTGTGATCTCGACAATTCGGGCGTGTACCTAAGTGGCCAAAAGGGGCGGACTGTAAATCCGCTGGCTCTGCCTTCGGGGGTTCGAATCCCTCCGCGCCCACTAACGAAAATCCCCGCGTTTACCGCGGGGTTTTCTGTTTGGCTATTCCATTTGCTGCCGGCCGGCATTTTTACCGCCTCATGTCACTCAGCAGGCTGCTCACTTCATCGGCGTCAAACTCCGTTGGATCAATCTTCCCGCCCGCCCATTCCATCATGTCCTTGTGTTCTTCATGAGACGGATCCTCCAGGATTTCCAGCAGCCGGTAATAACCCCAGATGCCGCCGCAGTCTTCCGGTGGGCAACGACCCTTCCCCGCCAGGCAAACCATCGACTTCGGATTCTCCGCCGCCGGGATGATCTTCTCCACCACCATCGTATGGTCCCACCCGTCTCCAAAATCATATTCATACTGAAATTTTGTCTTCTCCCGATCAATCACATCGCACAGGCGATATTGCGAATCATCCAACTCTCCATTTTCCGGCGTGTAGTCTTCATCAATGCCGGTATAGGTCTCTCCGCCAATTTCAAATTGATGAAGATGGCACTCCTGCCATCCCATCGCCATCTGAATGACCTGATGCAATTGCTCCAGCGTCAAATCCCCAGGCACAACCACGCGCCGCCAGATTGGCGGCTTGCTCCCGCATAGCGTCATCTTGATCTGATATGCGTTGGCTGGTCCCTTGGCTTTGCGACGCCATTTTTTTGCGGGCGCCGGCTTCCCCATCACTAATTCCATTGCCGACATTACTTCTCGCGTCACTTGATCAATCTGCGCCCGGGAGATCTGCGGATTGGCCGCGAGCAATTTATCAAAATCGTGGTCGTATTGCTTGAACAGCACCAATAATTTGCGCGCCATCGGACTTAAAAACGGCGCGAGGTTGTCTTCCATAGGTTTATTCTCCGTTGCAGAGCCTCATTATCACCCGGGAGCAATGAAGTATACCTCATCAGCACATCTCCCTCTTTTAAGTAGACTAAATCCCAGCCCGCGATTCAAACGCCCGATTCGATTGCCGCCAGACGACTAAACTACTACAACAGGCGATTCACCCTGAATTGAGAAAGTATTCCATTATGAACATGACCCCGAAGCAGATCGTATCCGAACTCGACAAATTCATCGTCGGCCAATCCGACGCCAAGCGCGCCGTCGCCATCGCTCTCCGCAACCGCTGGCGCCGCCAGCAGCTCCCCGAAGGGATCCGCAACGACGTCTACCCCAAGAATATCATTATGGTCGGCCCCACCGGCGTCGGCAAAACCGAAATCGCCCGCCGCCTTGCAGGCCTCACGGGCGCTCCCTTCATCAAAGTTGAAGCGACCAAATACACCGAAGTCGGCTATCAAGGCCGCGACGTTGAATCGATGATCCGCGACCTCGTCGATTACGCCATCGGCATGATCCGCGACGAGCAGACCGAATCCGTCAAAGAATCCGCACGCACGCAGGTCGAAGACCGCCTGCTTGATCTCCTCCTCCCCGCCAATCCCTACAACGCCGACGAGGAGACCACCGCCCGCTACACCCGCAATCGCGAAAAACTCCGCGAGCAACTCCGCGCCGGCCAGCTCGAAGACCGCCAGATCGAAATCTACACCGAGGAAAAGCCCAACATGTCCTCCCTCCTCGGTCAGGCCGGGCTGGATGTCGACATGCAGAATGTCTTTGAGAAGATGATGCCGACCCAGCGCGAGACCAAGCGCATGACCGTCTCCAGTGCCCGCCAGTTCCTCTTCCGCGGCGAGGCCGACAAACTCCTCGACAAACAAAAAATCATCGCCGAAGCCATCACCCGCACCGAAAACAACGGCATCGTCTTCATCGACGAAATCGACAAAATCGCCGGCTCCGATCCCAAGTCCGGCCCGGACGTCTCCCGCCAGGGCGTGCAGCGCGATCTGCTGCCGATCGTTGAAGGCTCCGCCGTCTCCACCAAGCATGGCATCTGCAAAACCGACCACATTCTCTTCATCGCCGCCGGTGCATTCCACGACTCCAAACCGTCCGACCTTATGCCCGAACTCCAGGGCCGCTTCCCCCTCCGCGTCGAACTCCAGGACCTGACCAAATTCGATTTCATCCGCATCCTCAAGGAGCCGCAGAACTCCCTGGTCAAACAACAAGTCGCATTGCTCGCCACCGAAGGGATTGAAATCGTCTTCACCGACGACTCCATCGACGCGATGGCCCAGGTCGCCTGGGACGTCAACAAACGCACGCAAAACCTCGGCGCCCGTCGGCTCTACACCGTCATGGAAAAAGTCTTTGAAGACCTCAACTTCGAAGCCTCTGAACTCGCCGACAAAAAGCTGACTATCGACGCCAAATACGTCAAACAGCGTCTCGACGACCTCGCCAGCGAAGGCAAACGCAAATTTATCTTCTAATGACCAAGCGCCTGCTGCTCATCTTCGCCGAAGGACTCCTGATCCTCATCACGATCGGTCTCATCGCCGCGACGTGGATGCCTATCGACGCCTTCCGCGCTTGGCTCACCCGAATATTTTAACTACACATCCAAAGCCCACCGACCGCGGTCCTCACCCTTACCCACATCGGGCGAGGGTTTTTTAATGGCTGAGCTTGTGTTTCTTGGCCATGCGGATTGAACTGCCCTTTTTGCCCTTTACTGACATGGAGGTCAGTCATGCAGCATA
>DASRRR010000062.1:0-16875 GCA_035656825.1 Tepidisphaeraceae bacterium | reverse complement strand
TCCATCCGGAGCGTCGTTGACCGACTGCATCACCTTGTCCATCGCCTGCTGCAAACGCTCGGCCATCGCCTGCCGGTACGCTTCCAAAGTAACTTGATTGGGCCCTTCCATGAGCCACGCTCCTATCGCCCGGAGTTAAATTACAGCCCCGAAAACACCAATCTTCCGCAGCCATAATAACTTATGTGCCTGATTTAGCCCTCCCGGAAAATTGGGCAGACCCCAAAAATCGAACCACTGGATTACACTGATAAATTCAGGAGTACCTCAATGAAGGCTTGGTTGCTCGAAGGATTCGGCGGCTTGCAGCGAATGTCGATGGCCCAGATTCCTGATGTCGAGCCCGGCCGCGGTGAAGTCGTTATCAAGGTCAAATACGCTGCCCTAAATCCCGCCGATCGATTTCTCGCCGAGGGCCAATATCCCGCCAAACCAAAATGGCCTCACATCCTTGGACGAGACGGCATGGGCGAAATCGTCTGCACAAGCCATGATTGCCTGGGATTTCAAAACGGCGACAAAGTCATCGTCTTACGCAGCGAAATAGGCGTATCCCGCTGGGGCACACTGGCAGAATATGTTGTGGTTCCCGCTGAATCCGTTGCGCCAATGCCCACCGATTGGTCCCAAGAGCAAGCCGCCGCTGGCCCTCTGGTCTATCTGACCGCATATCAGGCCCTAACCCAATGGGGAGATCTCCCGGCCCAAAGTATCATCCTCGTCACCGGCGCATCCGGCGGTGTAGGCGTCGCCACACTCCAAGTCGCAACCGCCATGGGTTTTCGCGCCATCGGCCTCTCCCGCAGCGCCGACAAACGCCGTCGCATTCTCGAACTCGGTGCCGAACAAGCCTTCGACCCCGAAGACAAAATGTGGGTCACTCATCTCAAAGACCACCTCAACGGCAAAAAAGTCGACCTCGCCGTCGACTCCGTCGCCGGCCCCGGCTTCCCCTCTGTCATTGCCACCCTCGCCGACCACGGCAAAGTCTCCCTCGTCGGCCGCAGTGCCGGCGAAGTCCCCTCCTTCAACACCGGCACACTCTTCTTCAAACGCCTCCGCATCGGCGGCGTCGCTGTTGGTTCCTACACCCCCGCCCAAAGCCAATACGCCTGGACCCAAATCGTCTCCCTCCTAGCCAAAACCGGCGTTCGCCCCATCATTGACCATATCTGGGATTTCTCCCAAACCATCGAAGCCTTCAAAGCCCTTGAGCAAAGTCCAATGGGCAAAGTCCTCATCCGCGTCAATCCCGACTAATATCCCCCGCCCCCGGTAGAATCCCTTCAAATGCTCACGCTTCCCATCGATCAGTTCCTCCCCCAAATCACCCAAACCGCAAAAGAGCATCGCGCCCTCATCCTCGTCGCCGAACCCGGTGCCGGCAAAACCACCCGCGTCGCCCCCGCCCTCCTCAAACACCAAATCCTCACCCCCGAAAACCCCACCCTCATCATGCTCCAACCCCGCCGCGTCGCCGCCCGCGCGTCAGCCGAACGCATCGCCGAAGAAAACGCCTGGCAGCTCGGCCACCAAGTCGGCTATCAAATCCGCTTTGAACGCCGCATGACCGACCAAACCCGCCTCCGCGTCATGACCGAAGGCATCCTCACCCGCCAACTCGTCGACGACCCCTTCCTCACCGGCGTCGGCTGCGTCATCCTCGACGAATTCCACGAACGCAGCCTCCACACCGACGTCGCCGCCGCTCTCCTCCGCGAAATCCAGCGTACCGTCCGCAATGACCTGATCCTCATCGTCATGTCCGCCACACTCGACGCCGACCCCGTCTCCGAATTCTTCGGCAATGCCCCCTTCATTAGCGTCCCCGGCCGCACCTTCCCCGTCGACATCTCCTACCAATCCCCCACCCCCGGCTCCACTCCGCCTCCCCTCTGGGAACGCGCCGCCCACCAAATCCAACACACCCTCGCTAACTCCACCGGCGACATCCTCGTCTTCCTCCCCGGCGTCATGGAAATCCAGCGCACCCTCGACCTCCTCACTCACATTCCCAATACCCTCCTCCTCCCCCTCCACGGCTCACTCACTCCCGACCAGCAACACGCCGCCCTGCGCCCCGCCCTCCCACACCTCCGCAAAATCATCTGTGCCACCAACATCGCCGAAACCTCCCTCACCATCGACGGCGTCAAAACCGTCATCGACACCGGCATGGCGCGCATCGCCACCTACGACCCCCGCCGCGGCCTCGACCGCCTCGAACTCAAACGCATCAGCCAAGCCTCCGCTACCCAGCGCGCCGGCCGCGCCGGTCGCACCGGTCCAGGTCACTGCATCCGCCTCTGGTCCCAGCGCGAAAACGCCTCCCTCGACCCCTTCGAACTCCCCGAAATCCGCCGCGTCGATCTCGCCGCCACCGTCCTCACCCTCCACGCCTGGGGCGAAGACCCGCGCACCTTCTCTTGGTACGAAAAACCCTCCGACGAATCCCTCGACGCCGCCGAACAACTCCTCGAAATGCTCGGCGCCCTCACCGCTGAGCGCAACGGCAAAATCACCGAGCTCGGCCACCGCATCCTCTCCGTCCCCGCCCACCCGCGCCTCGGCCGCCTCATGGTCGACGCCGCCGACCGCGGCCTGATCCAACCCGGCGCCGCTATCGCCGCCCTCCTCTCCGAAAAAGACATCCTCCTCCCCGACCGCTTCTCTCCCGCCAAAGAACGCGGCCCATCCGACCTCCTCAAACGCCTCGAGCTTCTCGAAAACCCCAATCACCGACCCGATATCGACACCCAATCCCTCCGCTCCGTCCAGCGCACCCAATCCGAACTCACCCGCATCGGCCAGCGCATCACCCAAACCAAATCCCGCCCCTTCCATAGCAACGACGACAACGCCCTCCTCAAACTCATCCTCGCCGCCTACCCCGACCGCGTCTGCCGCCGCCGCGCTTCCGACCGCGAAACCGCCATCATGGTCGGCGGCACCGGCGTCCGCATCGCCCGCGAATCCCTCGTCCAGGACGCCGAATTCTTCGTCGCCATCGACGCCCGCTCCGATGACCGCAGCCGCCAGCGCGAAGCCATCGTCCGCATCGCCAGCCAGATCGAAGAATCCTGGCTCGAAGAACTCTTTCCCCACGAAGTCCAGAAAAAACGCTCCGCCATCTTCGACCCCCAAACCCAGCGTATCATCGGCGTCAGCGGCACTTACTACCGCGACCTCACCCTCCGCGAAGAACGCAACGTTGCCGTCGACCCTCAAACCGCCGGCCAAGTCCTTGCCGACGCCCTCCTCCCCACCGCCCAATCCTTCTTCGACCGCGACGACACCGCCAAAAATCTCCTCGCCCGCGTCGCCCTCCTCCGCGAACACCTCCCCGAACACCCTTGGCCCATCTTCGACGACGCCGAACTGCGCGAAGTCTTCACCCAGGCCTGCGCCGGCCGCCGCAGCGTCGAAGAAATCACCTCCGCCCGCCTCAGCGAATCCCTCATGACCCAACTCCCCTGGCCGCTCGATCGTCTGCTCGAAGAGCACGCCCCCGAATCCCTCACCGTCCCCACCGGCAACCGAATCAAACTCCAATACGAAACCGGCAAACCCCCCGTACTCGCCGTCCGCCTACAGGAAATCTTCGGCCTCACACAAACCCCGCGCCTCGCCCAAGGCCGTGTTCCCGTCCTCCTCCACCTCCTCGGCCCAAACTACCGCCCCGTCCAAATCACCGCAGACCTCCAAAGCTTCTGGGCCAACACCTACTTCCAGGTCCGCAAAGACCTCCGTGCCCAATACCCCAAACACTCCTGGCCCGCCGACCCCCTCACCGCCCCCCCCGTCGCCAAAGGCCGCCGCCGCAACTAACCCGCATCCGTCGCGCTCTCCAATCCCTTCAAATGCGCCACATCATTCACACACTCCACTGACCAAGCGTTCCCGTCAAAGGTCACCCGCGTAATCGCGCAATTCGGGGAATTTCCTATCTCGCCCGCTATTCCTCCGCGCATTGGCAAATGCCCTTCGGTCATTAGCCGCATCACCATCCGACACGGCCCACCATGCGTCACCACCCCAATCGTCCGCGCCTCCGGATACTCCCCCGGCAACTTCGTCAGCGCCCTCTTCACCCGCGCAAGCATCTCATCCACCGGCTCCGCCCCCGGCGTATCCGCATGCCCCGTCGCCGCCAGCCAAATCCCCCGTTCCCCCACCGTCTTCCCCTGAAACGATCCCAGATACCTCTCCCTCCACGCCGCATCAAAATGGATCGGCAACCCACACGCCGCCGCAATCGGCTCCGCCGTTTGCACCGCTCGCGCCAAGTCAGAAGAGACCAGAACGTCTATCTTCTGATCAAGCCCTCCCACACGCCGCGCAAGTAACTCCGCCTGCCGAAGCCCCAGCGCATTCAACGGCGTCGGCAAATGCCCCTGAATCGTCCCTGTTGCATTCGCATCCGTCTGCCCATGGCGTAGCAACAGAATCGTAAGAAGACCATCACGCATTGAAAAATCTTAATTGATCATAGCCAATAATATAATTCTCTTCATGTAATCAAAATCCTCACCTTCTATTCGAATTTGGATTTTTCTTTTTATTGTGGCATCAAGGTGCTACCCTGCATGTGGGAGCTGATTCCGTTCTTCTTTATTCTCATCTCACCGCTTCAAAGAGTACGATCCATTGAAAGGATCTCACATGTCGTCCTGCGCGAAATCTCATGCGTTATTGATCACGGCATTGCTCGCCGTGTCCATTCCCGCCACTTCCAGCCTCGCCACCGTTTTTCTTCAGGACGATTTTGAATCCTACACCAGCACCGCCGACATGCAGGCCGTCTGGGGCTCTTCCGGAGCTGGTTCCCTCGATAACTCTCTCGCGGGCGCCAACAACAATTCCATGTTCCACCCAGGCGGCACCGTCAACACCGAAAACTTCAATCCGGGAAACTTTGTTCCCACCGATAACAACCCCATAGTCTGGCAGTTCGACTTCTACTGGGATGGCAGCGATAACAAACGCATGACCGGCGGTCTGCGCGACAACGCCTCCGGCGCAGACCCCAACGCGCTACTCGAAATGGGCTATTACAACGACGCCCTCAACCCCATCAACAACGACGACAGCGATGAAGGCTTCGCCTATCGCACCGCACTCCTCCCCAATTCCACCAACTGGGTCCTGTTCACCTCCCTCGATAACTCCACGAAATTGGCGCCCACCGGCGGAACCTGGAGCACCTTCCGCGCCATCATCAAAAAAGACAGCGTCACTTTCACCGTCGATCTCGGACGCGACGGCACCATCGACTCTACCGCGACCGTTGGCGTCGATTCAACCGACATCACCTACAACATCGCCCGCTTCGGCGGACCCTCCAGCCTCTCCTCCGCCGGCGGCGGTGCCGATTTTGACAATATCTCCATCCAATCCATCTTATTGGGTGACGCCAACGGCGATGGCAAGATCGGCCCGGACGACTATGCCCTCCTCGATCGTGGTTTTGCTAAGCAATTGACCGGTTTCGCCAACGGCGACTTCAATTTCGACAACGTCATCGACGCCAATGACTACCTGATCATTGATGCCACCTACGCTGCCCAAATCGGAGGCTTGTCCCCCGCATTCCTTGCCCAGCGCAGCGCGCAATTTGGCGACGCCTACGTCTCCACATTGCTGGCTTCTCTTCCCGAACCGTCGGCGATGTTCTTCGCCGGCTTGTCCGCGGTCATGGCAGTTAAACGTCGCCGCCGCCGCTAAAAGTGAAATAGCCCGCGGGTCACTACCACTTCTTCGCTTGGCTCGCCACCTTCATCGGCAGCCCGAACAAATCGATAAACCCGCGCGCCGCCGTCACGTCATACCCTTCCATGCTGAACGACGCGAGCTGCGGATCATAAAGCGTATGCGGCGACTTCGCCCCGATCTGCATCGCGCGGCCCTTGAACAGCCGCACCTTCGCGATGCCCGTCACCGTCATATTTGTATGATCCACAAACGTCTGCAGCGCCTCGCGCAGCGGATGAAACCACTGCCCGTTATAAACCAGGTCCGCATACCGCAGCGCCACCTGCTGCTTGAAGTGCAGCGTATCCCGCTCAATGCAAATCTGCTCCAGCGCCTTGTGCGCCTCATACAAAATCGTCCCCCCCGGCGTCTCATACACCCCGCGCGATTTCATCCCCACCAGCCGATTTTCCGCCAGCACCGTCACGCCCACCCCATGCTTCCCGCCGATCTGATTCAGCGTCGCGATGATCTCATGCGCCGCCATCTTCTTCCCATTCACCGCGATCGGATTCCCCCGCTCAAACTCCACCTCCACAATCTCCGCCTTATCCGGCGCCTTCTCCGGCGGCACGGTCATCGTCAAACACGCCTCCCAGTTCGGCTCCGCATCCGGATGCTCAATCTCCGCCCCCTCATGCGAAATATGCCACAAATTCCGATCCTGCGAATAAATCTTCTTCTTCGACTGCGCGATCGGAATCCCATGCTTCTCCGCATACTCCACCGCGCTCTCCCGATCTCGCAATTCAAACGTCGTATCTTTCCAAGGCGCAATGATCTTGAGCTTCGGATCCAGCGCCATATACGTCAGCTCAAACCGCACCTGATCATTCCCCTTGCCCGTCGCCCCATGCCCCACCGCATCCGCACCCGTCTTATGCGCCGCCTCCACCTGCTTCGCCGCAATCAGCGGCCGCGCAATCGAAGTCCCCAGCAAATAATCCTGCTCATAAATCGCATGCGCCCGCAGCATCGGCCAGCAATACTTCTCCGCAAACTCCTGGCGCAGATCCTCAATAATCACCTCATCCGCCCCCGACTTATACGCCTTCTCCTCGATCCCCTTCAGCTCATCCCCTTGCCCGAGCTCCGCCGCATACGCCACCAGCTTCACCCCGGGGTAGCGTTCCTTCAGCCAGGGCAAAATCACCGAAGTATCCAGCCCACCCGAATACGCCAGCACAATCTTCTTAGGTTTATCTTCCGTCGCCATAATGTTGATCCTTCTTTGGAAAGCGAAGGAGTATAGGGATCGCGACATCCCACGCCAATAGTCGCATCCCACTCCGTCCCAATCTCTTCTTCGCGTCTTCCTTCGCCCCATCGCGCTCTTCGCGATCTCTTTCTCCTGTCTTTATTCCAATAGATGATCACCTCACCTCAAACACAAAATCCACCTCCACGCTCGCATTCACCGGCAGCGCATTCACCCCCACCGACGTCCGCGCATGTCTCCCCGCCTCCCCAAATATCTCCATAAGCAACTCCGACGCCCCATCCGCCACCTTAGACTGCTCATTAAACCCCCCATCCGACAACACAAACACCCCCACGCGCACCGCCCCCACAATATCATCCGGCGACCCCACCACCGACGCCGCCGCCGCCAATCCATTAATCACACACTGCTTCGTCGACTCCCGTGCCTTTTCCAACGAACACTTCGAAGGCACATTCCCCTCCACCAACAACACCCCCGCCTTCCGCGGTAACTGCCCCGCCACAAACACCAAATTCCCCACCCGCCGCGCCGGCGTATACGCCCCATTCGTCGGCATCACCTTCGGCAGTTCCAACCCAAGCTCCGCAAGTCGCTGAGAAAGCGATTTCGTCATATAAATTCCCTACCCTAGCACGATCCTCTCGTCCTGCAATAGTTCCATAGCCATTCCGCGCAACGCTGTGCTTGGAGGGCCTGCCACCTTAGCCATTCCATTATGCTGCGCGACCATTTTATAGTAAATTTGCGGCAAGTCTGTTTTCCTATCTACTCTGCTGATTGCGAGATCAACTCGGGCTCGTACTTCAAGTATTTGGCTTCAATTGTATCCCATCGGTAATACCTTAAATACCCCCATTTCGACTATCCCAATCGCGTTAAAAGGGTCTGTACGGTACTGCGATCAGTGAAATCAAGCTTCGTTGCTTCGTGGTAAAAAATCGTCCAAGTGACTACTGCTTCCTGCCAGGAGATCTTGTCTTCTACAAAGACAAATACGAACTCTGGAGGCACCCATTTATCGATTCCAGTCTTGACCGAAGCCGCGAGCTTACCCGTCAGTTCCTGCTTATTGGCCTCGCATGCAGATAGGATGAGAATGATTGGTCCATGATAGAACCGAAGTGACTGATACATATCTTGAACAGCATTTGTTAAATCGTCCCAAGAAATGCTGTCTCTTCCTATACCCAGGCAATCACTATTTCCGTGAACACTGATATGTATGAAGAGGGGACGCTTGTCGTTTTTGTTGCCATAGATTGAGCTAATATAATTGCATGTTTGAAGAAATTCCGCTCGATCACGAAGCACGAAGGTAGCAGCATCGTGTCCCACCAGCTTGCAGACCTGTTCTAATGCGTATCGCTCGGACCTGTTCTCCAAAAGATCGAGCGGGTTTGGGCTTTCAAGTATGAAGACTCTTCCACGCTGTTTCACTTTGATCTTCTCCCAATTGTTCTGCGTATATTCACGGGTGTGAGGCAGGCACGGCAGTCCGACCGGACTCCGTTAAATTAAACGTCGACACTGGTGTACCACGAATGCTGACGATGCCTTGGCGCATTACGAAGTTCGCGGTTATGAGTTCTTCGTATGCCGCATTGACAGCAGCGAATCCATGGATATCGGAAAAGTCTCCCGTATTTTGCGGATCACCGTAAAACAAATTTTGATCGTGAGCTTGATGGCGTCGGAGCAACCCGATTGCGATAGGTGACATCCTGAAAATGTTAATCATGTCGCCGTACATGCACAAATGCTCTATATGAGTCATAGGCGAAATGACCTAGCGTTTTATAATTGCATCCCTCCATTAGTATCATTTGAATATTGTGGTTTGGTTCAACATGCTATGTACTAATGCGGCTCAATCTCTTCTCTGCGACTCTGATAGGAGGTAAGCGTGATAGCCCATCCGAAAGGCCAGACGTCGCGGCCGACTTCCAAAATTTGCGTTTATTGCCAGCAACGGCCAGCGACAACTCGCGACCATGTACTTGCTAAATGCTTCTTCTCAAAAATACCGGAGTTCATGCTGACGGTGCCGTCGTGCGACATGTGCAACACAGGAATTGGCGACGGGACCAAGCGGCCGATGAGCGAGGATGAAGAGTATATGCGGACCGTCATGTGTATGGCTGCATCGAATGCAGGCCCTCACCCCGTCGTTGATGCGCTGACTCAAGGACCGATCATACGGCAACTACAACGTCGGCCCGGACTCGCGTTCAAGTTTGCGGAGACGTTAAAGATGGGCTGGGGTCAGACTCCAAGCGGGTTCTTCATCCCGAATCAATCAACTGTCTCGGTGGACGCAAATCGGCTTGTCCGTGTCATAACCAAAATTACAAAAGGACTTTTTTATTATCATATGACGACGCCGCTGCCGACGTCGCTAATTGTCCGGGTAATGCTTGACTTGCCGGTGGCAGAGTTTTATCAGTTGAAGGAGCTGCTCTTGAAGTGCAGTAACATCGGCGTTCGTGCGTATCCAGATAAAGTGTTCACATACATCGGGGCAAGGAGCATCAAACTGCCGGGTATATCGATGTGGTTGATGTCGTTCTACAATCGATTCTCAGTGTTTGCCGTCACGACAGCGCGAGAGGATAAGCATCTTGTTTTTGGAGAGATCGAAACTGGAAATCCGATTCTTGCGATCGACCTTTGATAGATGTATTGAAGCAAAATCCACATCAGTTTAAAAGTGGAATGGCATATCAATACATGCGAGGTTTTGGACGCAAATCAGAAGCGGGGTCACGATGTAGTCTCTTCCTCCCTCTCATCAGTCGGCAAATCCGTCGCCGACTCATCCAGTGGCGACCCCGCCACGATCTCCCCAGCTCCACCCAACGTCTTCTCATCCGCCAAATGCAGCGACGCCCCCACATAAGTCTTCTTATGCTCCGGCGGCGCCTCCTCAATCTCCACATCATCCCCCGCCTCTTCCTGCTTCACCAAAATTTTCTTCTCCCGAATCAACTCCAGCAGCGCCAAGAAGACCCCGATCATCTCCGACCGGCTCTTGCGCCCCAATATTAGCGCCCTAAACGACAATTTGTGTTCGCGCTTCAGCCGATCCTCAATATCCGCCGCATGCAAATCGATCGGCGTGTCATCATAAATCACCTCATGATACCGAGGCTTCCTCCCCCCAACCTCCTTCATGATTCGGCTGAACGCCTCCAGCAAATCCCAAACCTGCACCTCCTCCAAATCCACCGGCGGCGGTTCATCCGCCTCCCCTTCCCGCACCGCCGGCACACGCGGAAACCGCTGCCGAAATTCCTCCTGCTGCCTCTCCAGCACACTGGCCGTATCCTTAAACCGCTTATACTCCAGCAGCTTCTGCACCAGCTCAAACCGCGGATCGGTCAAATCCTGCGCCACGCTCGTCTGCCCATCCTGCCCGGTCGCTTCCACCCGCGGCAGCAGCATCGCCGACTTGATCTCCATCAGCGTTGCCGCCATCACCAAAAACTCCCCCGCCAGATTGATGTCCAAACCATCCCCCCCTAGCTCCTTCAGCATCCCCACATAATGCATGTACGAATCCGTGATCCGCGCAATCGGAATATCATAAATATCCAGCTCATCCCGCTTCAATAAATAAAGCAGCAAGTCCAGCGGCCCATTAAAAACATCCAATTCAACGCGATAATCCAACGGAATAGCCCTTCTCCCCACTCCCTCAATTGTACGATCCCACTCTTCAAATCCAAGAGTGCATTCCGCCTTATGGAGATTTGTCCCCGACCATCTCCATGATTGCCGCCGGAATTTCCAACTGATCCCCTTCTTTCACCCCCGCCGCCGCACTCGCCCCCACATTCAGCTCAATCGCATATTTTGAATTCCCCTTCGCCGTCGTCCCCGAAATATCAAACGGCTGCATCTGGTGAATCGACACCACCTTCCCGCTCCCATTCACAAAGATCACATCCAGCGGAATCCGCGTATGTTTCATCCAAAAGCTCATCGGCTGGTCCTGCCCAAACACAAAGATCATCCCATGATCCGCCGGCATCGAATCCCGATACATCAGCCCAATCTCCCGCTGCTCATGCGTCGCCGCGATCTCCAGCGTAAACGTCTGACTGCCGATCTTCATCGCCGCCGTCGCCAGCCCGCTTTGCGGCGTCCCCGTCTCCGCCGGATTCACCCTCCTCGACGACGACCCGTGATCACACCCCGCCACTAAAATCGCCAGCAGCGCCGCCAACCCAAATCGCAATTGTTTCTGCACCATTATGAATCCTTAATTCCACGATCCGCCATATCCCGGCGAATCCTCCGCGTCAGATAAACATCCGCCAGCGCCAGCACCACCGCCGCCGCCAGCAGCATGAAAACCACCAGCCACACCGTCGCAAACGCCTCAGTAGGGGGGTCCCATGACACCCCGAAAAATCCAATATACAACATCCCCCCCAGCAACATAATCACCAGTCCCCCTATCCGCCGCAGCCGCACTCTCCACACATTCGCCGGCCTCCCCTCAATCTTCCCCAATCCCTCCGCCGCCCGCGAATAAAATAAATAATACCACCCTGACGCCATCACCACCAAAGCAAAGAGACCCAATAGTGCTGAATGCATCGACGGCTCCTCCCCCTCATTATACGTCATGTCCCGCTCTTCCCCTTCGGATAAACTCCCGCTGCTCCCAACAAATCCTTTACCGTCGTCATCGGCAGCCCCACAATATTCGTGTGCGACCCCGACATCCGCGTCACAAACGGATCCGAATCCTGAATCCCATACCCCCCGGCCTTCCCCTCCCAATCCCGCGACTCCACATATCGCGCAATTTCACCCCCCGACAACCGCCGCATCCGCACCGCCGACATCACCCGCGTCGACCGCTTAAAATCCGCCGCCATGTGATAAACACAAACCCCCGTAATCACGATATGCGTCGTCCCCTCCAGCAACTCCAACATCTCCCGCGCTTCCCTTGGCCCCGCCGGCTTCCCCAGCAGCTTATCCCCAAACGCCACCACCGTATCCGCCGCCAGCGTCACATCCTTCGGAAATAGCGCCCCCACCGCCTCCGCCTTCCCCACCGCTAAATACAACGCCACCTCCGCCGGCAACATCCCCGCCGGATACTTCTCCTCATCAATATTCGCCGGATGCACCTCAAACTCATATCCCCCCTCGCGCAGCAGCGCCTGCCTCCGCGGCGAAGCGCTCGCCAGCACCAATCTCGGCAGCGGCAGTTCCATGCCACCGCTTTCTCCCATCTCTACATTACTCACGACTGCGTCTTCACCATCAAATCCCCCTCTCGCGGCGCCCGTGCCATCTCCCCTTGCGCCGTATATTTCACATGCACCGCATCCGCCGTGATATTCACCACAGTCCCCACCGCGATGATCGCCTGGTTCGAATCAATAAACGTCACCACATCCCCATCCTTGAACTTGTCCACCGGCACATCCCCCACCGCCGCCAGACTCTGCTCCGACAACACCGCAATCACCCGTCCCACCACCGCCGACGGATCTTTCTGCTGATACGCCTCCCGGATCCCAGTCGTCATTTCCGCCGTCGCCGGCTCCGCGATCGGCTGCGTCGCCGGCATCTGCTTCGGCTGACATCCAACGATCGGCAACGCAATGATTGCAGTCAAAAGCAAGCGACGCATGAAGTCTCTCCTGTTTGAGTCTCTCTCTGTGGCAATCCGATTAAAACATGACCCACCCCGCCTTGGCAAGTCAGACCCGTTAAGGCTGCGTCGTCGGCTCCGTCGTCGCATGTTGCAAATCCCTCAGGATCGGCTTCAAATGCGACTCATACTGGTCCCCCACCAGCAGATTCGCCGCCTGATACAAGTGATATGCCGCCGTCTTGTCGATATTGAAATACGTATCAATATTATTCACCGTCGTCGCGAACCCCTTGAACGGCAAATCCTGCAGATTCCCCAGATGATCCAATGACAGCCTCACAATCCGCACCGGCAATCCCGAATATCCCGTAAAGTCCAGGTAATTATCCTCCTGTAACTGATGGATCTGCTCCCGCAACTTCTCCGCCGGCTCATTTGCAGGCGAATACTTCAAAATCATCTCCGCCATCGTCGCCGAACTCGCCCGATTCAGCAGGCTCGTCGCCGTCAGGTTCGCCGACAATTGCAGCGCCTCAAACAACCCGATCTCCTTCCGCTCCGACAACGTCGTATCAAAAGACGTCGTCGAATCGATCACAATCAGCACCGCCCCATGCGGATAAGGCGGCGGCAAATGCCTCCGCTGTGCATCGTGATTGTGCGCCTCATACAACTCCGCCAGCGTCTGCACGCCCAGGTTGTCCGCCACCCCCCCATCCGTCAGATGGCGATATTGCCGGAAAATCGTCGAATAATCCCGCAGGGTCACCGGATGCAGCACCACCGGCACCGCGCTCGACGCCGTCACCGCATACGACAACGGATAATTCGCCAGATCGGAATTCAATTCATCGAATGATTCGTTACAAAAAACAAACCGCCGCCCCGACTGCAAATCCGTCGCATTGATCAGCAGTCGCGGCCGATCATCGCGCAAATCCTTAAACGTCATGCTCCTCCGCCCATCGCGGAACAGCACCATGTCAAACGTATCCGCCAGAATATCCGACCGATTCCTCGGCGAAAACATCAGCGCCAGCGCATTCCAAAACGCCAGCGTCGACTGCCCCAGTGCATCGGATGCAAACTGAAACGCCAGTTTCCCCTGCACCACCGCCGGGTTCCAATCCGCATCCCCATGCGAACAGTAATACGCCCCCGTGAGCGACCCTCCGGATACGGTGGAGATGTAATCGACATAGGGAAGCAGGCCGATTCGCTGCAATTCAAACAAGCACGCCGCCGAAAAATTCGCCGACCGCGATCCGCCTCCTGAGATCGCGATCCCCACAAACGTCCCGTCATAATCCGCCGGCCTTCCCGTCGGCATCGGCCTGGATGTCGCTACCGGTCGATTCCCTCCCATGACGCGCATCTCCCCCTCCTTCGGCTGCAACAACCCAAAGTTCGCCGACATTCCCGACCGCGTCGCATTCTCCACGCGATTTTCCAGCGGCACCGACGCATCATTCAAAGGCCGATTGCTCAGCCCGCACCCGCTGACCGCTGCCATCAACACCATCGCAATTATCTTCCGCGCCATATTTCCCGATTGTATGAACTCCCAGCGCCGATTAAAACGCTTGCATGACCTCTATCCCTCCCGCCAATGCCAACTCGTCCGTCCGCGCCTGGGTCAAACAGTGCATTGACCTCTGCCAGCCCGCCTCCGTCGTCTGGTGTGATGGCTCATCCGAACAGCGCGCCTCACTTCTCGCTCAGGGTGTCCGCGAGGGTATCTTCATCCAGCTCAACCCGTCCAAACTTCCCAACTGCTATCTCCACCGCTCCAATCCCAACGACGTCGCCCGCTCCGAACATCTCACCTTTATCTGCACTCCCTCCCAGGATATGGCCGGCCCGACCAACAACTGGCTTTCCGATAAAGCCGCCTACGCCAAGCTCCGCCCGCTCTTCGACGGCGCAATGCAGGGTCGCACTATGTACGTCGTCCCCTTTGTCATGGGCCCGCTCGGTTCGCCGCTGGCCAAAGTCGGCGTGGAAATCACCGACTCCCTCTACGTCGCGGTCTCGATGTCCATCATGACCCGCATGGGATTCTCCGCTTTCGACCAGCTTGGCCCGTCCGATGACTTTACCCGCTGTCTCCATTCCCTCGGCGACGTCAATCCCGAACGCCGCTACATCTGCCACTTCCCCCTTGATAACACTATCTGGTCCTTTGGTTCCGGTTACGGCGGCAACGCCCTTCTTGGCAAAAAATGTCTCGCGCTCCGCATCGCCTCCTACCTCGGCCGTCACCAGGACTGGATGGCCGAGCACATGCTCCTCATGGGCGTCCACGATCCCCATCACAACGAAAAAACCTACGTCGCCGGCGCTTTCCCCTCCGGATGCGGCAAAACCAACTTCGCCATGCTCATTCCCCCCCAGCAGTACGCCGCCCAAGGCTGGCGTGTCACTACTGTTGGAGATGACATTGCCTGGATGTGGGTCGATCCTTCCACCGGCAGGCTCCGCGCCCTCAATCCTGAGGCGGGCTACTTCGGTGTCGTCCCCGGCACCAACGAGCGCACCAATCCCAACGCCATGGCGTCCATGTCCCACGACACGATCTACACCAACGTTGGCCTCCTCCCCGACGGCGACGTCTGGTGGGAAGGCAAAACCCCCGAAGCGCCCGCCGAATGTTTCGATTGGCAGGGCAATCTCTGGACCCCGAAGATAGGTCAGGAGACCGGCCGCAAAGCCGCCCACCCCAACTCCCGCTTCACCGCGCCCGCCACCAACAACCCCGCCCTCGATCCCGCTTGGAACGACCCCGCCGGCGTCCCCGTCTCCGCGATCATCTTCGGCGGCCGTCGCTCGCACACCATCCCGCTGGTCTACCAATCCTTCAACTGGCTCCACGGCGTTTATGTCGGTGCCACCCTCGGCTCCGAAACCACCGCCGCCGCCACCGGTCAAACCGGCCTTGTCCGCCGTGACCCGATGGCCATGCTCCCCTTCATCGGCTACCACATCCGCGACTACCTCGTCCACTGGTTCCGCATGCGCAAACTCATGAGCGACTGCCCGCGCATCTTCCACGTCAACTGGTTCCGCAAAGACGACGCCGGAAAATTCGTCTGGCCCGGCTACGGCGAAAACCTCCGCGTCCTCAAATGGATCCTCGACCGCGCCCACGGCCGCGCCTACGCCAAAGAAACCCCCGTCGGCTGGATGCCGCGCCCTCAGGACATCGATCTCGAAGGCTTAAATCTCTCTCTCGAACAATTCGAAAAGATCCAATCCATCGACATCGAAGAATTCAAATCCGAAATCCTCAGCCAGGAAGAACTCTTCCTCAAGCTTGCCGGCGATCTTCCGAAAGAGATGGTCTTCCAGCGTGAACTGCTCATCAGCCGACTGTAGGTACATCCTTTGCAACTCTCCTGAAAAAAGGAGATCCCATGTTCCGCCTTCTAAAACTATTCACCCTCACCGCCATCGCGTATACGATCTATCACATCATTCAGGAGACTCCCCAGCAGCCCCAGCCGCAGCGCCGCCGTTCTCATCCGCAAAACCTCACCGGCCCCGCCCAAGGCCGCCGCATCCAGGTCGCCACCGACGAAGACACCTCCCACCGCGCCACTGTCGGCCGTGGCGTCGTGCGCTAATTCCAAACCAGCTCATTGCGGTTTTTGGATTGCGGAATGCGGAATGAAAAAAGAATGCGGAGGGGAGAACGGCTTTCCGATCTTCCCATCCGCATTCCGCAATCCAAAATCCAAAATGGACTCACGCCGCCATCGACACGCTTCCCCCGGGGAGATTCGTCCCGACGGGCGTGCTCATCGGGCTGCTTTGCTTGCGCGGGTTGAACCAGAAGGCGCTGAGCGTAACCTCCGATGACGCAATGAACTTCATCCGCCATTCAGGATATGCCGATACGGAAAAATGAAAAATGCTCTAGGTGGCGTTTGCACCCTTTTTTCCCCCGATCCACCGGGCTGGGTCCGCTGTGCGCCTCCCCGCGGATCAGGCGTATGCATGGGCAATAATGATTCGATTTGATTCCACAATTCGTCTGACAATAAAGGCTCCGCCATCGGATTGCATCCTTGCTCGATCCTTCCCAAACGAGGGTTAATTAAATTGACAGATGCCGAGAATGCTTGATCGTATGCAGCAAGTTGATGGATGTGAAACCACTTCTTAGCGGCAAGCGGGAAAAAGTGGGTGTTTAGAGGAGCGCGTATAAATGCTGGGGACAACCTCAACATTGAAAGCTCGACGCTCAGGGAGGGGGGAGTTGGAGGAGGATGGGGGTCATGGG
>DASRRR010000061.1:0-22733 GCA_035656825.1 Tepidisphaeraceae bacterium | reverse complement strand
GCGCGGGGGGATGCGCGGGGGAGGATTGGGTTTATATCGGCGATGTCGGAGCCGTTTTGTGCGACGTGCAATCGGTTGCGGCTGACGGCGGATGGGGTGCTGCGGTCGTGTTTGTTTGAGGGGGGGGAGGTGGATGTGCGGGGGATTTTGCGGGCGGGGATGGAAGAGGGGGAGAGGCGGGCGGCCTTGGGGAGGGCGATGGAGGATTGTGTGAGGTTGAAGCCGGTGGTGCATTCGGGGCATGGGAATCAGCAGATGTCGCGGATCGGAGGGTAGGTCGTACGGATTTACCACCGAGAGCACAGAGAACACAAAGAGCACGGAGAACATGTAATTTGGGTTAGCTGGATTACGGTCTGATAATTATTGGCGTATTAAGTCTGCGGGGTCTCCGGTCGATGCAACGGGTAAGCACGTTTTCATCACGGGAGAGATTTGATGCGATCGGTTACTCGATTTGTGGCGCTGGCGATGGTGGGGGCTGCGACTTTGCAGGGTAAGGCGGCACGGGGGGATGAGGTGACGTTGTTGGATGGGAAGACATTCAGGGGGGAGGTGATTGCGGAGGATGCGCGGTCGATTACGTTGCAGATGGATTTGCCGGGGTCGAGCATTTCGTTATCGCGGCAGTTTAAGAAGTCGCAGGTGAAGTCGGTAACGCGGCCGAAGATGGTGGGGCCGGCGTATGCGACGTTGCCGGTGGATGGGGAGATCGGGAAGGAAGTGACGGCGGCGTCGCTGCAGGCGGGGTTTGATGAGGCCAAGCGGGCGGGGGCTAAGTATGTGGTGTTGGATATCGACAGCGGCGGGGGAAGCATCAAGGAGCTGTTATCGATTTTGGATGTGGTGACGAGTGCGCAGAGCAACTGCCAGGTGGTGGCGTATGTGCATAATGCGTATTCGGCGGCGGCGATATTGGCGATGTCGTGCAAGCAGATTTATGTGACGCCGCGGGGGGTGATCGGGGCGGCGGTGCATTACATGATGACGAAGAATGGGCCGGCGGATGTGGAGGCGAAGTTCATGTCGGCGCTGGAGGCGAAGGAACGCGCCTATATAGCGGCGGCGGGACATGATCCGCTGTTTTTGCGCGGGATGATGGAGATGGATGTTGAATTGCATCTGGAGACGAACCTGGCGGGGCATCCGATGTTGTCGACGGAGGGGGCGGGGAAGGTGATCAAGGCGAAGGGGACGATCCTGACGTTGACGGCGGCGGAGGCGGTGGAGACGGGGCTGGCGCATCCGGCGGCGGACATTGCGGAGGTGGGGAAACAGGTGGCGGGCGGAGCGTGGAGCGAGCCGACGCGGCGGCCTTGGGAGGCGGCGATGGCGGTGGCGGCGAGTCAGGAGCGGGTGGATCGGGAGCAGGCGAACTTGGGAGGGCACCCCCCTACTCTGACGCGGGCGGCGTTGATGCGGGCGAAGCCGGAGCTGGATGCGAATAAGCAGGCGATTTTAGAGTTGATGGCGAAGCGCGCGGCGAATCATGATGCGATTGCCGACCTCGATCGGGATGCGGACGCGAAGGAACTGAAGATCGCGAGCGACTACCATGCGGCACTGGCAAATTGTAAGACGCAGGTGGATGTGGCGCATGCGAAGGATGTACGGGATGCGCAGTTTGCCGAGATGCTGAAGACGGCGGATGCGACGATGGCGAAGTTGAAATCAGATGGACAAGCGATTGAGCGGGAACTGAAAGAGGTGCGGGCGAAGCAGAAGGATTTGATTGCGTCGCTGACGGGGGAATAGAAATCGCAAGTGGGGATTTCACGGTCGCGGGGTCTGGCCTTAGAATGGCTGGGCTGGTGGCTAAGAAGAATCGCATCGCGGTGTTGGATTATGCACAGTACGTGGCGCTGCGCGTGGTGGCGATGCTGTTTTTGTGTTTTCCGGTGAATACGAATTTGCGGACGGCGAAGTTATTGGGGTCGCTGCTTTACAAATTTGACCGGAAGCATCGGGAGCGGGCGCTGGCGAATTTGCGGCGGAGTTTTCCGGAGAAGCCGGAGGGGGAACTTCGCGTCATTGCCGAGCGGAGCATGCAGGAATTGTTCATGCTGTTTGTGGAGGTGCTGTTTACGACGCGGCTGATTCGGATTGATACGTATGCGGATTATGTGGAGCTGGAGCACTTTGAGCCGGTGCTGGAGTTGCTGTTGAAGCAGGAGCGGGGGCTGCTGATGTTGACGGCGCATTATGGGAATTTTGAGATATTGGGGTATACGCTGGCGACGCTGGGGTTTGCGACGTCGTCGATTGCGCGGCCGCTGGATAATCAGTACATTTCGGATTGGTTGTTTGGCGTGCGGGAGAAGATGGGGCAGGAGATTATTACGAAGAAGGGGGCGACCGAGGCGGTGGTGGATGTGCTGGATCAGAAAGGGGCGGTGGGGATCGTGGCGGATCAGAATGCGGGGTCAAAGGGGGTGTTTGTGGATTTTTTTGGGAGGAAGGCTTCGACGTATAAATCGATCGGGCTGGTGGCGATGCAGTATGAGGTGCCGATCGTGATTGGGTATGCGCGGCGGATGAATGACCAGTTCAAATTTCATGTGGGGGCGCAGGATATTATTTATCCGAAGGATTGGGCGAATGAGGCAAACCCGCTGCATTACATTACGCAGCGGTATAATAAGGCGATCGAGGATTTTATCCGCGCGGATCCGGGGCAGTATTGGTGGGTGCATCGGCGGTGGAAGACTCGGCCGAAGGGGGAGGAGCCGGAGAAGTATGATTAGGGGTCAAATGCAACCACGATGACGCGATAGCACGAAAGAGGACACGAAGAAAGCGAATGCGTCGCAAAGATTTCAAAGAGGCAAAGGGGCAAAGAAGAGAGGGGATTTGTATGAACGATTGCGGCGAATGAGGAGGAGTGGGAGGGCGAGGAGGGTGAGGGAGGCGGGTTCGGGGATGGAGGTAATGAAGAGGCCGGAGGAGCCGTCGGCCAAGGCGGCGTAGAAGATGAGTTGGTCGTTGTCGGCCAGGGAGTCGGGGGAGAGGTAGAGGTCGGTGATGGTGGAGCCGTTGAGGGGGTCGCCGGTGGAGAGGTCGGTGAGGAAGTCGCGGGCAGCGAGGTCGCGGTGGACGATGTGTTTTTGTTGGAGGCCGCTGGCGTCGATGTCGGTGAAGATGAAGGCGAGGTCGCCGTTGTCGTTGGAGGCGGGGGTGTCGACGGAGATGGTGCGTTCGCTGGAGACTTTGCTGCCGACCCATTCGGTGGTTTTTGAGAGGGGATTTTCGAGGGAAAAGACGGGGGGTTCGCCGCCGGTGCCGGGGGTGGTGGCGGGGATGAGGATGGTAGCGCCGGCGAAGACGGGGGTGCCGATGGAGGAGAATTGGGGGAGGGGGGTGTCGGAGGATTGTGTGCCGTCGTCGGAGAGGACGCGGAGATGGGGCAAGCCGTCGACGGAGGATTGGTAGGAGTAGGCGATGTTATGGCCGCTGGAGGAGAGGCCGATGAAATCTCCGTCGACGGAGGTGATGGGTGTGGGCTGGCCGAGGGTGGCGGGGTCGATGGAGATGGCGGTGATGTTGGTGGCGCCGGCCATGGTGTTGTGGACGGTGATGGGCTGGACGCCATCGTTGGAGCCGTTGGAGTCGAGTAGTGGGGCGCCGGAGCCAAGGGGTTGGGTATTGACGGTATGGTCGGGGGAGATGGTGGTGATGGTGGTGCCGGTGGAGCTCGTGGAGAAGAAGGAGAGGGTGCCATCGGGGAAGATATCAGGAGGGGAGACGACGTCGCTGGCGGAGCGGGAGATTGTGAAGTCGTTGAATTTGACGTTACCGAGATGTTTTTTTTCCACATACGCGTCGCTGGTGGCGAAGCCGATGTCGCCGGTGGGGGAGATGGAGATGGTGGAGGGGATGATCGGAGAGGCGTTGGGAGGGGAGAGATAGAGAGGGGTGATGTCGGCCGATACGACGGTTGCGAGGGATAAAAGAAGGGCTGCGGATGTGATTGAGCGGATCATGATTTCTCTCCTCCAGAGGATTGAAGAAGACTAACTCATTTTTGCTGAATGCCAAGAAGAAAATTGATGTGTTTTATGGATTTGTTGCATGTGCCGAGGCGGCGCACAACAATCAACGGATGCAGATATCTTATCGAACGTTGGCGGTGGCCCTGGTGGCATTGTTTGGGGTTTGCGCGCGGGGACAGATGTCGGAGATTACGAGGTTGCCGGCGGCGCTAACGCCGGAGGAATTTCCGATTTTTCCGTGGGATCATTTGCAGGCGAGCAAAGAGGCGTATGAAGATGCGCGGGCGTGCGGGATGAATCTGGTGGGGTTTGTTGATCCGAAGAATCTGGACTTGGTGGCGTCGGTGGGGATGAAGGGGTTTGTTGCGGATAAGTCGATTGAGGCGCGCAATCCGGCGCTGGGGGATGCGGAGATTGAGCAGCGGGTGAAGGCGCTGGTGGAAAAGGCGGGAAATAGTCCGGCGGTGTTTGGGTATCACATCATTGATGAGCCGCAGAAGCGTGAAGTGAAGACGGTGGCGAAGTGGACGAATGCATTTCAGGCGGCGGCGCCCAAAGTGATTGCGTATACGAATCTGTTGCCGATCGGGGCGTTTGGGGGGACGGATATTCAGGAGAAGTTTACGGATTATGTGGATAGTTATGTCGCGGCGACGCATCCGAAGGCGTTTAGTTTTGACTGGTATTCGATGATGGATGATGGGTCGATCCGGGGGAATTATTTTGAGTGTTTGGAAGCGGTGCGGCGGGAGTCGATCAAGAATAATGTGCCGTTCTGGAATGTGTGTTTAGGGTGCGCGCATTTTCGGTATGCGGAACCGTCGCCGGCGACGCTGCGGTTCCAGGTATTTGCGTCGATGGCGTATGGGGCGCGGGGGATCGGGTGGTTTACGTTTACGGGGAGGGATCGGGGGAATTACCGGTTGTCGGCGATCGATTTGCAGGGGAGGCATACGCCGACGTGGGAGATGTTGCGGGATGCCAATGAGATACCGCGGTGTCTAGGGGCGTCGTATTTGCCGCTGAAGAGTGTGAATGTTTTTCATTCGCCGGATGTGCCGGAGGGGTGCCAGGGGATATCGAGCAGTCAGTTTGTGAAGAATATCAAAGGGGCTGGGCCGTTTTTGGTGGGAGAGTTTACGGATCCGGCGGGGAATCCGGCGCTGCTGGTGGTGAATCGGAATTTGCAGCATTCGACGACGTGGGGGGTGACGTTGAAGAATAAGGCGACGATGCGGCGGGTGAGTGCGTTGACGGGGAAGGTCAGGGCGATCGGGGCGGAGGATGATTGGTTGCCGCCGGGGGGGGGGATTCTTTTGCTGTTGTCACCAGTGGCGAGTACGCAACCTTGAGGGGACCGCGCACGCGTTGCGTGCGGGCTATTTGAGGGGGGCGGAGAAGAGGACGTTGAGGCCTTCGGCCATGGTGGGGTGGGCGAGGATGGCGTCACGGAGGTGGGTGTAGGGGAGGTTGGCGAGCATGGCGGTTTGGACGGTGGCCATGACTTCGCCGGCGTCGGGGGCGATCATGGTGAAGCCGAGGATGCGGCTGGTGGCGGGGTCGATGAGGGCTTTGAGGAAGCCTTGGGTTTCGTCGAGGGTGCGTGTGCGCAGTACGGCGGCGGCGGGGATTTTGGCGAGGCGGTAGGGGATGTTACGGCGGGCGGCTTCGGTTTCGGATAGGCCGATGTGAGCGAGGGGGGGATCGATGAAGAGGCAGGAGGGGATGAGGCGGACTGTGGTGGTGCGGTGGCCGCCGGCGAGGTTGTCGCGGATGATGCGGTAGTCGTCGAGGGAGACGTGGGTGAACTGGGGTGTGCCGGCACATTCGCCGATGGCGTAGACATTGGGGGCGGTGGTTTCGAGGCGTTCGTTGACTTTGAGGTAGCCGCGCGGATCGAGTTGGATGCCGGCGAGGTCTAGGCCGATGTTGGAGGTATTGGGGGTGCGGCCGGTGGAGACGAGGAGGTGGGTGCCTTGGATCGTAGTGGTGCCGGTGGGGGTTTTGACAGTGACGGTGACGGAGGAGCCGGAGAGGCCTTGGACGGTTTGGATTTCGGCGGAGGTGATGACGGTGATTCCTTCGGCGGAGAGGATGCGGGAGACTTCGGCGATGACGTCGGGGTCGTTGTGGGCGAGAAGCTGGGGGGCGTGGTGAAGGATGGTGACGCGGCTGCCGAAGCGGCGGTAGGCCTGGGCGAATTCGAGACCGACGTAGCCGCCGCCGAGGATGATGAGATGTTCGGGGAGGCGGTCGAGTTCGAGGATTTCGATGTGGGTGAGGGGTTTGGATTCGGCGAGGCCGGGGATGGGAGGGATGGTGGCGTGGGTGCCGAGGTTGAGGAAGAGGCGTTCGGGGAGGAAGGTGCGGGTGCCGCCGGTGTTGAGGGTGACTTCGACGGTGCGTGGAGCGGTGAGGCGGGCGCTGCCCATGAGGAGCTGGGCACCGGTGGCTTTATAGCGATCGAGGTGGGCTTTAATCAGGCCATCGACCATGTCGCGTTTGCGCTGGCGGACGGCAGCGAGGTCGAAGGTGGGGGTGGGGATGTTGAAGCCGAAGTGGTTAGCGTGGTGGAGGAGGTGGGCGACTTTGGCGCTCCAGATTTCGTTTTTGCTGGGGAGGCAGTTGGTGTTGGGGCAGGAGCCGCCGATCCAGCGGCGTTCGACGACGAGGGTGGGCTGGCCGGATTGGGCGAGGTGCCAGGCGAGGAATTTGCCGCCTTCACCGCTGCCGATGATGAGGTTTTGGATGGGTTCGGGAGTCATAGGGGGATGTTTTCACAAAAAGAAACGCCCCGCAAGCGGGGCGTCTAAACGATTTGGATTTGTGGAGGGGAAGTTAACGGGCGTCCTTGCCACCTTTTCCGCCGCCACCGGAGGGGGCGGGGGATTTGCCGTGTTTGCGTTGCCACCACCAGCCGGTGGCGGCGGCGGCGGAGATGATGATGGGGAGGGCCATAGGACGGCCGGAGAGGGAGTGGCCGATCTGCTGGGCGATGTCGGGGTACTTGTAGGCCATGCCGAGGAGGCCGAAGACGAGCATGGCGGCACCTTGGCCGCACATGAAGACGAGGACGGACATATCGAAGAGGAGGAAAGAGAGCATGCCGAAGAAGACCATGCCGATCATGCCGCCGGACCAGGCGAAATGGGGGTCGAGGTCGGAGAGGCGCCAGGCGGTGGCACCGACGGCGATGCCGAAGAGGCCGCCGGTGATGGCGACGGCGTATTTGCCGAAGGGCCAGGCGATGGCGCCGGCGAGGACACCGCCGAGGAGCGCGCCGGCCATGGAACCTTGAGCGCCGTCGGTGAAGTGCATCCCGAAGTAACCGCCGATGACGGCGGCGTTGAAGGTGACGAGCCAGCGGTAGAGGCCTTTGCCGTAGATGAGGTAGATGAAGCCGGCGAAGATCAGGATCATGGAGAGGGCTGGGCCCATGATTTGGCACCAGGTGAGGAGGTCACCTTGTCCGGGCCAATGGGAGGGGGTGATCCACTGGGGGATTGCGGCGTTGACGCTGGTTGATGTGCCTTGTGCCACGATATTCGACCTTTCTTCTCCGTTATGAGTTTGGTTGAGCGTTGCCTGCGGGGGGTGGATCGGATGGGATCGCCAGGCGTTTGGGGGCGATCCACCATTGGGCCATCATGCCGAGCCAGACGAGGATGGCGGCGGCGGCGAGGGGGAAGATGGAGCCGCTGGTGAGGAGGTGAGTGACATTGATCGTCGGCGACGGAAGCAGAGCGCCGGCGAGGGCGATAATGCTGATGCCCAGCATGCTGTAAAAGAGTCGGGAGGCGATGCGCGGGCAGATCGCGGCGAGGGTCATTGTCGCGAGAGCAGACCCCCCTACTGCCCAAGGCATGGTTTTGTGCAGGTCGGCGGGGAGAGTTGCCCAGAGGGATTTGGCTAAGGCGGCAAGATCGAGGGGGAAGGAGATCGTAGGGAAGGACCAGGGTTGGTTGTGCTGGGTGAGGAGCCAAGTGACGATGGCGGCCCAGGTAGCGGCGAGGAGGCCGAGGCCGACACCAACCCACATGCGATGATAGAGGTAACCGAGCAGGCCGAGGACGAATGCGCCGCCGAAGCAGGTGCCGATGGGGTCGATGGTGGAGTGGATCCAGGCGGGGAATTGCTTGCCGGTGGCGGCACCCGTGGCGACGGCTGCAAGGGTGACCAATCCCTGGCTGAAGCGGGAGCCGGCGAGCCAGAGGGCGATGCCGATCAAAATAATCGCGCCACCGCCGCCGGCCAATCCACTTAGGGTGGCGGAGGAGAGCAAATGGAAGATGGGCGCACCTTGGGTCACAAACTGCCTCTTACTCCTCATCGGCAGAGTGCATCAAAATTCTTGCATCGGATCGGCGCGAGGAGAAATTTTCAGTATTCGGAACCCACAATGGCAAAATTTAGATCAGGAGCGGGTGGCGCGGAGGCTGAGCATTTCTCGGACGAAGGCTTCGGTGGTTTTGGGGGGTGGGTTGGATTGTTTGGCGCGTTCGAGGAGGCGTTCGGCGTCGGGGCGGCGTTCGCCGAGGGCGACGAGGGTTTGGATGGCGTCTTCTTCGGGGCCGATGGGTTTGGAGCTGGGGGTGGGGCGCGTGCCGGTGGTGGCGTAGTCGGCGGCGAAGGTTTTCACCTTGCCGGCGAGTTCGGCGATGATCAATTCCGCTGTTCGTTTGCCGATGCCGTTGAGTTTGACGAGGAAGCGGGCGTCTTTGCCTTCGATGGCGTCGGCGATCTGGCCGGCGGGGAGGGTGAAGGCTTTGAGGGCGGTTTTTGGGCCGATGCCTTTGACGGTGGTGAATAGGTTGAAGAACTGGCGGTCAGCGGGGCGGAGGAAGCCGATGAGGGTGGGTTCGAGTCCGCCGCGGGAGGGGTCGCCGCCGAGGTAGAAGATGGTGTGGAAGGTGAGGGTTTGGCCAACGGAGGATTGGAGGTCGGGGAGGTCGGCGGCGGGGACGAGGAGTTCGTAGAGGATCGGGCCGGCGCTGAGGTGGATGCGGTCGGTGTCGACGCGGGAGAGTTGTCCGGTGAGGGCGGAGATCATCGGGCGGGGATTGTAGTCTAAGAAGGGGAAATCAACTGCATGAAGCGTCGGGGATCATGGGATGTTATTGAAGAGGATGAAGAGGAGGGGTTTGATTAAAGGGGGTGGTTCAGAGAGAGGGAGAAACCGGTCGCGAGCGACCGGGCTAATAATGATGGAAAGAGGCCTAAATGATGAACGGCAAATGAAATGGGGTGATTTTTTGAGTGGATGGCGGGGGTTGTCGATAACTTTTATAGGAACAAAGTAAAGGAGTACCTATATGTCCAGCATTTCGTCTATCACGTCGTCGGCCTATGCTTCGAGCACTTCGAGCAGCAGTTCGACGGTTTCGTCTCTGCAAAAACAAGAGACGGCGATCGAGAAGGAAATCTCTACGGAAGATCAGAGCAAGGATAGCGCTGATATCCAGCAGCAGAAGGATCAGGCGTACGAGCTTCAGCTTCAACAGATTGAGGCGGAGATCGCGCAGGATCAGCAAAGCAGCTCACAGAGCGCTACGGCTTCGACGAGCAGCACGGCGACGCAGAGCCTGACGCCGGGCGCGGTCGATGTCACGGCATAAGAAGGTTGCGGCCGGCGCAGAGGGCGATGGCTAATGCGTCGGCGACGTCGGGGGGGTCGGGGGGCTTGGGGAGATTCCATAGCATCTGGATGGCGTGCTGCATCTGGGATTTGGAAGCGTGGCCGTGGCCGGTGAGGGATTGCTTGATGCGCGTGGAGGGGAGCTGTTCGATGCGGATGTTCCGCCGGGCGGCGACGAGGAGGATGACTCCGCGGGCGTGGCCCATGATGATGGCGGTGCGCGGGTGGGCGTAGTGGGCGTAGAGCTGTTCGACGGCGCAGAGGTCGGGTTTGTGTTCGGCGAAGAGGGAGTCTAGCTCTTTTTCGAGATCGACGAGACGCTGGGGGACGGTTTCCTTTTCGTTGAGCCGGATGACGCCGGCGTCGAGGAGGAGGGGTTTGGTGGCGTGCCATTGGATGACGCCGTAACCGGTGAGTCGGAGGCCGGGATCGATACCTAGGATGCGCACGGATTCATTATTCGGGAGGAGGGGAGAATTAGCCACCGATGGACACCGATGAACGCAGATAAGACAATAGATGGATGAAATGTGCATTTTGGGCGGTGTTGTTGGCAGGGTGGGTTTGCTGTTCGGGAGCAGCGACGAGTGGGGTGAAGACGGGAGCGGATCAGGTGGAAAAGTATGTGCCGGATTTGAAGGGGAAGCGTGTGGGACTGGTGGGGAATCCTTCTTCGATTATTGAGGGAAAGGCGAGTTTGGATGTGCTGCTGGGGATGGGGGTGAAAGTAGTGAAGGCGTTTGGGCCCGAGCATGGGTTTCGGGGGAATGCGAGTAATGGGCGGTCGGTGAAGGATGAGGTGGATGAGAAGACGGGGGTGCCGATTATTTCGTTGTATGGGAAGAAGCATCGGCCGAGCGCGGCGGATATGGCGGATGTCGATGAGATGATTTACGACATTCAGGATGTGGGGGTGCGGTTTTATACGAACATCAATGTGCTGCGCGAGGTGATGGAGGCGTGTGCGGAGAATGATAAAGAGTTGATCGTTCTGGATCGGCCGAATCCGAATGGGTACATGGTGGATGGGCCGGTGTTGGATATGAAATTGCAGTCGGGGATCGGGCGGTTTCCGATCCCGATTGCGTATGGGATGACGGTGGGGGAATTTGCGCAGATGATTAATGGGGAGGGGTGGCTGGAGAAGGGGAGGAAGTGCAAGTTGCGCGTGATTCCCGTGGCGAATTACACGCATGATACGCCGTATGTGCTACCGGTGAATCCTTCGCCGAATTTGAATACGGCGTTGTCGGTGGCGTTGTATCCGAGCACATGTTTGTTTGAGGGGACGATATTGAATCATGGGCGGGGGACGATGATGCCGTTTACGGTGGTGGGCGCGCCGCAGCTCAAGGGGAAGTATGCGTTTTCGTATACGCCGGTGGGGATACCGGGGATGAGCGAGGATCCGATTTATATGGGGCAGGTTTGTTATGGGCTGGATTTGCGCGGGGTGGATGTAGAGAAGCTACGGCAATCGCGGCATCTGAATCTGAAATGGATGATTGAGCTGTATCAGGCGTTTCCGGATAAGGAACATTTCTTTGATCAGAAGTTTTATAAGGAGGTTGGCAGCATCGACAAGCTGGCGGGGACGACGGAGTTTAAGAAGCAGATCGCGGCGGGGATGAGCGAGGATGAGATTCGGAAGACGTGGGAGCCGGGGCTCGCGGCGTTTGGGAAGGTGAGGGAGAAATATTTGATTTATCCGTGAGGCGCGCAATGAGGGGTTAGCGTGGGAAGCGCATGCGGATGGAGCTGTAAGCTTCTTCGCGTGCGGTGACGAGGGCGACATGGCCGTCGGCATAGAGGATGTTGTAGAGGACTTTGCCGCCGGTGGCAAAAAAATTACCGGTGGTTGGATCAGCAATCTGGACAGCGGGATATTTACCGTGACGGTAGAAGTCGAACTGGGTTTGGCCGCCGTAGCTGCTGTACGGGTTGGGATAATAGTTGAGGCGTTGGCCTGGGATACTGGCGGAATCAGGGACGGATTTGGCTTCGATGTTCCAGAGGCGGCCATCGGCGACGAGGGCGCGCTGGGTGGGGTTGGTGTATTGGGTGATCTTGTACCATTGGCCATTGGCCGGGGAGCCGGCTTTAAAATCGAATGATTCGGAAACGGGTGGGGAGGCGCTGCCGATGGCGACGGTAGGCGTGAAGCTGGGCCATGTGTTCATGCCGTAACCTGTGTAGATGCGGTTGACGCCGGCGATGAGATTTTGCGGGCTGGCGCTAGCGGTGATGACGCCGGTCCACGTCGGGCAGCCCCAGAAAATGGAATTGGAGTTGATGCCTTGCTCGTCAGTGGTTTGTGCGGTGACGGCGCTGCGGACTTTGGAGGTGTATTTGCCGAGGAAGTCAAACCAGTGGGCGTTTTCGGAGATGAGTTTGCCCGGGATGTCAGCAGATTGGGAGCCGTCGAAAGTGAGGGCGCCGAGGTTATACACACTTTCAACGCGCGGGCAGGGGAGATAGCCCTTATTGTCCTGGGTGTACATGACCATGCAGTTGAATATCTGCTTGAGGGACGAGCTGCATTTGACGGCGTTGGCGGCGGAGCGGGCCTTGTTGAGGGCGGGGAGTAGGATGGAGATGAGGAGGGCGATGATGCCGATGACGACGAGAAGCTCGACCAAGGTGAAGGCTCTAGTGCGGCGCATGGGTTGTGCTCCAGAGAGATGCAGGAAAACTGTTCTCTGTGGAATATATCTGGCAAGGGGGGAAATAATCTACTAAATTTCCGATATTGTAATTTAATTTTTATGCCAGAGGGTGCCGTCGGGGCGGTCTTCGAGGGTGATGCCTAGGGAGGTGAGGCCTTTTCGGACGGCGTCGGCGGTGGGGAAGTTTTTGGCGGCGCGGGCGTCGGCGCGGATTTGGATGAGGAGTTTCATGAGGTCGTCGACGAGGCCGGCGGAGGCGGGTTGGGTGGTGGGGGCGGGAGTGCGGAAGAGGCCGATGGTGTGGGCGAGAGAATGAAGGACTTGGGTGGCGGTGGAGGCGGAGGCGAGGGAGGCGGGGTCTTTGGTTTTTTCGAGGTTGGTGCGTTCGATGAAGGAGTTGATTTCGCCGGCGAGTTCGTGGAGGACGCCGATGGCGCCGGCGGTGTTGAAGTCGTCGTCCATGGTGTCGAGGAATTTTTGTTTGTAGGAGGCGGTGGAGGAAGAAAGAGGGGAATCCGGGGCTTCGCTGGCGCTTAGCGTCGGCGTGGAGAGGCGGGTGATGCGGTCGAAGAGTCTGGTGAAGACGGCGTAGGCCTTTTTGGTGTTGGCGATGACTTCGTCGTTGAATTCGATGGGGCGGCGGTAGTGGGTGGAGAGGAGGAGGTAGCGGAAGAGGTCGGGGTTTTCGCCGGCGCGTTTCATGTCGAGGACGTTGACGACGTTGCCGATGGAGCCGGACATTTTTTCGCTGGCGATTTCGCCAGAGGAGAGCTTGGTTTTGATGCGGGTGAGGCCGTTGTGGAGCCAGTAGCGTGCGAAGGTTTTGCCGGTGGCGGATTCGGATTGGGCGAGTTCGTTTTCGTGGTGTGGGAACATGAGATCCATACCGCCGCCGTGGATATCGAAGGATTCGCCGAGGAGCTTGATGGACATGGCGGAGCATTCGATATGCCAGCCGGGGCGGCCTGGGCCCCAGGGGGAGGGCCAGGATATTTCGCCGGGTTTGGCGGATTTCCAGAGTGCGAAGTCGGCGGGGTTGCGTTTACCGGTGCCGGCGAGGTCTCGGCCGGTGGATTCCTGTTGTTCGACTTTGCGGTTGGAGAGTTTGCCGTAGTCGGGGTCGGAGGTGACGGAGAACCAGACGTTGCCGCCCGTGGCGTAGGCGTGGTTGCGGTCGATGAGGGTCTGACATAATCGGACAATTTCGGACATGTACTCGGAGGCTTTGGGGAAGTGGTCGATGGTGTCGATGCCTAGCCATTGGAGGGCTTCGAAGTATTCCTTGGTGTGTTTTTCGGCGAGGGCGGGGACGGTGGTTTTGAGTTCGGCGGCTTTGTCGATGAGTTTGTCGTCGACGTCGGTGATGTTGACGACCCAGGTGACTTTGTAGGATTTGGTTTGGAGGTAGCGTTTGATGGCGTCGAAGATGACGGGGCCGACCATGTGGCCGATGTGGGGGGATTTGTAGACGGTTGGGCCGCAGAGGTACATCTTGACCTCGTGCGGAGTGACGGTGGTGAAGGGTTCTTTTTCGCGGGTGAGGGTGTTGTAAACGCGTAAAGACATAGGGGCGGGATTGTAGAGAGGGGGAGTTGGATTGTCGAAAGGTGGATTTTTGAGGTGGGAATGGGGAATTTGGGTTCGTTTGGTTTTGGGGGAGAGAAGAGACCGCGATGGGCGCGAAGGGAAGACGCGAAGAAATCACGCGAAGAAGAAAGGATGCTAGGCATCGTGGGTCCTCCTATAGATACAGGGGGGTGTGCGCGGGGGAGGGGACGGGGGCGCAACGAAAATGGGGGGAGTGGGGTAATGCTGAGGGAAAGCGGGAAAATATTTTTGATTTGGGGGCGGATTTCAAAATGGGCGGTTGGGCGTGTAGGTGGCATAGGTGTAGTAACTGGCAGGGCGGAAGCCTAGAGAGTGGTAGAGATGGAGGGCGGTGGCGTAAGTGCGGTTGGTGCCGATGAAGAATTCTCGGGGCGGTGTGGGGTGGAGGTGTTGGAGGGATTGCATGCAGCGGAGGGTGAGGTAGCGGCCGAGGTGGCGGTTGGTGTAGTCGGGGTGGACGGCGAGTTCTTCGATGTTGAGGCGGTTGTTGTAGAGGGAGGGGTATCGGGAGATCGGGAGCATGCCGAAGACTAAGGCGATGGGGCGGGTTTGGTGGTAGAGGGCGTGGAAGGAGTGGAGGGTGTCGGGGCGGTTGGGGACGTGGCCGAGGGGATTGGGATCGGGATGGTGGGAGGGGTGGATGGAGAAGGCGTGATTGTAGAAGGAGTTTAAAGCGGGGAGATCATTGAGATCGAAGGGGCGTTCGATGATGCCGGGGGGAAGTTCGGGGAGGTGGAGGTGAGCGAGAGCGGTGGCGGGGGCGAGGAGTTCGATGCGGGGGGTGAGTGTGAAGCCGAGGGTGGGGAGGAGGCCGGCGAAATAGGCGTTGTGGGAGGGGGCGTGGTCGTCGAGCCAGAAGAGGATGTCGCGGTGGGTGGCGTCGGCGTGTTGCTGGAGGAGTTGGATGGCGCCGCGGAGGATGTCGTAGCGGGCGTGCCAGTTGGAGGGGAGAAGGTATTCAAATTGAAGGGTGTTGGGTTGTCGGGATTTGAGGAAGGCGGATTGGCCGGTGGGGAGGTGGAGGTGGTAGAGGTCTTGGCCGGGGAGGGGGGCGTGTTGTTGGAGGAATTGGGTGATGGCTTCGGGGGAGAAGTTGAGGATGGGGAGGATTTGGTGGGCGGTTTGGGTTAGGGCGCGGAGATGTTGTTCATGTTGGTCAGCGGGAATGGGAGATAGCATGGAATGTCCAAAGTAGATGCCGGCCGCGCGCGACAGGGGCGCGAGGGGCGGGATTGGGGAAGTGAGAAGGCTTGGGGGACGGGGCGAGCGGGTTAGGCCGACCGACGGGAGGCGCGTCCGACAAGCACGGGGGTGGGTTGTGTCATGGGGGACCTCCTTTGGAAGAATGGAAAAGGGATTATGGCGAGGCGGGGTGGATGGGGCAAGGTTAGGAGCGGGTGAGGAGGAGGATGGCGTGGGCGGCGAGGGATTCGCCGCGGCCGATGGAGTCGCAGGATTCGTTGGTGCCGGCTTTTAGGTTGATTTGGGAGGGGTCGCAATGGAGGAGTTTGGCGAGGTTGGATTTCATGGCGGGTTTGAAGGGTTTTAGGGTGGGGCGTTCGGCGAGGATGGTGATGTCGAGGTTTTCGAGTTTCCAGCCGGCGGAGGTGGCGAGGGAGTAGGCGTGTGTGAGGAAGATTTCGCTTTTGGCGGATTTCCATTGGGGGTCGGAGTTGGGGAAGTGGTCGCCGATGTCGCCTAGGGCGAGTGCGCCTAGGAGGGCGTCGACGATGGCGTGGAGGACGACGTCGCCGTCGGAGTGGGAGATGGGGGAGATTTCTGAGGATACGAGGATGCCGGCGAGGAAGAGTTGGCCTCCGGGTTGGAGGCGGTGGAGGTCGTAGCCGTGGCCGATTTTGTAATTCATGGGGGAGAAGAGTAAGAGGTCAGCACCAAAGAGGATCAAGAAGATAAGGGCACCAAGGAAATCATTTTTTAGAGGGCTACTCGGGTGATGCCGTCTTTGATGTATTTTTTGTTGAAGTTGATTAGGTAGCCTAGACGGAGGTTGGAGAGGCGTAAATAGGTTAGGAGTTGGGATTTGTAGACGGGGTGGTCTTCGAGGGTGGATTTAAGTTCGATGATGATGACGCCTTCGACCAGGAGGTCGAGGCGGAAGGCTTCATTGAAGGTCAGGTCGTCGTATTGGAGTTGGATGGGGACTTGACGTTCGACGCGCAGGCCACGTTTGCGGAGATCGTGGGCTAGGCAAGCTTCATAGACGGATTCGAGTAGGCCGGGTCCGAGTTTCGAGTGGAGATGAAAGGCGGCATCCACAATCTGAGTTCCGATGCGATCCAGGTCATCTGGAATTGGCTCCATCTTTAACCGTCCTTTTTGCTTGGTGCCCTTATCTTCTTGATCCTCTTTGGTGCTGACCTCTTATCCGAGATCGTACTCTTTGATCTTTCGATACAGGGTGCGTTCGCCGATGCCGAGGATTTTGGCGGCTTGTTCGCGGTTGCCGTGGACCATTTTGAGGGTGTTGCGGATGTTGATTTTTTCGGCTTCGGTGATGGGGATGCCGACGAGGTTGTTCATGTCGGGGGTGGATTCGGGGGAGGAGGTCGGGCGGATTTCGGAGGGGAGGCTTTCAAGGGTGAGTTTGTCGCCGGGGGAGAGGACGACCATATTTTCGACGGCGTTGCGGAGTTGGCGGACGTTGCCGGGCCAGTGGAAGCTCATGAGCATTTGTTGGGCTTCGGGTTTGACTCCGGTGATGATTTTGCCGTATTTTTCGGCGGCTTGCTGCATGAAATAATGGATGAGGAGGGGGATGTCTTCGCGGCGTTCGCGTAACGGGGGAAGCTGGATCGTTGCGCCTTTGATGCGGAAGTAGAGGTCCTGGCGGAAGCGGTTGTCGGCGACCATTTCTTCTAGGTTGCGGTTGGTGGCGCTGATGAAACGGACGTCGACCTGGATGGGGTCGTTGGAGCCGAGGCGGACGACTTCGCCGTTTTCTAAAACGCGGAGAAGTTTGGCTTGCATGGGGGCGGGCATGTCGCCGATTTCGTCGAGGAAGAGGGTGCCGTTGTCGGCGTGTTCGAAGCGGCCTTCGCGTTCGGACTGGGCGCCGGTGAAGGCACCTTTGATGTGGCCGAAGAGTTCGTCTTCGAGGATGGATTCGGACAGGCCGGCGCAGTTGAGGGTGACCATGCGGTTTTTGCGGCGGCGGGAGGAGGTGTGGATGGCGCGGGCGATGAGTTCCTTGCCGGTGCCGGACTCGCCGAGGATGAGGATGGGGATATCGCTGGCGGCGACCTGGCGGGCGGTCTGGACGACTTTTTTCATGGCGACGGATTGGCCGACGATGCCTTCGAAACCGCCGCCGGTGACTTGCTCGGCGAGTTGTTGCTGGAGGTCGTTGTTCTGTTTTTGCAGAGCGCTGCGCTCGGCGGCGCGGTTGACCTGGGCGCGGAAGTAGTCGAGATCGAGGGGTTTTTCGATGTAGTCGTAAGCGCCGTCGTGCAACGCCTGTTTGCAGGTGGGGATGTCGGCGTGGGCAGTGACGAGGATGACGGGGGGGGGCGGGGTTTGCTGTTCGAGGGCGGCGTGGAGGACGTCGATGCCTTCTTTTTTTCCTTCCATCATCAGGTCGGTGACGATGACGTCGTAATGTTTTTTGTGCATGCGCGCTTGCGCTTCGGCGAGGTTGTAGGTGACGTCGCAGCGGTGGCCGATGCGCTGGAGGGCTTCGCACATGACCTGGGCGTGGTCTTGTTCGTCGTCGACGATGAGGATGTGAGATTTGATGGGGGGGGTGTCGCTCATATTAATCGTCCGTGGTCAGTGGTCCGTAGTCCGTGGTTAGTGGGTTGGGAGGTGGATGGTGAAGTCGGTGCCTTTTTGGGGTTCGGAGGAGACGGTGAGGTGGCCGCCGTGTTCTTCGATGATACGGCGGGTCATGGGGAGACCGAGGCCGGTGCCGCCTTTCTTGGTGGAATAGTACGCCTGGAAGATTTTTTGGGTAGCGTCGGGGGGGATGCCGGGGCCAGTGTCGATGATGTCGATGAGGGCTTCGCCATTCTGGAGGGAGGTGGAGAGGAGGAGATCTCCTCCCTTGTCGTTCATGGCCTGGACGCCGTTGAGCATGAGGTTGAGGACGGCTTGTTTGATCAGGCGCGGGTCGACGGGGACGATGAGGTTGTCGGGGGATTTGCGCAGGCGGAGCTGGACGCGGGAGAGCTGAGCCTGGGGGTGGAAGAAATCGACGAGTTCTTCGAGGAGGTCATTGAGGTTGGTCGGCTTTTTGTCGAGTTCGAGCTTGCCGGCATAGCGGAGGAAGTCGTCGAGGATGTCTTTGAGGCGGGCGGTTTCACGCTGGACGGTGGCGAGGCGATTGGTGAGACGGGGGTAGGAGGGGTCATTGGGGTTGAGGTCTTCGCGGAGGAGCTGGAGGTTGAGGCCTACGGTGGAGAGGGGGTTTTTGATTTCGTGGGCGAGGCCGCCGGTGAGGGTGCCTAGCTCGGCGAGTCGCTCGGCCTGGTGGGTGCGTTTTTGCAGGCGGAGGAAGCGCGCGTAGGCGTAGCGGGCGGCGAAGAGGAAGATGATGATGCTGGAGAGCCAGCCGGCGAGCAGGCCTAGGGCGAGGGGGGGCATGGTGTCTGTTTACGCGAGGGGAGGGGTGCGGGCAAGACGCGCCGCGCGGAGGGCGGCGGCTAAACGGGGAAATATTGGCGATGTAACTTAGACGGGGACGCGTGGCGTCTTTAGGGTGGCGGGCTGTAGGCGTTTGACCTTTTGGGCGAGGAGGCCTTTGGGTCCTTCGAGGATTTCGTATTCGACGGGTTCGCCTTCTTTGAGGGAGCGGAAGCCGTCGCCGTCGATGACACTGAAGTGGACGAAAACGTCTTTCCCTTCAGGAGAGACGATAAAGCCGAAGCCTTTTTTAGAATCGAACCATTTGACGGTGCCGTTAAGCATACCCGTGCTCCCACGAAAAGCCGGTCGCGATTACGTCCTGGTGACGGAAACGTGTTCCGGGGAAACCCTTGGCTTGTCGGTATCAGATCAGAGTGCGTTTAGGTCTCTGGATGTGTTTGCAACAAACCATCATACAACCTCATCGTCACCTCGCCAAAGCCCGATTGGCGATTGATTTTGAGACCGGGCAAGCCGATAGGCGTTGCCTGATGGGGGCAAATACTATCATGCAAGCTCAGCCATTCAATCAAAAATCCGCCAGATTGTCGGGCATAGGTGATATTTGGATGGGGGGAAAGGGGAATTTCGGACGTTGTTGAAAGGAGACATGGGTTCTACATTACACCCCCCTGCAGAGGGATAGATGGAGGGGAGTGAGAATGATGCAAATGTTGGATGGAAATGGAGATAATGTGAATTCGGCATTAAAAGAATCGGGTATGGAGGCGTCTTCCGTGAGCCGGGAGATTATGCTGGTGGAGGATGATCATGGGGTGGCGCGGGCGTTGAAGAAATATCTGGAGTCGAAGGGGTATGGTGCTTCGGTATTTTTTACGGGGAAGAGTGCGCTGGAGCATGTGGCGAAGACTCGGCCGGCGGCGGCGGTGGTGGATATTCATTTGCCGGATTTATCGGGGTTGGTGTTGATTCAGCAGTTGAGGAAGGTGGTGGGGGAGGAGATGCCGATCGTGGTGTTGTCGGGGGATGTGTCGATGGAGACGATCAATTCGTTACCGCATGTGGGGGCGACGTATTTCTTTTCGAAGCCGGTGAAGGCGGGGATGTTGTTGGAGAGGTTGGAGGAGCTTATGGGGATGGGGGAATAGGGAAGTGGGGAAGAGTTTAGTCGGGGTCGAGTTCCTGGATGGCGCCGGAGATGTGGCGTTGGGCTTGTTCGACGTAGTGGGTGGTGAGCCAGTGGAGGTAGTCGAGTTCCTGGGGTTTGATGGGGCGGGCGATTTTGCCGGGGAGACCCATAACGACCATGCGGTCGGGGACGACCAGGCCGGGGGGGACGACGGCACCAGCGGCGACGAGGCATTCGGAGCCGATGTGAGTGCGGCCGAGGAGGGTGGCGGACATGCCGATGAGGGAGCCGCGGCCGATGAATGAGCCGTGGACGACGGCGGAGTGACCGATGGTAACGTCGTCTTCGATGACATTGGGGACGCCGGAGTCGCAGTGGATGACGGCGTTGTCCTGGACGTTGACGCGGCGGCCGAGGGTGATGGGGGCGACGTCGCCGCGGAGGACGGCGTTGAACCAGAGAGAGGATTGCGGGCCGATGGTGACATCGCCGGTGACGAGGGAGGAGCGGGATTTGTAGTAGCCGGTGGGGGTGAGGCGGAAGAGTGGGGACATGAGGGGAGGATAAGGGATGAAGGCGGAAGGATGAAAGAGGAGGGGTGTGCTATGATGGGGTTTTGGAGATAGTGCGTGGTGTTGAATGTGGATGAGTTGTTGGCGGATTTGACGGCGGAGCAGCGGGAGGCGGCGACGCATGTGGAGGGGCCGTTATTGATTATCGCGGGGGCGGGGTCGGGGAAGACTCGGGTGATTACGCGGCGGGTGGCGTATTTGATGGCGCAGGGGGTGCCGGCGTGGGCGGTTCTGGGGATTACGTTTACGAATAAGGCGGCGGGGGAGATGAAGCATCGGATTGGGGCGCTGATGGATCGGCCGCTTAGGGATTTTGGGAGGTTGGATCAGCCTTGGCCGACGATTTGTACGTTTCACTCGTTGTGTTTGCGGGTGCTGAGGCATTATGCGGTGACGGTGGGGTTGCCGGCGAATTTTGCGATTTATGATTCGGGGGATCAGGAAAAAGTCATTAAAGAGGCGATTAAGACGTTGGAGTTGTCGACGACGAATTTTCCGCCGGGGAATATTCATGGGGCGATATCGAAGGCGAAGAACCAGTTGTTGACGCCGGAGTTGTATGCGCAGCAGGCGGGGGATTTTTATTCGCGGACGGTGTCGCGGATTTATACGAAGTATCAGGCGCTGCTGACGCAGAATAACGCGGTCGATTTCGATGATCTGTTGATGCTGACGGCCAATGCGCTGCGGGATCATCCGCAGGTTTTGGCGGAGTTGCAGCAGCGGTATCAGTATATTTTGATCGACGAATATCAGGATACGAACCATGCGCAGTACATCGTGGCGCATGCGCTGGCGCAGCGGCATAAGAATATGTGCGTGGTGGGGGATCCGGATCAATCGATCTATGCCTGGCGGGGGGCGGATATTCGGAACATCCTGGATTTTGAGACGGATTATCCGGATGCCAAGGTCGTGAAGCTGGAGCAGAATTACCGGTCGACGAAGACGATACTCGCGATTGCTTCGGATTTGATTTCGCATAACAAGCAGCGAAAAGAGAAGGGGTTGTGGACGACGAAGGAGATGGGGGAGCCGGCGCATGTTTATATTTGTCAGGATGAGGATGACGAGGCGCGGGTGGTGGCGGAGGAGATCAAGACGCTGCATGAGAAGAACGGGGTGGGGTATAACCAGATGGCGATTTTTTATCGGATGAATTCGCTGTCGCGGGCGATGGAGGATGCGCTGCGGTTTGGGGGGATTCCTTATGTGATGGCGCGGGGGACGGCGTTTTATGAGCGGAAGGAGATTAAGGATGTGCTGGCGTATCTGCGGGTGATCGCGAATCCGGCGGATGAGGTGAATCTGGAGCGGATTGTGAATACGCCGACGCGGGGGATCGGGGATGCTTCGGTGAAGCAGATGAAGGTGTTTGCGGTGGGGAATGGGATTGGGCTATTTAACGCGATGGAGCGGGTGGGGGAGGTGCAGGGGGTGTCGACGCGGGCGGCAGGCGCGGTGCAGAAGTTTGTGGGGATGATGAAGCTTTGGCAGGGGATGGCCAAGACGATTGCGCCTGGGCCGGTGGATATGGAGGATGGGGGGATGTTTTCGCCGGTGAAGCAAGTGGTGAGCGTGCGGACGTTGATGGAGGATGTGATTAAACGCAGCGGGATTGAAGCGATGCTATTGAAGAAAGGGGAAGGGGATGCTTCGGGGGATGAAGATCCATTGGGGAACGTGAATGGATTGATTACGGAGGCGGCGAAGTTTGATCTGGAGAGTCCGGAGGGGACGCTGGATGATTATCTGGCGGCAGTGACGTTGGTGAGCGATCAGGATGCGATGAAGGAGGGGAGCGGTGCGGTGACGATGATGACGCTACATGCGGCGAAGGGGTTGGAGTTTCCGGTGGTGGCGATGATTGGGCTGGAGGAGGGGATATTGCCGCATTCCAGGACGCGGGGGAATCCGATGGAGCTGGAGGAGGAGCGGCGGCTCTGTTTTGTGGGGATTACGCGGGCGCAGGATCGGTTGATTTTGACGAAGGCGAATTATCGGATGATGCGGGGGCTAAGGGAGAGGACGGTAACGAGTCCGTTTTTTAATGAGATGCCGCAGGAGATGCTGAGGATTACGGATCGGGCGGGGATTGCGTATGGCGGAGAGGAATCGCGGGAAGCGACGCGGTCGCGGATGGAGACGGAATCGGAGCGGCTGGCGGGGTCGTTCCGCAAAGGGCAGATGGTGCGGCATCCGGCGTTTGGGGTGGGGAGGATCGCGGAGATCTCAAACATGGGGCAGCAGACAAAAGCGGTGATCGATTTTACGATGGCGGGGAGGAAGACGTTGATTTTGCAGTATGCTCGGCTGGAGGCGGTGGGAAATTGAGTTTGAGTCAAATGCAACCACGATGACACGATGGGCACGAAGGGGGACACGAAGAAAGGCGAAGAAGGAGATTCGCAGAGATCGCAAAGGGGCAAAGAGACAAAGAAGAGCGGATTTTTTGTTAGTGATTCAATGATTTGATTCGATCGATTATCCTTTGGGGATGCAGGATGATGTGAAGATGGTTTTGGGGAGGGC
>DASRRR010000060.1:0-26352 GCA_035656825.1 Tepidisphaeraceae bacterium | reverse complement strand
CATTTGGTGTTGCCGGGGGTGGCGCTGTCGCTGGCACCGATGGCGTATATCGTGCGGCTGACGCGGGTGTCGATGCTGGATGTGCTAGGGGCGGATTATGTGCGGACGGCGCGGGCGAAGGGGTTGTCGAAGTCGATGGTGGTGTGGAAGCATTGTTTGAGGAATGCGTTTCTGCCGGTGTTGTCGTATTTAGGGCCGGCGGCGGCGACGACGTTGACGGGGTCGTTTGTGGTGGAGCAGGTGTTTAATGTGCCGGGGCTGGGGAGGCATTTTGTGAATTCGGTGCTGAATCGGGATCAGACGTTGATCCTGGGGACGGTGATGGTTTATTCGGCGATGCTGCTGCTATTTAATTTGCTGGTGGATGTGGGGTATGCGTTTGTGGATCCGCGGATAGAGATCGGGGGCGGGCGATGACAGTGGTGGCGATGCCGGAGGCGATGCAGGCGAATGGGCCGGCGGATGTGGATCATCCGCTGCGGCGGGCGCTGCGGTCGGGCCGGGTGGTGGTGGGGGGAAGTATTCTCGGGTTGATTGTGCTGGTTTGTGTGGGGACGATGCCGATGACGCTCGGGCAGACTCAGTTGTATTATGATTTGCAGAATCAGAATGTGGTGCGGATGCCGCCGGCGTGGACGCCATTTACGATGGTATTCGGGACGGATGGGTTGGGGAGGTCATTGCTGGCGCGGTGCCTGCTGGGGGGCGTGATTTCGCTGGCGGTGGGGTTTGCGGCGGCGGGGATTTCGCTGGTGCTGGGGGTGTCGGTGGGACTGGTGGCGGGGTATCGGGGGGGGTGGGTGGATTCGGTGTTGATGCGGGTGGTGGATATTTTATATGGGCTGCCGTACATCCTGCTGGTGATATTGTTCAAGATTGCGCTGGAGCCGGTGCTGGGGGGGCATATGTCGGCGCAGGCGGCGAATATGGTGGTGTTGTTTTCGGCGATTGGGTTGGTGAGCTGGCTGACGATGGCGCGGGTGGTGCGGGGGCAGGTGTTGTCGTTGCGGGGGCAGCCGTTTGTGGAGGCGTGCCGGGCGGTGGGGTTGTCGGAGCCGCGGATATTTTTGAGACATATTCTGCCGAATTTGATTGGGCCGGTGATTGTGTATGCGACGCTGACGGTGCCGAACGCGATTTTGCAGGAGTCGTTTTTGTCGTTTCTGGGGATGGGGATTGTGGATCCGCTGCCGTCGTGGGGGAAGCTGGCGGGGGATGGATTGTTGACGGCGCTGAATCCATTGAATCCGAGATGGTGGATGCTGCTGTTTCCGTGTTTGCTGCTGGTGGTTACGCTGCTGAGCCTGAATTTTCTTGGAGACGGGTTGCGCGATGTGTTTGACCCGAAGCGCGATGCGGCGAAAATCTGATTATGATTCCGACGGTTTGAGGTAAACATGGAAAATCGGTTCGGCGTAAAAGATTTCTTCATCGTTCTGCTGCTGATCTGTTTGATCGTGCTGGTGGTGCTGGGGATGACGCAGTATGACCGGCAGTACAAGCACATGCTGACGATTGAAGCGGTGCAGCAGGAGCAGACGGGGGATTTGGCGAAGATTCGGCGGATGCTGGAGCAGGGCGGGGTGTCTATGGGGACGCGGGAGGGGACGATGCAGCCGGGGAATAAGGTGCTCGGGGATGATTGGATTCAGCCGAAAGAGGATGAGTTTACGCGGATGAAGCGGGTGTATGCGGCGAAGGATTTTGCACAAGGGGATGCGCTGATTGATACGTTTGGGGTGGTGCCGGACAAGCTTACACCGCTGATCAGCACGGATCTTTATTCGGCATATGTACAGGGGGCGGTACTGGATACGTTGTGTGTGTATGACCCGGATACGCTGGGGTGGCTGCCGAATCTGGCGACGGCTTGGCGGATATCGCCGGATCAGAAGACGATTGATTTCAAGCTGCGGCATGGGGTGACGTTTTCGAATGGGGATGAGATGACGGCGGATGATGTGGTGTTCACGCTTGAGTGGACGATGAATGAGAAGGTGGAGGCCCCGCGGGCGCGGGTGTCGCTGGATAAGCTGGAGAAGGTTGAAAAGCTGGATGATTACGCGGTGCGGTTTGTGTTTAAGGAGCCTTATTTTAAGAGTTTTGAGACGGCGGCATCGCAGCAGATTTTAAGTAAGAAGTTTTATTCGAAGTATTCGCCGACGGAGTTTAATCGTTCGGTGGGGTTGCTGCTGGGGTCTGGGCCTTATCGGTTGGCGGATCCGACGTCGTGGAGACCTGAGCCGGGCAAGCCGGTGCAATTGGTGCGGAATGAGCGGTATTGGGGTGATCCGGCGCCGGCACTGGCGCGGATGGCGTGGCAGGTGATTGAGAATCCTTCGGCGCGATTGACGTCGTTTAAGAATGGGGAGATTGATTTATATACGCAGCCGGAGGCGGAGCAGTATCTGGCGGTGAGAGATGACCCGGAGCTGGGGAAGCGCGTGCAGGCGTTTGCGCTGGATGCACCGCAGACGGGGTATATTTATATCGGGTGGAATGAGAAGCGCGATGGAAAGACGACGCATTTTGCCGATGCGCGGGTGCGGCGGGCGCTGACGATGTTGATTGATCGCGAGCGGCTGGTGCGGGACATCAAGCATGGGCTGGCGACGGTGAATAGCGGGCCGTTTTTTACATTAGGGGTGCAGGCGGACCCGGCGATAAAGCCGACGCCTTATGATCCGGCGGGGGCGATGAAATTGCTGGAAGAGGCGGGGTATCACAAGGTCAATGGGATTCTGGTGGGGCCGGACGGACAGGAATTTCGGTTTCGGCTGACATATAACGCGGCGCGAGATGAGCGAAAGCGAATTTGTACTTATGTGCAGGATGCGCTAGCAACGGTGGGGATTGTTTGTGAGCCGGAGGCGATGGAATGGTCGGTGATGCTCAAGCGGATCACGGATCGGCAGATCGACGCGGCGTGTATGGGCTGGAGCGCGACGCCGATCGATGATCCGAAACAGATTTTTGATTCGTCGGAGATTGCGGGGACGGGCGACAATTACATCAGCTATTCCAATCCGGAGCTGGACAAGACGATCGACGCGGCACGGGAGATTGTGGATATGAAGAAGGCGATCCCGCTATGGCACAAGGTGCATCGGATCATTCATGATGATCAGCCTTATACGTTTCTGTATCAGGAGAAGCAGTTGACGCTGGTGAATGGGCGGTTTCGAGGAGATGTGGCGACGAAGAAGCTCGGAGTGAGTCCGAGCAATGAGTGGTATGTGCCGGCGGCGCTGCAGAAGTACAAGGATTGAGTTTTTCGTCCGATGCTTACTTATATTACGCGACGAATTCTGCTGATTTTTCCGACGCTGCTGGGGATGACTGCGCTGGTGTTTTTTGTGATGGGGATGGCGCCGGGGGGGATCGGGGGGACGATGCTGGATCGGTTCGGGAATTTGAAGAGCGAGGAGGCGGCGCGGGTTCGGGAGTATTATCAGAAGCGGTATGGGCTCGATCAGCCGCTGATTGTGCAGTATGGGAGGTGGCTGAATAATATTTCGCCAGTGGGGACGGAGGAGCGCGAGGATGGGACGAAGCGGTTTGGGGTGAAGTGGCCGAGTTTGGGGGAGAGTCTGGAGCAGCATCGACCGGTGTCGGAGTTGATGGCGGAGCGGTTGCCGATCACGTTGTTGTTGAATTTCATCAGTTTGCCGCTGGTGTATGCGATTGGGGTGGGAAGCGGGGTGATTGCGGCGCGGCATCGGGGAGGGTGGTTTGATCGGATTACGAGTACGACGCAGCTTGCGATGTGGTCGTTGCCGACGATTTGGGTGGGGGTGATGATGATCGGGTTTTTGGCAAATCGCGAATATGTGAAATGGTTTCCGACGGCGGGCATGCATGACATGGAGGCAGGGAATATGTTGTTTTTGCCGAGCCATGATGCGGCGGGGTGGCATCTTGGATATGTGCTGGATGGGTTGTGGCATATTGCGCTGCCGGTGGTTTGTTTGAGTTTGGGGTCGTCGGCGTATCTGATGAAGCTGACTCGAGGGTCGATGTTGGAGAATATGGGGGCGGATTATTCGCGGACGGCGCGGGCGAAGGGATTGCCGGAGCGGGTGGTGATTTATCGGCATGTGTTTCGGAATAGTCTGCTGGCGCTGATTACGCAGGCGGCGACGATTCTGCCGGCGATGATCGGCGGGGCGGTCGTGGTGGAATCGATTTTCAGTATTCCGGGGATGGGGCAGCTTGGGGTGCAGGCGGTGCAGGCGCGGGATCGGGAAGTGGTGCTGGCGGTGGCGCTGGTGGGGGGGTTGATCGGGTTATTGAGTCAGTTGATACGGGATATTTTGTATGCGATGGCGGATCCGCGGGTGAGCTATGACTGAGATCGGAGTGAACAGCAATATCGCGGCGGATACGACGGCGGGGAGGCCGGACGTGGCGGTGAAGGCGTTGTATCAGCAGGTGCTGGCGTCGGTCTTTCGGCAGGGGTCGGCGCGGACGGGGATTTTCTGGATTGTGTCGTTGGTGGCGCTGGCGGTGTTTGCGCCGTTTCTGGCGAATACGCATCCGCTATTGATGAAGCGGGGGGGGGTGGTGAGCAGTCCTCTATTGCGGCATTTGACTCCCAGTGATGTGATTTTGGTGGTTGCGTTTTTTACGGCGGTGGTGTTGTGGTTTTTTAAGCGGGTGCGATTGACGGTTAAAGCAATTATTTTTGTTGTGGTGCTGGTGGTGGCGAGTGTAACGGCGGGGATGACAGTTCGGCCGCCGGAGGTGGTGGTGTATGAGCAGTATCGCAACTGGACACAGGCGGGGGAGATTGAGTGGGCGTGGTATGTGCCGGTGCGGTATTCGCCGGATGACCATCAGCGGGATGTGGAGGATGCGCGGCTGAAAGCGCCGACGGGGATGCACTGGTTTGGGACGACGGCGGATGCGGCGGATTTGCTGAGTAATATGCTGTATGCGACGCGGATCGCGCTGTCGATCGGGTTTATCTCCACGGGGATCGCGGTGGTGATTGGCGTCTTCATCGGGGGGCTGATGGGATATTATTCTGGGATTATTGATTTGCTGGGGATGCGGCTGGTAGAAATTTTTGATGCGATTCCGACGCTGCTGTTGATATTAAGTTTCGTGGCGTTTTTTCGGCCGAATGATCCGGCGATTTTGCTATATAGCGTGATGGCGATCATCGGGCTGACGTCGTGGGTGCAGTATGCGTATTTTGTGCGGGCGGAGTTTTTGAAATTACGGGAGCAGGATTTCGTGCATGCGGCGCGGGCGGCGGGGTTGCCGCTGCGGTCGATTCTGTTTAAGCACATGCTGCCCAATGGGATTACGCCGGTGCTGATTACGGCGAGCTTTGGCGTGGCCGGGGCGATTTTGATTGAGAGTACGTTGAGCTTTCTGGGGATTGGATTGCCGGGGGAATCGAGTTGGGGGGGATTGCTCAATCAGGCGCTGGGGGTGGGGGGGTCGTTTTACTGGTGGATCGCGATTTATCCGGGGCTGGCGATATTTTTGACGGTGTATGCATACAACCTGGTTGGTGAAGCCTTCCGTGACGCGCTCGATCCCAAGCTGTACAGTTTTCGGTGAGATGCTATGACGCAACCATTATTGGATGTGAAGAATCTTCAGATTGCGTTTGAGACCGAGCGCGGGCAGGTGCGGCCGGTGCAGGGGGTGTCGTTTTCGATTTATCCGGGGCAGACAGTGGCGCTGGTGGGGGAGTCGGGGTGTGGGAAGTCGGTGACTTCGTTGTCGATATTGCGATTGATACCGTCGCCGCCGGGGAAGGTGCTCGGGGGGGAGATTTTTTTGGAGGGGAGGGATTTACTGAAGTTGTCGGAGCCGGAGATGAGGAAGGTGCGGGGGAAGGAGATCGCGATGATCTTCCAGGAGCCGATGACGAGTTTGAATCCGGTGTATACGGTTGGGGATCAGATTATTGAGGCGATTACGCTGCATCAGCATGTGTCGGCGGCGCAGGCGCGGAAGATCGCGGAGGAGGCGCTGCGGGAGGTGGGAATCGCCGATCCGCATCGGCGGCTGGATACGTATCCGCATCAATTGTCGGGGGGGATGCGGCAGCGGATCATGATAGCGATGGCGCTGGCGTGTAAGCCTAAGTTGCTGATCGCGGATGAGCCGACGACGGCGCTGGATGTGACGATTCAGGCGCAGATATTGGAGTTGTTGCGGAAGATTCAGAAGCAGACGGGGATGGCGATTTTATTGATTACGCATGATTTGGGGGTGGTGGCGGAGAATGCGGATGTGGTGGCGGTGATGTATGCGTCGAAGATTGTGGAGTTTGCGGGGGTGGAGGATTTGTTTGAGAAGCCACGGCATCCGTATACGGAGGGGTTGTTTCGGTCGATGCCGAAGTTGGGGGGGCATGTGAATCGGCTGGAGACGATATCGGGGCAGGTGCCGAACCCGGCGCGGTTTCCGGGGGGGTGTAAGTTTCATCCGAGATGTCCGCGCACGCGGGGGATTGCGATGGAGGCACCAGCGAATGATAAGAAGTTGATTCATACGGGGGAGGAGGCGGCGGAGGTGATGCGAGTGTGTTGCAGCAATGAGCCGGAATTGCGGGAGGTGGAGGGGAAGCATTGGGCTGCGTGTCATTTTGCGCAGGGGTATGAGAAGGGGGCGGTGACGCTGCCGGTGCTGGATCATAAGAGGGAGTTTACGCCGGAGACGGAAGGGGTGACGCAATGACTACGGCGAATGTGGCGCAGGCGGGGGTTTCGTCTTCGGAGAAAGAGGTGGGGAGCAAGCTCATTGAGGTGCGGGATCTCAAGACGTACTTTCCGATTCGGAAGGGGATTCTTTCGCGCACGGTGGGATTTGTGAAGGCGGTGGATGGGGTTTCGTTTGATGTGCAGTCGGGGCGGACGCTGGGGCTGGTGGGGGAGTCGGGGTCGGGAAAGACGACGGTCGGGCGGACGATGCTGCGGCTGATTCCGGCGACGGGGGGGAGCGTGACGTATCAGAATCAAGATGTTTTTGCGGCGCATCCGCGGGAGTTGCGGAAATTGCGCAGGCATATGCAGATTATTTTTCAGGATCCGGTGTCATCGCTGAATCCGCGGATGACGGTGGGGTCGATTATCGGGGAGCCGATCCAGGTGCATGGGATCGCCAAGGGGGCGGCGCGGAATGATCTGGTGGCGTCGCTGTTGAAACGGGTGGGGCTCGATCCGTCGTATGCGGCGCGGTATCCGCATGAATTTTCTGGCGGGCAGCGGCAGCGGATTGGGATTGCGCGGGCGCTGGCGCTGAATCCGTCGTTTATTGTGTGTGATGAGCCGGTGTCGGCGCTGGATGTGTCGATTCAGTCGCAGATTTTGAATCTGCTGGATGATTTGCAGCAGGAGCGGAAGATCGCGTATCTGTTCATCGCGCACAACCTGGCGGTGGTGGAACATTTTTCGGACGATATCGCGGTGATGTATCTGGGGCGGATTGTGGAGAAGGCGGGGGCGGAAGAGTTGTATCGGAATCCGAAGCATCCATATACGGTGTCGTTGTTGTCGGCGGTGCCTGAACCGGATCCGAGGCCGCGGAAGAGACGGATTGTGCTGCGGGGAGAGATGCCGTCGCCGTCGAATCCGCCGAGCGGGTGTCCGTTTCATCCGCGGTGTCCGCTGGCCCGGCAGATGGCGGCGGGGGCGAATGCGGCGGATACGGTTGAAATCGAGTCGGGGGGGGAGCGGTTTCGGGTGATGAAGCGGTGCGCGTCAGAAACGCAGTCGTTGCAACAGAAAGATGGCGAGACTGGGCATGTGGCGGCGTGCTGGGCGGTGAAATAGGCCTACAGGTCGAGCGACACGAATTTAACCAGGCGTTCGACGAGGGCGGACATGTCGTAGGTTTCGCTGAGATTGAGGGGGAGGAAGACGCCTTGGTTGTGGTCGGAGGCGATGATGAGGTGGTGGTCGCCGTTGATGGCGTAGCCGGTGTCCTGGGGTTGGTGGCCGGTGACGATCAGGTTGGCGTTGACCTTGGCGCGGAATTTATCGACGCCGGTGGGGGTGATGCCGCGGCCCCAGATGAGCTGGTAGATCGGGCCGGTTTTGCGTTTGTAATCAGCACCGGTCAGGGGGCGGTTGAAGACGGTGAAATCGAAAGCGTCCATCTGAAGATCGGTGGGAAGGCTGTGGCTGAACCATAGGCCTGTGGTCGTGCGGATGGCCAGGGGGATGGAGAGGAGGAATTCGGTGATGGCGACATTGACGTCGGAGCCGCCTTCGGGGAAATCGCGCATGACGCCGGCGGTGAAGGCTTCGCAGACGCTGAGGCCATTTTTCATGATGCCTTCGCCGTGGATTTGGGCGAGGTCGTGATTGGCGAGGATGAAATGGACTTGGCCGGGGAAATCGCATTTGAGGTCGGCGGCTTTGTAGAGCATTTCCCAGCTATCTTCGGCGCCATTGTTGTCGTAATGGTCGCCGTGGATAAGTTCCTGAAGGATCAGGTGACGCTGGGGATTTGCGCCGAGGTCGGCGGATTTGATAAGCTTTTCGAAGTTTCGGCGGTGGTCGTGGATGTCGGCGGCGAGCCAGACTTCGCCTTCGGCGGGGAGGTTGATGATCTGCTGTTCGCGCAGGGCCGAGACCTGATTTTCTTCGGTGGCAACTGCAAAAGTTTCGACAACCTGGCCGGCGTTGAATGGCATAGTGGGGAATTGGTATGGGATCAGCAGGGTTTCGTCAATGTGAAATGAGAGAAACTAGCCGATTCATGCCGATCATTAAAATAGAGCAACAAAGACGCGGGACGATCGTTGTATGATCGGGGTTATCAGGAGAGCAGCGATGTCGGATTCAGTGACTCCGCCAAGTGATGCATATAGCGAATTTGTGCCGACGGAATCGGAACCGTTTTCGGTTCGGCATGTGGGGCATTTGTATAGGCGGATGGCGTTTGGGGCGACGCCGGAGGATTTGGATCGGTTTGTGGGAAAGAGTCCGGCGGAGACGGTGGATCAGCTTTTGGGGTATGACCCGGATGATGATCCGCTGGATGCGCAGTTGCAGCAGATCATCGGATTGATTTCGCTAAATCGGATTGAGAATGTGCAGGATTGGTGGTTTTTTCGGATGATGAATTCGCCGCGGCCGGCGCAGGAGCGGGTGGCGCTGTTCTGGCATAATCATTTTGCGACGAGTGCGGGGAAGGTGGATCAGCCGATTTTGATGCATAATCAGATTGAGCTGTTTCGCAAGCGGGGGTTGGGATCGTTTCGGGAGTTGCTGGTGGCGGTGACGCGCGATCCAGCGATGCTCATTTGGCTGGATGGAAGGTACAACCGGAAGGGGAAGCCGAACGAGAATTATGGGCGGGAGGTGATGGAGCTGTTTACGCTGGGGATTGGGAATTATACGGAGAATGATGTTAAGCAATTGGCGCGGGCGTTTACGGGGTGGTCGCTAAAAGGGACAGAGGCGAGTTTTGATCCGAAGCAGTTTGATGATGGGTCTAAAGAGATTTTTGGTCAGCACGGGACGTTTAATGATGAGCAGGCGGTGGGGTTGTTACTCACTCAGCCGGCGGCGCCGCGATTTATTGCGCGGAGTTTGCTGAAAGAATTTGTGCATCCGCATCCGACGGAGGAGCAGGTCAATCATTATGCAGGGCTGGTGGTGGCGCATGATTGGGAGATCAAGCCGGTGTTGCAGGAGATGCTGACGAGCCGGTTGTTTTATAGCGAGTGGGCGTATCGGGCGAAGATTAAGAGCCCGGTGGATATTGTGATCGGCGGGGCGAAGGGATTGCCGGGGGCGAAGCCGACGACGTCATTTTTGCGGGATGCGACGGCGAAGATGGGGCAGAATCTGCTCTATCCGCCGACGGTGAAAGGGTGGGATGGGGAGGAGTCGTGGATCAATGCCAATACGGTTTTGCTGCGGTTTAATTTTGGGTTGGCGCTGGCGGAACAGCGCGGGCAGGACTTCGCGGCACGGGCGGATCTGGATGCGTGGCTGAAAAAACATGACCTGAAATCCGCAGATGACATCATCAACCACTTCACACGGCTGTATCTGGATGGCAGAATCTCTGGAGAAGCCAATGCGAAATTGCAGCAGTATGTGGCGAATGACCCGTCGAAGAAGCCGAAACCGTTTGAGCTGACGCCCATTAGCGTCAGCACAAAAATCCGTGGCATCCTGCACTTGATCATGTCGATGCCTGAGTTCCAACTTGCGTAGTCTGTTTTGCCGGAGATTGATCCATGCATACTTCCCGTCGTCAGTTGCTTCAGGTCGGGCTTGGTAGCGCCGCTGCGATTGCGCTGAGTTCGTCGGTGCCGAACTTTGTTTCGCAGTTTGCTTATGCGAATGCGGCGGCCAATGCGGATATTTCCAATGACAATGTGCTGGTGGTTGTGCAACTGACGGGGGGGAATGATGGGCTCAATACAGTCATTCCATATCGGTCGGACGAGTATCACAAGGGGCGGCCTTATATTGCGATCAAGGACAAATATCACACATTGTCGGACCAACTCGCGCTCAATCCGGGGATGGGAGCTTTCAAGGGTCTTTTTGATGAGGGCAGGCTGGCGGTGGTGAATGGGTGCGGGTATCCAGATCCGAATCGGTCGCATTTTCGGTCGATGGAGATTTGGCAGACGGCCGAGACGGTGAAGGCCAAGCCGGATGGATGGCTGGGGCATTATATCGATCATTGTTTGCGGGGGACGGATAATCCGCTGAAGGGGGTGAATGTGGGATCGCAGTTGCCGCAGGCGCTGGTGTCGGATTTGGCGCCGGTGCCTTGCATTCAGTCGTTGGATGATTTTCGCGTACGGCTGGATGGGGCGGCGTCGCAGGATGTGAAGTTAGAGGAGGAGATTATTCGGCAGCTCAACGAGGTGCGGAATCAGACGCCATCGCTGCAATTTCTCTCGCGGCAGGCGACGAATGCGATTATTACGGCGGATAATCTACGGAAATTGCAGGCGTATAAGCCGGATGTGACGTATCCCTATGGCTTGGGGAAGCAGTTGCAGCTCATTGCGCAGTTGATCGATGCGAATATGGGGACGCGGATTTTTTATTGTCAGATCGGCGGGTTTGATACGCACGCGAATCAGCCGAGCCAGCATCAATATCAACTGAATCAGGTGTCGGAATCGATCGCGGCGTTTTATAAGGATCTGGCCGCCAAGGGGCATGGGGAGAAGGTCGCGGTGATGTGTTTCAGCGAGTTTGGCCGGCGGGTGGCACAGAATAATTCCAATGGCACCGATCATGGCACGGCGGCGCCGATGTTCGTCGTCGGGGGAAAGGTCAAAGGCGGCCTGTATGGCGCGTATCCGTCGTTGAGTGATTTGGATTCGGGGGATCTGAAATACACCACGGACTTTCGGCGGGTCTATGCGACGCTGCTGGATAAATGGCTGAACGTCAATTCCGCCGAAGTGCTGGGGAATCGGTTTGAGCCGATGATGTTTCTTTAATATTGCAGGACGGAATGGACTTGGTAGGGTCCGACTTTGTCGCGGCCTTTCAGACCGACGAGCTCCGTCAGGACGGCGAGGCCGGCGATGTGACCGCCGAGGCCTTCAACAAGTTCGCAGCAGGCCTGCATGGTGCCGCCGGTGGCAAGGACATCGTCGACGATGAGGACGCGTTGGCCTTTGACGATGGCGTCGGCGTGCATTTCGAGGGTGTCGGTGCCGTATTCGAGAGCGTAGGTTTTGGAGACTTTTTTGTGGGGGAGTTTGCCGGGCTTGCGGACCAGGACGAAGCCGGCGGAGAGGCAGCAGGCGACGGCGGTGCCGAAGATAAAGCCGCGCGATTCGGCACCTACGACGAGATCGATGTTTTTGCCGCGGAAGGGATTGGCGAGGAGTTCGATGGAGAGGGCCAGCCCCGAGGGATCAGAAAGAAGAGGGGTGATGTCACGGAACATAATTCCGGGCTTGGGGAAGTCGGGGATATCGCGGATCAGTTTTTTAAGGCGTTCTTCGACCATGCGTGGATTCTACCGGGAGATCGGGCAAGTCGCCAAACGGCGGATGACACAAGAATCAGGCTCCGGCGAGAGGCGACGGTCGTGCTTTCCTAACGCTTCTCGTATAGCCATGTCTCGGTCAAGACGACGTCGGGCGGCGCCAGTGGCGTCACGCGCAGCGCGAGCTGACCGGTCTGGTAGGCTTTTTGCGGTAACAAGATCGTCTGGCGTTCCTTGCTGCTTTCTCCGCGGACCTGATCCGTCTTCCACTCGAGCAGAGGCAGGAGTACGCCGGCCAAGAGCGTCTGCGGCGGCTGGCCCGAGACCAGGTAATCGACGCGCTGTTCTCGGTGCCACCCGCCGGGGTCGGTCCAGCTCATCCCAAGTATGTATTTCTTTGCCGGATTGAGCCCGGAGAAATTGACTTCGATGAGTTGCTTATCCATCGCCATGGTGGTGGCGTGTGATGCGTAATAGGCGAACTTGATCGGTTCCTCATAGGGTTTCCCGCGGGTCAATTCAGCACGGATCGTGCCGCGCACGTCGACCGGGTTCATACCGCAACTCAGGAAGGAGACGAGCTTCCAGCCGTACGGGGGCATGGCGTGCAGCGCATCGCGGGTGTCCACGGCGCGCTCGACCTGCGCGATGGGGATCTTCCGGGCCATGTCGATTGGCAGGGCCACTATGTGCTGGTTTTGCCAGTTGGGATAATAGTCGAAGTTGATTTCGTAGGGACCGATGTCATGGACGGTGAGATTGCGGAGGTTGGCTGGCCAGCGGAGGAAGCGCCATTGAACGTCGTCCTCCGATGGATAGGCAAGGACGAACTCATTGGCCGGGTTTGCGTCTCGACTGGGGTTTATGATGGTCCCGTTATGACATTTGAGCGCTGCGGCGACCTTGTCACTGAGGAAGAAGCTGTAATTGTTGTGGGCGCGAATCCATTTCCAGGTCGCCGTCACTTCCTGGGCGGGCGTTCGATGCTTGGCGACGACCTTGGCGTAGGCCGCATCGCGCACTCCCGACGCCAGGATGACCCCAGCCGCGGCGGCCCAGATGGTGGCGGCGGACAGCAGCGCCAGCCATCCGCGTGTCGACAGCCGCGCCGCGACTTGGCGCGCCATCCAACCGACCCCGACGCCGGCCAGAATGACCATGACGGGCAGGAGGATCATGAAGTTGCGGACGATCATCACGTGCTGCCCGGCGAAGTACCAGATGTAGGCGAGTTCGTAGACCAGCAGCGGAAGGACCGCGCGCGGCCAGGACCGGAGACCGGCGTACGTGCCTATAAAGGTGCATCCAGTCAGGATGGCGGCGACCCAGGTCCAGGGAGAGAGCAGGACCAGGGTGAGATAGGGGATCATGGCGCGAAGATAATCCCAGCGGGTCAGGATGGTGTGGCCGACATGGCTGGTGGCGTAGTGGTCGCGGTTGAAGTGCATCCAGGCGATGAAGTTCCAAGGCTGGATGAGGGTGCCGGGCGTGGTGATCAGATAGGTGACTCCGACAGCCAGAATGCACGGCGCCACATGCCATATCAGGCGGCGGATGCCGCCGCGCGAGCGAAGGTCGGAGATCATCGCCGCCGAGCCGAGCACTGCGAGCAATACGGCGCCGGCGGGATATTTGGTGCCGGCGGCGAGACCCGTGGCGATGCCAGCGAGTACCAGCCACAGCCGCGGTCGAGAGGTGCGGACGGCCAGGATAGCGCAGAGTATGGCGAGAGCGACAAAGTTGGTGGCAATGGTGTCGGTCGCGAGCCAGCGGCTCATGTATTCGAGTTCCCAACTGGTCGCTGCCGCACATGCGGCCAGGAGCGCCTCAGGCCAGTATCGTGGCGACCCGCAGAGCGCCAGCACGGCTAAGTAGACCCAGATGACGGTAAGGGAAGAGATCCACACGCACACAGACCGGACTTTGAGGATGAACTTAGGCGACCAGATGATGTGGTCGAGGCCGGGCCCTGGGATTGGACCGTCGGCGTGGCGCATCTGGCTGGCGGCGACGGCGATGCCGATCCAGTGGATCACGCCGGGGTAGCTGTAGTAACCGCCGGCCAGGCCGGGCTGGTTTTCGAACTCACCCGGGCCAAGGGGCAGGAACGTCCCGGTGTGGAAGGTTTTGACGACGTTTTGCAGCGCGTCGGGCTCGTCCCAGTGATGTCCGAAATTGACGCAGGGGAGGCCGGTGGCCAGGAAGAAGATCCAGGGGATCAGGAGGGGGAAAAAAGGCAGGAACCACCAGAACTGCCGCCGAGCAGCGATGGGCTTTGATAGCACGGTCTGGTGTTCGCGCTGAGGCTCAACAAGGACACGCTCGATTGGTGCGGAAACGACGATCAGTTGTTCGCTCACAAGCCTCCCGGTCACCCTGAAAGCGCCCGGTAGGGTCTGTTGAGGGGATCGGGATCTGTAGCCGATCCCTCGTGTGGGCGCTGGTGGGCGGAATGCTAACTATTGTTGTCCTGGATTTCTACTCTGCGTGGAGATAAATGAGATATACAAAGAGGCTGTTTAAAAACCAGTTACGATGCCTTGGCGAGCATCGAATCGCGAAGTTGCTTGAGGGCTTCATGTTCGATCTGGCGGACGCGCTCGCGGGTCAGGCCGATCTGTTCGCCGATTTCCTTGAGGGTCATTGGGTCGTTGCCGTCGAGGCCGTAGCGCAGGCGCAGGATGCGGGCGGCGCGGTCGTCGATTTCGTCGAGGAGTTGGGAGAGGTGGCGGAGTTCATCGCTGTTGAGGACAAATTGGTCGGGCGTGGGATTATTCGTGTCGGCCACGAGATCGTTGATGGTGATTTCGCCGTCGGCGCTGCCGGATTGGGTGGGGGAGTGGAAGGCTTTGACGGCTTTTTTGATGATGCGGATTTTCTTGGCTGGCATGTCGAGGTAGGTGGAGAGTTCTTCGGTAGTCGGGAGCCGGCCGAGGCGGTATTCGAGGTGCCGGACGGCGTGCTTCATTTTCGTGATCATCTCGACCATGTAGGCCGGGATGTGGATGGGCTGCACGCTGTTGATCAGGGCGCGTTTGATGGCTTGTTTGATCCACCAGGAGGCGTAGGTGGAGAAGCGTGAGCCGTTGTCGGGGTCGAATCCTTCGACGGCGCGGAGGAGGCCGATGTTGCCTTCTTCGATGAGATCCTGGAGTTGCAGGCCGCGATTGACGTAATGCTTGGCGATGTTGACGACGAGCCGAAGGTTGGAGCGGACCATGCGCTCGCGAGCCGCGGGGTCGTTGTCGTTGATGATCCGTCGAGCAAGCTCTTTTTCCTGATCCGCGGTGAGCAGCGGAAGCTCGTTGATCTGACGCAGGTAAAGTTGCAGGCCCGATTGAACGGCGGCGGACGCCATCTGTTTTCCCTTCCGTATCTGACTCTTTGCACTCGCGGCGCAATCGCGCTGCGGGTGCCTGTCGTTGACATCGGATCGCTACAGACGCGACTTGTGGGCAGACTGCGTCAGGAGAAGGGAATAAGCAGATCAGAGGGTGGGAGTGTGACGGTTGTGACGGATAGAGAGATCGGGCAATCCATCAACGCCCAAGGGCGTCCCATAATCGGGACGCCCTTGGAGTTGAATGACAATGTAAAGAGAACGGCTTACAGCTTGAGGTCGCCGAGGCCGGTGGTCTGTTCGCCACCTTCGAGACCGCCCTTGAGTCCCTTGGACTTGGTCCGTTCGGCGCGAACTTCTTCGCGTTTCTCTTCCTCCTGGGCCCACTGGGCGCGCTTGAGGGAGAGGCCGATCTTCCGCTCGTCGGAGTCGACGCGGAGGATCTTGATTTCGACCTCCTGGCCGATCTTGAGGGCTTCTTCCGGCTTCTCGATCTTCTGATCGGAGATTTCGGAGATGTGCAGCAAGCCTTCGAGACCCGGTTCAAGTTCCACGAAGACGCCGAAGTTGGCGATCTTGGTGACGTGGCCTTTGACGACCATGCCCGGGCGGTAGTTGGCGGGGATAACGGTGACCCACGGATCTTCCTGCATCTGTTTCAGGCCCAGCGCGATGCGCTGTTTTTCCTGATCGACCGAGAGGACGACGGCGCGGACGGTGTCGCCTTTCTTAAGCAGTTCGGACGGATGCCCGATCTTCTTGGTCCAGGAGAGGTCGCTGACATGCAGCAGGCCGTCGATGCCTTCTTCGATCTCGACAAACGCGCCGTAGTTGGCGATGTTGCGGACCTTGCCTTCGACGACAGAGCCGGGGGGATACTTCTCGGCCACCCGTTCCCACGGGTTTTCCTCGACCTGCTTCATGCCGAGGCTGATTTCCTGCTTGTCCTTGTTGATCTCGAGCACCTTGACCTGGACCTTCTGATTGGCGGTGACCAGTTCAGACGGATGGTTGATGCGCTTGGTCCAGGACATTTCGGAAATGTGGACGAGGCCTTCGACGCCTTCTTCGAGTTTGCAGAATGCGCCGTAGGACATGATGTTGACCACTTCGGCTTCGTGGACCGAGCCGACGGGGTACTTGCTCTCGATGTTTTCCCACGGGGAGGCGTCTTTTTGCTTGAGGCCGAGCGCGATCTTTTCCTTTTCGCGGTCGATCTGGAGAACCTTGACCTCAAGTTCCTGGTCGATCTTGAGGAGGTCAGACGGATGATTGATCCGGCCCCAGGACATATCGGTGATGTGCAGCAAGCCATCGATCCCGCCGAGGTCGATGAACGCGCCGAAGTCGGCGATATTCTTGACGGTCCCCTTGATGGTGGAACCGATTTCGAGCGAATCGAGGGTCTTCTTCTTGAGTTCTTCGCGCTGTTGTTCGATGAGCTTGCGGCGGCTGATGACGATGTTGCGACGCTCTTCGTCGATCTTGAGAATGACGGCGTCGATGTCGCGGCCGATCCAGTCGCTGATTTCGCCCGGGCGGCGGATGTCGACCTGCGAGGCGGGGAGGAAGACCGGCACGCCGATGTCGACAAGCAGGCCGCCCTTGATCTTCTTGGTGACCTTGCCCTTGACGGGGTCCCCTTCCTTCTTGGACTTCATGATCGCTTCCCAGTTGATGATGCGATCAGCTTTACGCTTGCTGATCTTCACCAGACCGGTGTCCCCTTCCATGTCTTCGAGGAGGACCTGGACGACGTCGCCCATCTTGACGGCGGTCGGATCATCGAATTCGCCGCGCTCGAGAATGCCTTCGGACTTGAGACCGAGCTCGATGATGAAATCATCGCCGGCCATGGCGGTGATGCGCCCCTTGAGGATGGAGCCGGGGGAGAAATCCTGGACCTCATCGGACTTGACCAGCTTGGAGATATCGCCGGCGGCGTCGCCGAGCGCTGTGGCGACAGCGGAATCAATGTCATCAAGCAATCCAACCGAGAGGCTATTGAGCAGATTTAAATCAACCATAGGAATTCCGGGGCGAGACGGCGCCCGGAGGCCGATGCGGCACGGAGAGCGGAAAAAGGTGAAACCCATCAGCGGCCGTGCCGGGCGCCGACAAGTCATTCATGATCTAAAGTCGGAACGCCCGACTTCAGGGGGAAGGGGCGATTATATCGAGACTTAGGCATCTGAGCAAGCTGGCAGTGAGCGCATTGAAGGCTCAAAAGAAGAACGCGGACGACTTGGTCCGCGTTCCGCATAGTCTGTTTTCGCTTGCTGCTTAGCGTGCAGGCTTGATCAGCCCCGACGCTTCGTAGTCGATCGTGATCTTGTCCTGGAGGATCTCCTGGATCACGACTTCGAGATCGGTCATGCCATCATTGCGTTCGATGAGCGGACGCGAGCCGTCCATTAGCTCGATCATGCGCTTTTGGATGAGGGCGGTGAGCTTAAACCGGCCACCCATTTTGTTGACGATTTCGTCGCTCTTCAAGGCTTCAATCATGTCGTAACTCCTCTGCTAAAAAGGCTTTGTTTAGATATTGGCCCGCTTGTGCCGGATGATCTTGACGATTTCATCCACCGCGCTGTCCAGATTGTCATTGATGACCATGTAGTCAAAGCAGCGCGCGCCCTTGGCCATATGAATTTCCCGCTTGGCGGCCCGGAAACGCTTGTTCATCTCTTCCTCGGAATCGCGCGCCCGATCGACCAATCGGCGTAACAGTGTAGGCTCATCGGGGGGCAAGATAAAGATGGTGAGCGATTCAGGGTGCTGATATCGGACCTGGAGGGCGCCTTGGACGTCGATTTCCAGCAGCACATCGCGACCTGTTTCAAGTTGGTCGAGGGCGGGATGTTTGGGGGTTCCGTAGTATTCGCCATAGACCTGGGCGTACTCAAGGAACTGGTCGTTATCGAGTCGGCGGAAAAATTCCTGCTTGGTGATGTGATCGTATTTTTTCTTTTCGTCATCCCCGGCGGCTTTGGGCCGTGTCGTGGCGCTGACGGTATACGCCACATCGAGCAACTGCGACAGCCGGCGCGAGATCGTGGATTTCCCCACGCCGCTGGGACCGCAGAGGACGATGAGGAGGCCGCGTTGGTTCGTTGATGCAGAGGACATATTACTCGGCGTTCTGAACCTGTTCTTTTAAGCGATCGATGGCGCCTTTGATCTCGACGATGTGCCTGGCGATGGTGGCGTCGTTGGCCTTGCTGGCGATGGTGTTGGCTTCGCGGAGCATTTCCTGCGTGATGAAATCGAGCTTGCGGCCGGCGTGCTCGCCGGTGCGGCAGGCGGCTTCGAAGGCGTCCAAGTGCGTGGTGAGCCGCTGGATTTCCTCGGAGATATCGGCGCGCTCGGCGAAGACGGCGACTTCCTTGAGCAGGTCCTGCTGGTTGACCTGCAACTCTGCTTTGCTGAGAAGCTGATTGACTCGCTGGCTCAGCCGCTTGTGGTAATCATCAATGACGAACGGGGCTCGCGTGGCGATCTCGGCGAGGCTGGTCTTGATGACCGTGGCGTGTTTCATCAGGTCGGCGAAGAGGGATTCTCCTTCGCGATTGCGCATGGCTTGGAGTTTTTCGATCGCCTTGACGGAAATCTCTTTGATCACAGGGCCGTGGCGCTCAAGTTCATCATGATCATCCCGCGGCTCCTGGCATACGCCTGGGAGGGCTAACAGGGCGCCGATATCGATGGGTTGATTGCCGAAGCCTTTGACCTGCTGCAATTGCGAGAGGTAAGCGTTGATGGCGTCGGTGTTGATGTAGTAGGCGGCGTCGGCGGAGCCGGAGCGCATCTTGAGAATATAAGTGATCGAGCCGCGCCCCAGCTTTTCCCGCAGCATCGATTCCAATTCCGGCTCCAACCCGGAAACCGACTCCGGCAGCTTGATCACCGACTTGAAAAAACGATTGTTCAATGACCGCAACTCGACGGCGTAATGTGTCCCATCGCGCTCGGCGGTGGCGTCTCCAAATCCGGTCATGCTGACGATCATGCGGCTTTCCTTACGAGCGGGGGCGTTGTGGGGAACTTAGGGTTTGGTCGTTGCAGGTGTCGTAATGGCGGTAGGAACACCCTTTTGCGCCGGCGGCGTCGTGGCAGGGGTATCGGCGGTTGGGCGCGAATCTGTCGTCAACGGCGGCACCGCTTCCGGCGCGGCAGGCATCGTGGACTGCGAAATCGGCGCAACCGGCGCAATCGGCCCGGGCGGGGCAAAGCTCGCCTGGGCGGAATACCCCATTTTGTTCAGGACGATCGCCAGCAAGAGGAATACGCCGAAGATGATGGATGTGACCCAGGTCAGCACGTCGCCGGTCTTGGCGCCAAATGCGGTGTTACCACCTCCGCCGCCACCGAAGGCGCCGGCCAGTCCGCCGCCGCGACCCTTTTGGATCAGGATCAACATGATCAGCATGAAGCAGACGATGATGAACAGGGTAATGATAATGTAGAGAAGAATTCCCATGAGCGAATCGTCCGTTGGCAAAAGTTACTTGGCGGCATTCACAATCGCGAGAAACTGATCTGACTTCAGCGCCGCTCCGCCGATGAGACCGCCGTCGACATCGGGCTGCGCGAGAAGGCCCTTGGCGTTTTCGGGCTTCATGCTTCCGCCATACTGAATGCGGACCTGATCGGCAAAATCCTTGTTCCAGCGCTTGGCCATCGCGCCGCGGATGTAGGCATGAACTTCCTGCGCCTGCGCGTCCGATGCGGTACGCCCGGTGCCAATGGCCCAGACAGGTTCGTAGGCGATGACCACCCGGCTCGGGTCATTCATCTCGGCGCTCAGCTCTTCGAGCTGATGTTGAACGACGGCGAAGGTTTGGTTGGCGTCGCGTTCTTCGAGTTTTTCGCCGACGCAGTGAACAACGATCAGCCCGGCCTGATAAGCCGCATGGGCTTTCTGGCCAACGAGCTTGGAAGATTCGCCGAGGACATGGCGGCGTTCGGAGTGGCCGGTAAGCACGAACTTTACACCCAGGTCTTTGAGCATCTCCGTGGAGATTTCACCGGTGAACGCACCATTCTTCTCAAAATAAACATCCTGCGCGCCCAGCAGCAGCGACGAGCCTTGGATCGCCGACGCCACCGCATCCAGATAAACAAACGGCGGCGCGATACCCGCTTCGACTCCCGCGGGGGCTCCCTTGGCGACGGCGCGGGCCAGATCGACGGCCTGCGCCTTGGTGGTGTTCATCTTCCAGTTGCCGGCAATAAATTTTGTACGAGCCATATTTTGGTTCTGAATGTTCAAAGGTTAGGCGCTCGCCAACTCGGCGGCTTCGGCGAATTCTTTTTTCTCCAGCGTCGCGATCGTGCGAAGCTGGCCCATGAGGGATTTGAAGACTTCGGGGAGCAGCGCCTGCGGGCCGTCGCATTGTGCTTCGGCGGGGTTGTAATGCACTTCGATGATGACGCCATCCGCCCCGGCGGCCATGCCGGCCTTGGCGACGGCGGGGACCCAGTCACGCTTGCCGCAGCAGTGGGACGGGTCAACGACCATGGGCAAATGCGTCAACTGCTTGCAGACAGGGAGGCTGGTGATGTCGAGGGTGTAGCGGGAGGAGTCTTCGAAGGTTTTGATGCCGCGTTCGCAGAGGATGACTTTGCGGTTGCCTTGGGAGAGGACATATTCGGCGGAGAGGAGCCAATCTTTGACGGTAGCGGCCAGGCCGCGCTTGAGCAGGACGGCGCGGCGGGTCTTGCCGACTTCGCGAAGCAGATCGAAATTCTGCATGTTCCGCGCGCCGATCTGGAAGCAGTCGACGTAGGGTTCCATATCTGCGACCTGCCGAGTATCCATTACTTCGACGCAGATGGGCATGCCCAGCTCGTCGCCGCAGGCGCGCATCCACTTCAGCGCTTCCAGCCCGAGGCCTTGGAAAGAGTACGGAGACGTGCGGGGCTTATAGACGCCGCCGCGGAGGACGGTGGCACCGCCGTCGCGCACGTGGCGGGCGATCTTGTAGAGCATCTCTTCGTTTTCGACGGCACATGGGCCGGCGATGCAGGCGGCGTGGCTGCCGCCGATTTTGACGGTCGGCGTTTTGCCGGCTCCGCCGATCTCGACAATGGAATCGTCTTCATGAAACTCGCGGCTGGCGAGCTTGTAAGGCTTCATGATCGGAACGACCTTCTCGACCCCATCCAGAGAAAGGATGTGCGTCTGATCGAGATTCGCCTCTTCCCCAACGGCACCGATGACGGTGCGGAACTTCCCCTGCGACAGATGGGCCTTGGCCCCCATGCGCTCAAGCTCGGCAACCACCCGGTCAATCGCCGTCTGCGATACGTTAGGGTTCATGACAATGATCACGACGTACTCTCCTGAACTCTCTTCGGAAGCACAACTTACAACCCGCGCCCGAGTAAATCGGGCCGGTCCATTTCCGTGGAAAAGTCGCGTAGTTTAGTGCAACAGGCGACGATAAACAAGAGAGAGCAATGAAGTTATGAACCTGTGAAATGGTAGGTTCCTGATCCGACATTATAGATAGTCGGTCGAGTAGTGGGCATGTGAATCTCAGCCTGCATGTTGGCGGGGATCGTAACGTCGAGTTGGATGGTGTGGTCGATGCGCCGGTAGGTGACGAGAATGGTGCCGCGGATCGTAGGCATCTTGAGAGTGGCGCCGGTGAGGTTGCCGGGCTCGGGGCTGATGCGGACGCGCGCGAAACCGGGGGTGAGGGGTTCGACGCCCATGAGTTTTCGCGGGATAAGGTTGGCGGGGGCGGCACCCCAGGCGTGGTTCCACGTCAGGTTCGATTTATATTTGATGTCCCAAGCCTCGGCGGTCATGGTGGAACCGGTGCGGAGCATGTTGAGCCAGCCGCGATCGGTGTGGTTGGTGAGCAGCGCAAGGGCGGCGTCGGCGGCGTGGGCGTCGTAGAGGGATTCAACGACGAACTGCGCGCCGTATGGTCCGCAGGCCATCTGGCGGGAGCGGATGAAGTCAGCGACCTTTTCGATTCGATCGGACGAGACCAATCCTACCGCCAGCGGGAAGGCGTTAGCGTGGAGGCTGGAGTGGGTGAGGCCTTCGCCGTCAACGTAGATTCCTTGGGCAGCGTCGAAGAAGGCGCTGTTGAAAGCCGACTTGACCTTGTCGGCTTGCCGGCGGAACTCGTCGGCGTCGGCGGAGTGATCGGTTGCCGCGGCGATGTCGGTCATCAGGACCAGTGTGCGATAATGCAGCGCATTGACGACAGTATTGTACTTGGCGAATTGGTAGCCGTCGGATTCGCTGGTCACAGGCCAGTCGACGATATCTTTAAGAGCTTTGCCATCGTAGTGGATGGATTTCAGCAGCGCGGGGGTGACTTTGCCGGTGCGGGTGGAGATCAGGCCGTCGGGGCGCTCCAGAGGCAGGAGCAATTTGGCTTTGAGGACGTCGTAATTTCGTTTGAGCGAGTCGGCGTCGCCGGTGTTCATATAGTCGGCGTGGGCAATGAGGATGGAGAGGAGATTCCACTCGGTCGGCCAGGTGGCGTGGTATTCGAGGAATTCTTCAGAGTGGCGCGGCAGGGCATATTCGCGGTCGATGCAGTATTGGCCGAGCGTTTGGATGTACGCGTCAGCTTCGTAGGGCATGCGCTCGCGCACGCCATCGGTGTAGATGCCGGGGAAAGGGGTGGCTTGCAGGGTGTATTTGCAGAAGTTCCAGATGGCGTTCAGGTCGGGGTTGGAGCAGGTGAAAGAGGCCGCGTCATCGTCGAAGGGGTAGAAGAGGGCGATTTGCTTGATGTCAGCAGAGGTGATTTCAGAAGGGGGGGTCATGATCTCGGCGTAGCGAAAGGGTTCAACCTCCGGCATGAAGCTAGGGAGGATTTGGCTGTGGGGCATTTTGGAAATGTGCCGAGGCAGAACCAGGTCGTAGGTGTGGGTGCCTTGTTGGACTTTGAGAGAATGGACGCCGTAGTAGATGCTGCCGCCGGGGTGGGGGTCGACGTGGTTGTCGGGAGTTTTCTTTTCGCCGAGACGGATTTGCAGGGTTCCGTCGGCTGGGCTGGTCAAGGTAAGGCGGATCGTGGCGAAGGCGTCGCGGCCGAAGTCGATGAAATAGGAGGTTGGGGTTTTGACGACGCTGGCGGGGGAGATGGCGTGGTAGTCGACCGGCTCTTCGTTGGCGATGGTCCAATGATGTGTGGAGGAAACTTGGAGCCATTGGGATTCGGTTGAGTTGAAGGGGGTTCCGAGGTTGAATTGCTGGGGATCGGACCAGGGGGAGGGTTGATCGTTGCCGTCCCAGGTGCTGACGGACCATGAGTAGGTTTGGTTGGGGGGGAGAGGCTCACCGGAGTAGGGGACGCTGGTGGAGTGATCGGAAATGATTTTGCCGGAATCCCAGAGGGGTTGTTTGTCGGCGGTTAAAATATGGATTTGGTAGGCGGATTGGACGGCGTTTTGCGCCGGGTCGTTGACGATCCAGGAAAATCGGAGATTGGCGTCGGTGAGGATGGTAAGATCAGAATGGCGGACGAGGTTGACCAACAGGCCAGTGGGGGGGCCAGCGGCGATGGAGGCGGAGAGTAGGAATAGGAAAAGGATTCGTTTCAGCATGGGACTAGGATTGTACATGAAATTCTTTTTATTCGGGTTGATGGCGTTGTCACAATTTGCATATGCCGGCCCGGCAACTCGGCCGGTGGTGGTGGAGTTGTTTACTTCGGAGGGGTGTTCAAGTTGTCCGCCGGCGGATGCGCTGGTGGGGAAGCTGGTCAAGGATGATCCGCGCGTGTTGGCGCTGGAGTTTCATGTGGATTACTGGAATCGGCTGGGGTGGGTCGATCCGTTTAGCTCGGCGGCGTATTCGGATCGGCAATTGGCGTATTCGCGCGTGTTGGGGTTAGGGGAGGTGTATACGCCTCAGATTATAGTGAATGGGACGGCGCAATGTATCGGGTCGGATCAGCAGGCGGTGGAGCAGGCGATTGTCGGGGCGCGGGCGGGGGAGGTGAAAGTGGGAGGAGAGATCACGCCGGGGTATGTGGTGAATATTTCAGTGGAGGGGAAGGTGCAGGGGTGTGTGTTGAATGTGGCCGTGGTGGAGCGGGGATTAATTACGGAGGTGGCGCATGGGGAGAATGGGGGGAAGACGTTGCAGCATGAGAATGTGGTTCGCTGGTTTAAGACCGTGCCGGTGGGGACGACGAAAGTGGCGATTGAGGGGTTGCCGGCTTCGGTGAAAGTGGAACGGGCGTCGGTGATCGTGTTGGTGCAGCGTTCGGGGCAGGGGGGGATAATAGGGGCTTCGGAAATCGCGTTTCCGAAATAGATGGAAGTTTTTGGATAAGAAAAATTGGCTGCCTGGCGACAATAAGGGTGTACGGTACGGCTGATCGGAACATGGGTGCACCTGAGTGAAGATCGACTGGCAGGTAATTTCTCGGCAATACGGGCCTTTGGTCTGGCGGACGGCTTATCGTCTGGTCGGGACCGAGGCGGATGCGGCCGACTGCTTTCAGGAAACCTTCATTTGTGCGCTGGATTTTTCCAAGAGGCAGGAGGTGCACAACTGGGCGGGTTTGTTGCAGCGGCTGGCGACGGCGCGAAGTTTGGATCTGCTCCGCAAGCGGAAGCGGGAGATGCGATCTCGTGTGAACGAGGCGGAGTGGGATCGAGTGGCGTCGGGGGAGATCGGGCCGGATCGGCAGGCGCAGGACTCGGAGTTGATGGAGTCTTTGCGGGCTGCGATTACGAAGCTGCCGGCGCAGCAGGGGGAGATTTTTTGTCTGCGTTATTTGAATGGATTGAGTTACGAGGAGATTGCTGAAGAGATTGGGACGTCGGTAGACAGCGTGGGAGTGTCGCTCCACCGCGCGAAAAGCCGGCTCCGCGAACTGCTGGTCTCGGCCTGTGCCGAGGAGCGTTAGGAAGAGGTGAACCATGTCAGAGCATGAGCAATTCAAGCCGGAAGACGACGTTGTGGAACGTGCGGCGGCGGCTCTGCGCGATGTGGAGACACCTGACGGACCCAGCGCGGAATTACTTGCCGACATGTTGTCGGCAATTCGCGCCAAGGACAGCAGTAAGCGGAGGTTTTGGACCATGAAAACAGTAACTAAATTTGCAGTGGCGGCGGTGTTGGCGGTTGTGATTGGAGTGGCAGCGTGGACGGGGGCACCCTGGGGAGGGGAGCCGGCGTTCGCGGATGTGCTGGAGAAGGTGCAGCAGGTACATAGCGTGCGGTTTATCTCGCAGGTGAATATGCCTGGGAAGCCGTCCAGCGGCGACGTGACGACTTTGATCGTGGGGAGCCGGATGAGGCAGGATATTAAAGGGGAATTCATCAATATGATGGATTTCAAATCGGGGCAGGTGTTGACGCTGATGGTGCCGCAGAAGCGGGCGATCAAGATGAATATTGAGGGGAGGCCCAAGGAGTTTAAGGATAGGGATATTCTGGAACAGTTCCGGAACATGCAGGCGAGTGCGGGGAAGTCGATTGGGAAGAAGGAGATCGATGGGAAGGTGGCTGATGCGTATGCGGTGGAGGAGAACGGGCAGAAGCTGACAATCTGGACGGATCCGAAGACGCGGCTGCCGGTGCGGATGGAGACGAAAGTTGATATGCCGATGCTACCGAAGATGGATGTGGTGATGAAGAATTTTGAGTGGGATGTGGCGGCGGATGAGTCGGAGATCAGCACGGAGGTGCCGGCGGGGTATACGGTGCAGGCGATGAATTTTGATGGGTCGAAGGCGACGGAGAAGGATCTGGTGGGATCGCTGCGGATCATGGCGACGGCCAATGGAGGGAAGTTTGCGGACTCGTTCGATATGGCGGGGATGGTGGGGGCGATGAAGGGAATGAAAGAGGCGGCGAAGCATGGGGCGGATCAGGAGAAGACGAATGACGCGATACAGGAAGGGATGAAGGTGATGCGGGGGTTAATGTTTGTGCAGAAGACGAATGGGGAGGATTTTCACTATGCGGGGAAAGGTGTGGAGATGGGGCAGGCGGGGCGGGCGGTGATGTGGTATCGGCCGGTGGGGGGGGAGACGTATCATGTGATTGATGCGGATATGACGGTGCATGAGGGGGTGAAGGA
>DASRRR010000059.1:0-14479 GCA_035656825.1 Tepidisphaeraceae bacterium | reverse complement strand
CCCCCCTCCGTGAACTCACCACCTCCATCAATTCCGTCCCCACAAAATACACCCCCGCCCCATCATCCGCCGCGTATCCTCCCCCCAGCACCCCCTCCCCCACCAACCGCTGATACATCGGCCTCCTCTCCACCTCCCCGTCATAATGCGGACACGCACTGAACGGCAACAACCCGAGCCCATCCCTCATCGCCCCAAGAGGCCCAAACGAATCCGTCACCGACCCCTCAAACCAGCAAATCATCCCCGCACTCACCCCCGCCAGCACCACCCCCTCCTCCCACGCCCGGCGCAAAATCCGATCCATCCCATGCACCCGCCACACCGCCAGCAGATTCGCCGTATTCCCTCCGCCCACATAAATCACATCCTGCCCCAGCACAAACTTCTCCAAATCCCTCCCATCCCTCCGATACAGCGACAAATGCGTCGCCCGACATTCCTTCCGCGCAAACGCCTCATAAAACCGCAGAAAATAATTCTCACTCTCCATCGGCGCCAAAAAACAAACCCCCGGCCTCTCCCGCCGCGCCAACGACAACACAAAATCATCCAACAACGGATTCTCCGCCTCCATCGAAAACCCACCCCCGCCCATCGCTACGATCTGCCGCTTTACCCGTTCCATATTAACCTTCCATTTATCCATGACCTTACCCCGCCCCATCGCTTGCTCAAAATCATGAGGATACCATTCGCTCAAATGTCTCATCCGCGTACATTCCGCATTAATTCGCACATTCATTGCGTCATGCGCCGCTCCTACTTCACCTGCTCTTACCTCGTCGACACCGAAAACGCCGGCCTGATCGCCATTGATGCCGGCATGAAATCCACCGGGTCCGACATGTTCCACGCCCTCAAGGAACTCGGAAGATCCCCCCGAGACATCACCGCCATCCTCCTCACTCACTGGCACAACGACCACGCCTCCGGCGCCGCCGAACTCGCTGCCGCCTCTGGCGCTCAGGTCTACTACCATTCCATCGAATCCCCGTATTTTACCCGCGAGCGCGCCGCCTCCGGCTTTCGCTCCGCACTCTCTCGCGTTATTCCCGAAACTGGCCCCCTCGTCCTGCTTCACGGCCTCCTCGCCAATGCTCCGGATCGCGCTGTCCATGCCACGAGACATGTCGTTGGCGGCGACAGTCTCCCCGGCGATTTTCTTGTCCTCGATACTCCCGGCCACACGGTTGGCCATGTCTCCTACTATCACCATCCTACGCGAACCCTTTTTGCCGGCGACGCTCTTGCTGTAATCAACCAACGCCTCCGCTTCATGGCCCGCCCTGTCACCGAAAACCTCGCCGCCGCCCGTGCCTCCATTATCCACTGCCTCGACCGCCCCATCGACTTCGTCTGCCCCGGCCACCGCGAACCACTCACCCAAAACGCCTCCTTGGAATGCACTCGCCTCCTCACACTGGCCCGCTCCAACGCTCCCTGGCCCTTATTCGGCTAACTCCCGAAGATTTTACTAGACCCACTCTCTGCTGCTCGCTATCTTCACACCCCGTCGCCGCTTGCCGGATTGTTCCCGCAGGCATCGACCCGCCCCATCGCCGCAACACCCGGGGCCTGATATCCGCGGCCAGAACAGGACATGCCCGATGCTCGCACCCGCTCCCAAATCGCGCTCCTTGCAGCCCGATTGATGTACGACCGCTCCGAATCCGAATACTTCACCGCCAAACGCAAGGCCGCCCGCCAGCTCGGCCTCGAAAACCGCACCCGCCCCGGCGACCTCCCCTCCAACGCCGAAATCCGCGACCAAATCCAATCCCTCGCCAACCTCTATGAAGGCGACTCCCGCACCCACAACCTCCGCGCCATGCGCCTCGAAGCCCTCCGCCTCATGCGCCTCCTCTCCCCCTTCCGCCCGCATCTCATCGGCTCAACCCTCACCGGCCACACCCGCCGCGGCTCAGACATCGACCTCCACCTCTTCTCCGACCACCCCTCCGCGGTCACCACCCTCCTCGACGACGAAAATCTCCCCCACACCCTCGAACGCAAACGCATCCTCAAACACAACCAGGAACGCATCTTCACCCACATCCACCTCCAAACCCGCTTCCACATCGAACTGACCCTCTACGACACCAGCAAAATCAACTACCCCTTCAAAAGTTCCATCACCGGCAAACTCATCGAACGCGCCTCCATCGCCGAGCTGGAGGCTCTCCTCAAATCCGAAGACCCCGACATCGACCTCGACACCGCTCCCGACGAAGACCGCTTCACTGACACCTTCGATCGCTTCGATCTCTACAAAACGCTTCTTGAGCCTCTTGAACACGTCAAACAAAAACCCCTCTACCACCCGGAAGGTGACGCCCTTTACCACAGCCTGCAAGCCTTCGAACTCGCCCGCGAGCAGGTCTCCTACGACGAGGATTTCATCACCGCCGCCCTGCTCCACGACGTCGGCAAAGCCATCGACCCCCACGACCACACCGCCGCCGCCCTCGACGCCCTCCAAGGCTCCATCACCGACCGCATCGAATTCCTCATCCGCCACCACATGGACGCCCACGCCATCCACACCCGCACCCTCGGCCACCGCGCCCACCAACGCCTCCAATCCTCCGAACACTACTCCGACCTCCTCCTACTCGGCGAAATCGACCGCTCCGCCCGAACCCCCGGCATCCAAGTCTGCACCCTCCCCCAAGCCCTCTCCTACCTCCGCTCCCTCGACACAGAAGAATAAATGAGCCACAGATGCACACAGATAATATAAAATACAATCAGTATTTTCCTTTATCTGTGTTCATCTGATTTTCTATCTGACTTCGACGAGCTCAGTCGAGTCGTGGCTAAAACTCTTTTCTCTCCTCCCATCACTCTCCGAAATATCCCCAGCCGCGCCTCCGCCGAAACATCCTGCCTGAACTGCGCCAAATGATCCGTGGCCTTCTCCCGATATTTCCCCAGCCCCCCTCGATTCTCCAGCACTTCCTCCAACCTCCCCGCCAGCGCCGCCGCATCCCCGCGCCCAAACAGCACCCCGCATGGCCCAACCGTATCCGGCAGCCCCCCCGAATCACTCGCCACCACCACACACCCGCACGCAATCCCCTCCGCCGCCACCGTTCCGAACGGCTCATCCCAAATACTCGGCACCGCCATCACCTCATGCCGATTCAGCAGCGTCGCAAACTCCTCCCCCATCTTCACCCCAGCAAACTCCACCTGCCCGTCCAACCCCAACTTCGTTGACATCGCCTTAAACTCCTCCAGATCATTCCCCCGCCCCACAATCGTCGCTGTATATCTCTTCCCCCGCCCGTTCAAAATCCCCAGCGCCTCCAGCAGCGTCCCCACCCCTTTCTCCCGAATCACCCGCCCGGCAAACACCACATCCTTATCCCGCACTACCCCCGGCATCACCCGCAGCAACTCCGACCGAAACGGCGTAGGCACATATTCCGACTTAAACGGCAAATACCTCACCAGCGCATGACTCTGCCCCATATGCCACGCCGTCTTTCCCAGCACCCACGCCACCACCCGATTCCTAAACGTCAGCGGCGCCCCCGGCTTCCCAAACCGCCACATCATATACTCAATCACCAATGGCCGTCTCAACACCACCAGCGGCCAAGCCTTCTTCAAAAATGCGTCGTTCTGATAATACACATCACACCACCACACCAATCCAAACAGCTCCCTCATCCCCGGATCGCGCACCACCGGATAAGGAAACCGCGTATCATATTCCGCCCCCTCACTCCCCAGCGGCGTCGTCGTCGCCAGCCGCACCTCATGCCCCATCGCCACAAACTCCCGCGCCATCGTGTCGATGATCGTCTCCATCCCCGCCACCTGCGGGAAGAAGTTCTTGGAAAAAATGAATATCCTCATGCCACTGACAGTCTACCGTCGCTACGCAAACGCTTCACCCACCGCGCCAGCCGCGCCACCGGCCGCAGCAACCCCACCTGATCCAACTTCCCCGGCGTCACGTCCGACCGGCTCGGCCTCTCCTCCGACAAACTCGGCACCGACACATACGCCCTGACATCCTCATTCTGCCGCCGAAATGTATTAAACGCCCCATCCACATGCATCGGCCCCCCTTCCACATGCCCCCCCGGCCGCGACAATATCCCCTCCAAACACCCGATCGCCCGATCAAACACCATCCCATTCACCCCATAAAACGCCGTCGTCAACACCTCCTCCACCGGCCTCACCTCCCGCAACTCCACCCCCTTCTCCGAACCACCCTTCATCCTCTCCGCCAACTCCAACGTCTCCGACGTCGTATCCCGCTCTGGTATCCGATACCCCAAATGCACCATCCCCCATTCCACCCGCTCGAGCTCCTCCACCAACTTCTGCTCCCCCGCCAATAGCGCCCCCGTAAACATCAAATCATCCTCCAACACCAGCACATTCTTCAGCCCCAGCGATCGCGCCTCCCGCAAAATCGAAAGATGCGACATAAAACACCCCCGCGCCCCCAGCGTCGGAAACTCTCCCCGCTCTTCAAACCGGCACGCATCAAAAAACTCCAACTTCCCGCCCCTGACTGGCCAACCGATCTTCCCTAATTCGCGCACCATCTCCTGCCGCCGATCGCTCCGCGCCGGCAAATTCACCACATAAATCCGCTCAAAATAATCATACAAACCCATGCGACGCAGATTAGCGTCCCAAGCCCAGCGCGCCAGCGGATAATCCGCGCAGTTTCCTACAAATCCTTCACCCGCGACCGATACCTCTTCAGCAGCTTCGCGTTGTACTCATCCCCCCCCGGCAAATTCGCACTCCGATAAATCGGCGGCTCCAGCCCGCGCTCCACCATCGCCGCCACCGCCTCCATCACCAGCCGATGCGCCACAAACGAATCCACAATCGTGCTCGTCGGTCCGATCGGCGTATCAAATCCATCCACCTTGAAATCCGCATCCCCAAACGGATTCATATCATCGATCTGCAAATCCGCATACTCAAACAAATGCTTCTTATTCGGATGCCTGATGTGATGATCCAGCGGCAGCTTCTTCCGCCAATCACTCGAACTGATCGCAATGATCTTCGCCCCGCGCTTCTTCGCCTCCTCGGCAGCGTCAATCGTCGTCGGATTCATCCCGATGTTATGAAAAATAATCAGCAGATCCCCCGGCTTCACATCATAGTACCGAATCAAACACGCCCCATACCCCGTCGTCCGCTCGATCTCCAGATACTTCAGCGCCTGACACAACGGCGAAATATCATGCCCAAAAATCGGGTTTACATTCGCCAACCCTCCCGCGCGAAAAAACATCTCACACACCATCATCACCGTATGCCCACCCCCGCCATACACATGGATCAGCCGATCCTCGGCATACGCATCGGCCATCATCTCCCCCGCCTTCTTAAAATTCGCCGCCTGTGTCGCCTCCACCGCATCCAACTTCGATTTCACATTCGCCAAATACGCCTTGCCACGTGCTTGAGTGTCCATGCGGTTAGTTTGACGCTGACAACAGCGCGAATCAATATCACCAGAAAACAGGAGAGCAAAAAATGGCGCTCATCAAAGAATCCCTGCAAACCCACAAACGAAATGAAATGATCGAGATCACCGATCGCCCAGCACGGCGAAGGAAACAGCGACAGCCACGCCAAAACCTCCCTCGTCGGCAACAGCGTCACCGTCATCATCGATAACGGCCGCCTCGCCCTCGGTCGCTGGCAGGGCATTCAATTCTGCGAATTCGACGGCCCACGCCAACGCGAATTCTGGATCACGCTTATCCCCGCCCGATGACATTTATCTACGTTTTCCGCGGGATTTCGAGATTTTTCTCTACACTCCCGACACAATTTTCTTGCGTCCAAAAAACATTTTGATACGTTCTTTCTCAAGCTGTTCACGCAAATCTAGTTAGGGACCATACGGGAGACGGAGATGAAAAAGGCACATACACGCGCATTCTTAGCACTCGTCGGGCTCTGCGGCTCGTCCGCATACGCCCAAACCGTCATCAACTTTAATAACCTCCTATGGCCCGACTACGGCGGCACCAATGCCCACGTCCTCAAAACCACCAATGCCGACCTGATCGACGCCCAATCCCGCACCGTCATCCCCTTCGCAGGCCCCTCTCCGACTGACGACAACGGCAACATCCAATTCGCCACCAACTACTCCACCGTCGATGCCGGCGGCAACATCGAAGCCCAGCTTCAGCTCGTCGACTCCATCCCCGGCATCGCCACCGCCTACGGCAGCACGGCCGCCGGCGCGAATCCTCTCCAGATCACGCTCCCCGCCGTCTATCTCGTCCCCCCTAATCAAGTCAGCACCTACAACAACGTCTCCTTCACGAGCGCCACCGACAACCCCGACGCCGCCAAAATGTTCGAAGTGTTGCAGTTTGTGAAATTCATGCACGACTACTACGGCAACGTCGCCACCTTCAACGCGACCCTCCCCGCCATCCGCATCAACTACCTCAGCACCAACACCGGCTCGTCCATGGGCGGCGGCGTCATGAAGCTCGGCTACACCGATTGGGGCAACATCGACGTCATCCTCCACGAATACGGCCACCACGTCGCCGAAAATAACAACATCGAAGCCGCCGGCCTCGGTCTGGACCATACCTTCAACTCCGACTCCATCGGCAACCTCTACAACCCCGACCCCGTCCACAGCATCGGCAATAAAGGTAAACTCCCAGGCTCGCAACTCGCCTGGCAGGAAGGCATCGCCACCTACCTCGCCCAGGTCGCCATCGCCGACGGCAACCTCAACGCCGCCATCTCCAACCTCCCCGCTGACTCACGCAATTTCGCCTACGACAGCTATACCCCCGCCCCCAACGCCACCACCGTCTCCGCCACCGACTTCTCTTACTCCGTCTCCATCAATACCCTCGATCTCCAGCTCGGCGCCTTCGTCGAACCCGACCCCGAAGCCGACAATCCCCCTGCCGTTGCCGGCAATCCTCCCTTCCAATCCCGCGGCGGCGGCGAAGGGGACGAAATGTCCGTCATGCGCACCCTCTGGGACTTCGAAAATAACACCAACGTCGAAGGTTATGCCCGCGCCGGCCAAGGCGATGCCTCCCACTTCGGCTCGCAAAAAATCTTCTCCCTCATGAAAGGCGTCGCCGCCGCCACCAAAGGCACCTTCTACGGCTTCTGGCAGTCCATCAACGCCGACGTTCGCACCCCCGCCGACAAACCTCTCGTCGGCCTCGCCGCCGCCGACCCCGACGCCAAGGCCGTCGCGCTCCTTGGTTCCACTCTCGAACAAAACGACATCTCCTCGATCCCCATGACTCTCGGCGCTCAGCTCACCACCAAACCCACCATCCAATGGACCGAGGAAAACGCCGACAATTCCACCAAATTTGAAGTCCTCATCTACTCCAGCGATTGGAAAACCCTCATCCTCCAATCCCCCCAAATCAACGACCAAAACCCCGGCGTCCTCAACGGCATCGGCTCCTACACCCTGACCACCGACCTCGACCCCGGCACCTACGAATACGTCATCCTCAACAGCCCCGCCACCGCCACCGCTGCTGACCTCAACAGCATCTACAACTGGTACTGGAGCGGCGACGCCCTCATCTCCGTCCCCGAACCTACTTGCCTGGCCATCTCCCTCGTCACCTTCACGCTTCTAACTCGTCGCAAACGCGCTTAATCGACCCACTCATCATCCGAACGTAATCTCGGTGCGACCACCTCCGCCATCACCGGCGTTCGCATCTCCGGCTCAGTGCTCACCCGCCGCTGGCTCAGCGCCGACATGAGCCTGCGCACATGCTGCTCCAGCGCCTTGCGCCCGTCTGTCGTCAAATGAAAACTCGTCACCGGCTTCCCCTCCCGAAACGACTTCTGCACCCCCACCAGCCCCGCCGCATGCAGCCGCTTGGCATGTGACGCCAGATTCCCATCCGTCAATTGCGTCCGCTTCCGCAGCGTCACAAAATCCTGAATCTCCTCCACCGCCAGCGCCGTCAAAATCTCCAGCCGCCCCGCATTAGAAACAATCGTGTTGAATGACATGTAGCCTGTTATCGGGCCACCCCCTTCCAAAACTTAAGGACTTTGCCGCAAAGAGTGCCTTCTACTCATGCCGCAACGCCTCGATCGGATTCATCCGCGCCGCCATCATCGCCGGATACATGCCAAAGAATATCCCGATCATCCCGCTGACAATAAACGACCCGGCCACTGACCACGTTGCAATCGCCATCGGATAATTCGCCGACCCGTTGGAAAAATAGCTGATCAATTTCGGAATCCCCAGCGCCCCGCTCACCCCGCAGGCAATCCCGATTAGTCCTCCCGACAGCGAAATCACCGTCGTCTCGATCAAAAACTGCAATGTAATATGCTTCCGCTTCGCCCCCAGCGCCCGGCGAATCCCGATTTCCTTCGTCCGCTCTGTCACGCTCGCCAGCATGATATTCATAATCCCGATCCCCCCCACCACCAGCGCAAAACTCGCGATCCCCACCATCACAAAGTTAAACACCGCCTGCGTCCGCTCGGCATTGCGCAAAATCTGAATCGGCGCTTTCACCTGAAAATCCGGCGCCGGCCCGGGATGCTCCTGACTCACAATATTCTCCGCAATCGACGCGATCTTCTCCACATCCTCCATCCGCTCCGTGCGCAACCAAATTTCCGTCAACTCAATCTGCGTCATCTCCCGCGACCCGTTCTGCATCTTGATATTCGTATCCCCGAACGTCACCTGCGCCAGCGTCAACGGAAAATATAAATCCTGATCAAAATTCCGCTCCACCATCGCCGCCCCCTCCCCGCGAAGTCCCGTCGGCTCAAGCACCCCCACCACCTCCAGAATCAACTTCGTACTGAGCCCCGACCCCACCTGAATATGCTGCCCAATCGGATCTTCATAAGGAAACAGCGCCTGCGCCGCATACGCCCCCAGCACACACACCGGCGCCGACCGATCATAGTCCACCGCATTAAACACCCGCCCGCGCGACAACCGCAGGTTGATCACATCGAACACATTCGGCGTCGCCCCCAACGCATCCGAATTCACCCGCGTATCCCCATGCACCACCGGCTGCTCCGTATTCCGGATCGGCACCACCGCATCCACCCCCGGAATCGTCTCCAGCCTCTTCAAATCCAATCGCTTTAGCCCATACGTCAACATACTCTGCGTCCGCGCCCCCGCATCTGAAGTCGGCGGCGGCTTCACCGACGTAATCACAATATTATTCGGCCCCAGCCTCTTAAGCTGCTCCAACGCCGCCTGCTTCGACCCCTCCCCGATCGCCACCATGATGATCACCGCCGCCACTCCGATGATAATCCCCAGCGCCGTCAACAAACTCCGCAACTTGTGCAGATACAGATTGCGAACCCCCATACTGAACATTTCAATGAAAAAGGAAAACATGGGTGTGTATTGCCAGGTGCCAATGAAATCAGTCAACTACGCTTAAACCCGGAGGTCCATTCTATGAGCGAAACCATCTTCTCCAAAATCATCTCCCGCCAAATTCCTGCGAAAATCGAATTTGAAGACGATCGCTGTATTGTCATCCACGACATCCAGCCCGCCGCCCCCGCCCACATCCTCGTCATCCCCAAAAAAGCCATCGCCACCCTGAACGACCTGACCCCCGCCGACGCCGACCTCGTCGGCCACCTCTTCCTCATCGCCGGCCAAGTCATGCGCAACCTAGGCCACCAGGACTACCGCACCGTCTTCAATTGCGGCCCCGGCGCTCAACAAACCGTCTTTCACCTCCACCTCCACGTCCTCGCTGGCCGCCCCATGACATGGCCGCCGGGATAGGCAAAATTACGCGGAAATAAAGATTTTATTAAAAATCTATTGTGTTCTCTTGCGTAGGATTAACGCGCCAACCCCGCCCTCAAACGCATGCGTTCCCATTAATTCACAATGTATAAATAAAGAAGACAGCGGCAGTTACGCACGCTGTCTTCCGGAGGGGAGAAAATGCGCCTTAGGCGCTTGCCTTCAAAGTTACCTATCTTATCTTAACACTCGTTTTCAGGGTGTCAACTTCCATACACTTTACCAATCTTAACAATCCCATCGGCACCTCACCTCTATTTACAATAGCAAATGTGATCGTTGTTACAAATTATTATCGGCCCCATCACATCCTATCCACAAATCTCTGCTAAATCTCTGTTTATAAAGGCACTCCGTTTGCCCTGCATATATCCTATGACCACTCGTTCCCCGTCTACTTATTCCATGCTCAAGCAAACCGCCGCCGACTGGGCTGAAGACAAGGCCATGAAACTCTCGGCCGCCCTCGCCCTCTACGCCATCCTCTCACTGGCCCCCCTCCTCGTCGTCTCCATCAAAATCCTCTCCATGATCTTCGGCCAAAAAGCCGCCGCCGGCCAAGTCCAGCGCCAAATGAACATGCTCGTCGGCCACGCCGGCTCGCAAGCCGTCCAGGAAATGATCGCCAATGCCGCCAAGCCCGGCGCCGGCGTCGTCGCCACCCTTATCAGCCTCGCCATCGTCCTCTTCTCCGCCTCCGGCGTCTTCGGCGAACTCCAGGACTCCCTCAACATCATCTGGGAAGTCAAACCCAAACCCCACCAAGGCGTTTGGGCCACCGTTAAATCCCGCCTCCTCTCCATCGGCATGGTCTTCACCATCGCCTTTCTCCTCCTCATCTCCCTCTTCATCAGCACCCTCCTCACTACCCTCACCGGCTCACTTCTTCCCTCCGCCAGCGCAGCCATCGCTATCGCCATCGACATACTCGTCTCCATCGTCGTCGTCTCCGCCCTCATGGCCATGATCTTCCGCATCCTCCCCGACGTGAAAGTCGCCTGGCGCGACGTACTGGTCGGCGCGCTCCTCACCGGCATACTCTTTAAACTCGGCCAGTACGGACTCGGCCTTTATTTCAAGTTCGGCTCCTCCACCAGCGCCTACGGCGCCGCCGGCTCATTCGTCGCGGTCCTCCTCTGGGTCTACTACTCCGCCTGGATCCTCTTCTTCGGCGCCGAATTCACCCAGGTCTGGTCCAAATCCCACGGCCGCTGGCCCGAACCCTCCGATAACGCCGTCAAAGTCACCGACGAAGACCGCGCCCAACTCGGCATGGTCTCCCCAAAACGCCTCCAATGCCTCGCCTCCACGGACAACAACAAAACATCTCTTCCTCCCACCCGTAGCCCCGCGATGAAAACTTCGCTATTGTAATAGACTACATGGGAATCAATACATCCAGCCCCGAGGCCGAATCGGCCACCCACGGCGAAACCCGCCTGGTCCTCGACTCCATCCGCCGGCTCGTCCAAGGCCTGCGGATCGCCTCTCGCGCCGCCGAAAGTCAGATCGGCCTCAGCGGCGCGCAACTCTTCGTCCTGCAAAAACTGGGCGATGGTGATGACGCCATGTCCGTCAACGATCTGGCTGTCCGCACCTGCACCCACCAAAGCTCCGTCTCCGTCGTCGTCCAGCGCCTCGTCGAAAAAGGCCTCGTTAAGCGCCAACCCGCCGAGGATGATCGCCGCCGCGTCGAACTCTCCCTCACTCCCGCCGGACGAAAACTCATCGCCCGCTCCCCCGACGCTGCCCAGGACAGCCTCATCACTGCTATTGATTCCATGACCCCCGCCAAACGAAAAAAACTCGCCGCCCTGCTCGGCGATCTCATCACCCGCATCGGCATCACTGCCCAGGGTCCCGCCCCCATGCTTTTTGAAGAAGAACACCCCACCAAAAAACGTCCTCTCTAATTTACGGAGACTCCTTTGGAAACTCGACCCCCGCGACCGGCTGAAACCGGCGCAACAACTGCTGGTATCCCCATCGCCCCGTCAATGGGCCCGGCCCTCGAAGCCGCCGCCATCGTCCCCACACGCACCAAGCCCGTCGATGGACGCACGGTGCTGCTCTGCGCGCTGGCCATCCCCCTCGGCGTCGCCGCCTCCATCATCGCCCAGATCCTCGTCCACCTCATCTACGCCATCACCAACCTCACCTATTTCCATCACCTCTCCCTCGCCCCCGTCAACTTCATCGGCATCCACCTCTCCCCCTGGACCATCTTCATCCCCATCCTCGGCAGCATCGTCGTCGGATTCATGGCACGCTACGGCTCGGCTGCCATCCGCGGACACGGCATCCCCGAAGCCATGGAAAAAATCCTCCTCGACGAATCCCGTATCCCCCCACGCCTGACCTTCCTCAAACCCCTCTCCGCCGCCATCGCCATCGGCACCGGCGGACCCTTCGGCGCGGAAGGCCCGATCATCGCCACCGGCGGCGCGCTCGGCTCACTCGTCGGCCAGCTCTTCCACACCACCGCCTCCGAACGCAAAACCCTCCTCGCCAGCGGCGCCGCCGCCGGCATGGCCGCCACCTTCGGCGCGCCCGTCTCCTCCGTCCTCCTGGCCGTCGAACTCCTCCTCTTCGAATTCCGCCCGCGCTCCATGATCCCCGTGGCGCTAGCCGCCTCCACCGCCGCCGCCATGCGCATCATCTTCGACGGCGCTAAACCGATCTTCGACATGCCCATCCTCGATCACCCCGCTGGCGGCGCCCTGGCCCTCTACATCCTCCTTGGCGCTTTCATCGGCCTCTGCTCCGTCGCCGTCACCAAAGCCGTCTACTACGTCGAAGACAACTTCGAACACCTCCCCGTTCACTGGATGTGGTGGCCCGCCATCGGCGCAGTTGCCGTCGGCGTCATCGGCTACTTCGCCCCGCGCACGCTCGGCGTCGGTTACTACAACATCTCCGACTTCCTCTCCGCCAACATGGCCGTCTCCGCCGTCGCTTACCTCTTCCTCCTCAAATTCCTCTCCTGGGTCATCTCCCTCGGCTCCGGTACCTCCGGCGGAACGCTCGCCCCCCTCTTCACCATCGGCGGCGGGCTCGGCCTCTGCACCGGCGCCTGCTTCCAGCACTTCTTCCCCGCCGCCGGCGTCGACCTCCGCGTCGCCGCGCTCGTCGGCATGGCCGCCATGTTCGCCGGCGCCTCCCGCGCACTCCTCACTTCCGCCGTCTTCGCCTTCGAAACCACCCTCCAGCCCCTCGGCCTCCTCCCCCTCCTCGGCGGCTGCACCGCCAGCTTCCTCGTCTCCTCACTCCTCATGCGCACCACCATCATGACCGAAAAAATCGCCCGCCGAGGCGTCAACGTCCCCTCCGAATACGCCGCCGACTTCTTCGACCAAATCTCCGTCCGTGAAATGCTCACCCCCAACCCCATCACGATCTCCCCCACTCAAACCGTCGCCGAACTCCGCGCCTGGGTCGACTCGCGCGTTCCCGGCTCCACCCACCAGGGATACCCCGTCCTCTCCCCCCAAGGCCATCTCCTCGGAATCATCACCCGCCGCCAATTCCTCGACCCCGCCGTCGAGCCCGCCCGCACCGCCGACTCCCTCCTCTCCCGCCCTCCCATCCTCGTTTACTCCGACGCCTCCCTGCGCGACGCCGCCGACCACATGGTCAACCACGACATCGGCCGCCTCCCCGTCCTCGACCGCCAATCCCGCCAACTCGTCGGCATCCTCACCCGCAGCGACCTCCTCCGCGCCCACCGCCAACGCCTCACCGCCGACCACACCACCGCCCGCACCCTCCGCCCGAGTCCAATATCCCCAAAAACTTATAACCCTACGAGCGCATGATCCTATATGGACGCACCCCGTCCAGCCGATCTATAATGTCCTGTTGGTTTCATTAGGAGAATAACGTCATGAGCATGTTCCCAGACAGCAGCACCACCCGCCGCGTAGGCCTTGAATACAGCACCGAAGACCGCGCCCTCTTCAGCTTCTTCAACACCGTCTACGCCTGGATGGCCGTCGGCCTCGCCCTCACCGGCGTCGTCGCTTACGGCGTCTCCACTTATCACCCCCTCCTTCGCCTGGTCAATGGCCCCCTCGGCATGATCATCGGCCTGGGCGCTTTCATCATCGCCATCGCCGCCCAAGGCGTCGCCATGCGCATCGGTGCCGCCGCCGGCACCGCCCTCTACCTCCTCTACGCCGCACTCATCGGCGTCCTCATCTCCGCCATCTTCGCCATCTACCCGATGGTCACCCTCGGCTCCGCCTTCCTCCTCACCGCCGGCACCTTCGCAGGACTCTCCGTCTATGGCTTTATCACCAAACGCGACCTCACCCGCATCGGCTCCATTCTCGTCATGTGCGTCTGGGGCCTCATCCTCGCCACCATCGTCAATTACTTCGTCGCCTCCACCGCCTTCTCCTGGCTCCTCACCTACGCCATCCTCGCCGTCTTCATCGGCCTCACCGTCTACTACACCCAGTACCTCAAAAACTTCGCCCTCGCCAACATCAACTCCCCCGACATGCTCTCCCGCGTCGCCGTCGTCGGCTCCCTGCTCCTCTACGCCGCCTTCCTCAACCTCTTCCTCTCCATCCTCCGCATCATGGGCGACCGCCGCTAATCCTTCCCAACGCCCTTCCTTACCCAACAACGACGGAGCCCCACCTGCACAGGTGG
>DASRRR010000058.1:0-15064 GCA_035656825.1 Tepidisphaeraceae bacterium | reverse complement strand
CGTACTTGAATATGGATTATGCCGGTGCGTAGCCGGCGTCTGCCGCGTGTGCCATAACTTGCCCTACGGGCTCGTCATGGCACACGCGGCAGAGCAAATCGAAGAGAACGGTGGAATTTACAGAAAATTAGTTGCACTACTATAGGTTATCCGTGCGCGCTGCCTAAGGCCGCCCTGAAATTCTACAAAGATGTCTTCGCCGGCGAAGAGGGTGACATCATGCTGGCCCCGGACGCGAAACCAGTCATGCACGGCGAGATCGTTCTCGACGGGCACACACTTTTCCTCCGCGATGAGTTTAGAAGCCAAAGCTGCGGCAGACGAATTCATGACACGTCGAAAAAATGCTCAATAAAAATGTTTCTTCTCAGCGAATATGCCGCCGACATTGCTGACGAGCTCGAAAGATTCCAACAGACAACGCCAAAAAGGTTGATGAAAGGGATTCTTCCTGTTGTGATGTTTGGCCATGCCCTCCATCGAGAGATATTGCTTGAAACCAACGACAATAATAGCTGCGTGGGTCATCTTCACTGTCCTGACTACGGCATTTGGCGAGAACGCGAATTACCCCGCTAATCGGCCACCGCTCAAGGAGACCCCGTTTATCGCTTTACCACTTGGCAGCGTGCGAGCACAAGGCTGGCTCCTCAAGCAACTCGAAATGCAGCGCGACGGCCTGACCGGCCACGCCGAAGAAGTCCTTACCGAATTAAACCAAACCAGCGCCTGGCGCGGTGGCGACAAAGACAACTGGGAACGCAGCCCCTATTACGTCAAAGGCCTTATCCCCCTCGCCTACACCCTCGACGACCCCGCCCTCAAATCCCGCGCGCAAAAATGGATCGACTGGTGCCTCTCCAGCCAGCGCCCCGACGGTTCCTACGGCCCAACCCAAAATAACGACTGGTGGCCGCGCATGGTCAGCGACTACTTCCTCCGCGACTACTACGACGCCACCAGCGACCGGCGCGTCCTCCCGTTCCTCACCAAATACTACCACTACATGCTCCAAACTCTCCCAACCCGCCCATTGCGCGACTGGGGCAAGTCCCGCGCCGGCGACGACATGGACACCGCCCTCTGGCTCTACAACCGCACCGGCGACCCCGCCCTCCTCGACCTCGTCGACCTCCTCCGCAAACAGGCCTACGACTGGCCGACCATCCTGCGCGAAAACACCTTCCAAAGTTTCGGCTCAGACTTCCAACCCAAGCACAACGTCAACATCCCCCAGGCCATGAAAATGCCCGCCGTCTCCTGGGAGCGCACCGGCGATCAAAACGAACGCACCTCTATCGACATCGGCCAAGCCAATCTCCTCCGCGAAAACGGCCTGAGCGTCGGCATGGAAAGCGGCACCGAATTCCTCGCCGGCCGCAGCCCGGGGCAAGGCATCGAATTCTGCTCCATCGTCGAACAAATGCTCAGCGACGAAACCATCGTCCGCATCTTCGGCGACGCCAAATACTCCGACCAACTCGAAGAAATCGCCTACAACGCCCTCCCCGCCGCCTGGAATCGCGACCTGACCGCCCTCCGCTACTACACGGTCCCCAACCTCGTCCTCTCCAAACGCGGCCCCCAGGGCTTCGGTCAAAACTATGACAACGGCGTGGTCTACGGCCCGCGCTCCGGCTACCCCTGCTGCTGCTTCAATGCCCACCAAGGCTGGCCAAAATTCGTGCAAAACAGTTGGGCCGCCACCCCCGACAACGGCCTCGCCGTCATCGCCTACGCCCCAAACATCGTCACCGCCCAAGTCGCCCATGACGCCACCGCCACCATCACCCAGGAAACCCAGTACCCCTTCGCCGACGAAATCCGCTTCAAAATCACTGTGTCCAAGCCCAGCACTTTCCCGCTTGCATTGCGCACCCCCGGCTGGTGCGACGAGCCAATACTGACCGTCAATGGAAAATCCGTCGCTGCCGCCAAGACCGGCGAGTTCGCAAAAATTACGCGCCAATGGAAGACCGGCGACCAAGTCCTCCTGAAGCTCCCGATGCACGTGCGACTAATCCACGGCGTACACGACAGTGTCAGCGTCCATCGCGGACCGCTCGAATACGCCCTGCAAATCGGCGCCGACAAACATGTGGTGGAGCAGTTGAAACCAGGCTTCAATGAGTTCGAAGAGACCCCGACCGCAAGCTGGAATTATGCCCTATCCGTGAATTCTAAAAATGCTGGCAATAGCTTTGAACTGCTGACCGATATCGCCAAACCCGCCAACGCAAATCCCTTCACCCCCGAAACCACTCCGGTCAAGCTAATCGCCACCGCGCGCAAACTGCCGGAGTGGGGACTGGCATGGAACGGTCTGGTCGCTGCCGACCCGCCCGCCAGCCCCGTGCAATCCGCCGCTCCCCCACAACAAATTACGCTCATCCCCTTCGGCTCAGAAGACCTCCGCATCGCCGACTTCCCCATCCTCGCAAACTCCCCACCCGCTGCCAAAAACAAATCCCTCCATTTCACCTTCGCCAAAAACACCACCACCGGCTGGACCTGGTTCGGCGGCGGTTGGTACGCCCGCGACGGCAAACTTCACACCAGCCCCAACGGCGGTGCCCCCGGCTTCAAAGCCCTCCTCGATAACCACACCTACTCCAACCTCCGTTTCGAAGCCGACATCACCCCCCCACCCACCGGCGACGCCGGCCTGATCTTCCGCGTGACCAACCCCTCCATCGGCCCCGACGCGTATCAAGGCTACTACGCCGGCATCAGCGCCAGCGCCCACAATGTCGTCCTAGGCCGCGCCGATGGCAAAACCTGGACCCCTCTCAAAGTAGTCCCCCACCCCATCCCCGCCGGCCAACCCACCCGCCTGACCGTCACCGCCCAAGACAACCAAATCACCCTCCGCCTCAACGACGACCCCACACCCATCCTCTCCCTCTCCGACGACCACTACCCCTCCGGCCAAGTCGGGGTGCGCATGTACACCACCGACAAAGGCCAAGCCACCTCCTCCTTTGGCAACATCCACATCACCCCTCTCGATCCATCGAACTGATGTCGCTCACCACTTGACCTCTACATCGCACCCGTTTGGCTGGCTTTCAAACGTCACCCCCGCAACGCCATTGTCCCATTTGGGCTCAACCGATTTTCCATCCACCGTCACACTCGTAGGCTTGCTCGGCAGAAGCACCCGCAACGCACCCTGAGTCCCTTCGATCCCTTCAATAGTCGCCGTCAGTTGCCGCCCTTCCAACTTCTGCTGAGTCACTTTCCCCGCCGCCGCCACGATGCAAGGCTTATCCCCCACCCGCGCCAAATCCACCAGCAGCCTCCTTCCATGACCATCAATCACCGGATCCACTTCGACAGGCTGCCCCTCCGCAAACAAATCCACATATTTCCCCGTCAATCGCACCGTCCCCCCGACCCCCCCTGCCACCACATATGGCCCGCGCCGCAACACCAGCGCCCCCGCCTGTTTCCACGCCAGTCCGACCTCCTTCGCCGCGGACCGGCACCAATTCAATACTTTCGCCGCCCCGTCGCGATCATGCGCCAATCGCGCCGGCGACTCATTTTCGCGAATCACCCATCCGCTCCCCACCTTCTGCACCCCCACAAAATCCTTCGGAATTCCCATCGCCTCAAACAGATGCTCCCGCGGACCGGCATATTTCATCCCCCCCGTATTCCACCACTCCCGAATCCCGTTATACGCATCCGAATCATCATCCACCACCACCAGCGACCCCCCTGCTTTCACCCACCGCGCAATCCCCTCATTCACCTCCGCACTCGGCGGCTTCTGCCCCTCATACGTCAACAACAACACCCGATACCGACCCAGAAAATCCCCCGCCTTCTCCGTGCTCGCGCTATGAACAATACTCTCCATCTGCACCGGCTCCACCGGCACCCCCGCCTTCACCAGCGGCATCGCCAATCCATAAAAACTCGACAAATCCCCATCCGACGCCCTCGGCCCGAAACGCTGAAACATCATCGTATCCGACACCAACACCCCCACCCCAGGCGTCCCCGCCGCCTCCCACTTCACATCCTCCTGCTTCAAATCCTCCATCGCCCGAATCACCGTCTGCAACTCCGTCGCATACTCCGCCGGAATGCCCACGCGCTCTTTGTTATCCCCATCCTGCGCCTGATGCCTCCCCAAAAATACCCGGTTCGGCCAAGGCATCACCTCATACCGCCACACCTCCGGACACAACAGCGACGCCACCAGCGTGCTCTCCCAGTTCCGCCGATAATCCTCCCACGAGTGATTCGGATTATCCTCGATCGGATCATTCAAATACCAAACCCGTCGCCCCGACGCCCGCACCAGATTCTGCATCGCGCCATATTCCAAAAACGCCGTCTCAAACGTCCGCTCCTTCTTCACTCCATCATAAAAATTCGGCGTCCGCGCCGTCCCCGTCCACACCTGCGCAATGTACCCATCACACCCCACATCAATCAGCGAAGACTCCGGACTCACAATTCCCCAGCTCGCATAATTAATCAGCGAATGCGTCGGCACATAACACCGCACCTCCCGCCCGATCTGCTTCGAGTAGTTATGCACAAACTCAAACACCTGCCCCAGCGCCCGCCGATACAACATGTACTTCAACTTCGACGCCCGCCACTGCGCCTCCGGCGACGAATCCGGCGCAACCCAATCCTCTCCGTAATATTCCTTCCACTCCCGCTTGAAATTCTCACTCCACCCCGCGCGCACCCAATACTCCGGCTCCTCCAGATGAATCGCCTCCGCCCCCGCATCAATCGCCCGCTTCACCCCCACGCACAAATAACTCCCATAATCCTTCCCCGGCGACATGTACCACACCTCATGCCCATGCCCGATCTTATTCCCATTGCTCTCGGTCTGCGCCTCGTCGTAATGTTCCTTCCCGTCAAACTGCCCTTTCACATAATCCGCATAATTCCCCCACGCCACCCCCGTCATCACGTGAACGCGATACCCCTTCTCCTTCCACGACCGAATCCGATCCGCCACCCCCGCGTCGATCCCGTATACAATCGCCACATCCGCGGCAACTTGAAACTTCGGCGAATAAGGTTCCCCCACCTGAAAACAAGTTCGCTCTTCCGACTGCGCCCCCAGCGCCACACCCGCCGCCGCTATCACCGCCGCCATGACTAATCTGCGCATCATCATCCCCGCAATTATACGTGGCATGGGTTTTTAACCCATGCTTCAATCAGAATTCCATAAAAATTTTCCTCGCATAATTGCAATCCGCTTGACAGTTTTTCGTACAATCCTCCATCCAGAACCAACTACAAAGGACGCCGCGTGAACCCAACCATGACTGCCCGCTTATTCGTGATACTCTTCTTTGCAATGACGACCCTCCAAGCCTACGCCGGCCCATCCGATCAACCCAACGGCCGACCCTCCTTCCGCCCCCCCGCCGTCCCGCTCGTCACCACCGATCCCTACTTCAGCATCTGGTCCTTCAACGACCGCCTCACCGACGCCGACACCCACCACTGGACCGGCAAACCCAACACCCTCATCAGCCTCATCCGCATCGACGGCAAACCCTACCGCCTCGCCGGCAATCAACCCGCCAACGTCCCCGCCCTCGAACAAACCGGCCTCCAAGTCCTCCCCACCCGCACCATCTACACCTTCACCGGCGCAGGCATCACCCTCACCCTCACGTTCACCACCCCCATGCTCCCCGACGACCTCGACATCCTCTCCCGCCCCCTCACCTACGTCACCTGGCAAGCCTCCCCCACCGACGGCAAATCCCATGAAATCACCGCAATGCTCGCCATCGGCGGCGACGTCGCCGTCAACACCCCCGACGAATCCGTCATCGCCAAACGCACCACCGCCGGCCCCCTCACCGCCCTGCAACTCGGCACCGAAGCGCAACCCATCCTCCGCTCCAAAGGCGACGACCACCGCATCGACTGGGGCTACCTCTATCTCACCGCCCCCGACCCCGCCTCCCTCTCCATCGCCAACCTCGCCACACTCACCCAATCCTTCGCCGACAACGGCACACTCCCCGCTGCCGACGACTCCCACTTCCCCCGCCCCGTCCACGACGGCCTCCCCTCTCTCGCGGTCACCCTCGACCTCTCCCAAGGCTCCCCCCGTCACGCCATCCTCGCCTACGACGACCTCTACTCCATCCAATTCATGGGCAAAAACCTCCGCCCCTACTGGCGCCGCAACGGCATGGACGCCTCCGCCCTCCTCCAGGCCGGCGAAAAAGATTACGCCGACCTAACCGATCGCTGCGCCAAGTTCGACACCGAGCTCCTCGCCGACGCCGAAAACGCCGGCGGCGACGACTACGCCCAAATCTGCGCCCTCGCCTATCGCCAATCCCTCGCCGCCCAAAAAGTCGTCGCCGACGCCAACGGCATGCCCCTCTCCTTCTCCAAAGAAAACTTCTCCAACGGCTGCATCGCCACCGTCGACGTCTTCTACCCCCAACTTCCCCAATTCCTCCTCCTCAGCCCCACCCTCGCCAAAGCCGCCGTCACTCCCCTCCTCGAATACGCCTCCTCCGACCGCTGGAAATTCGACTTCGCCCCCCACGATCTAGGCACCTATCCGCAGGCCAACGGCCAAGTCTACGGCGGCGGTGAACGCACCGCCGACAACCAAATGCCCGTCGAAGAATGCGGCAACCTCCTCTCCCTCGTCGCCGCCATCGCCAAAGCCGACGGCAACGCCGACCTCGCCGCCAACTACTGGCCCACCCTCACCAAATGGGAAAAATATCTCGAGGAAAACGGCTTCAACCCCGAAAAACAACTCTGCACCGACGACTTCGCAGGCCACCTCGCCCACAACACCAACCTCTCCATCAAAGCCATCATGGGCCTCGGCTCCTACGCCATGCTCGCCGACCTCCGCGGCGACTCCGCCGAAGCCGCCCGCGTCCGCACCATCGCCAAAGACCTCGCTTCCCGCTGGGTCACCATGGCCGATGACGGCGATCATTTCCGCCTCACCTTCGACCGCCCCGGCACCTGGAGCCAAAAATACAACCTCGTCTGGGACAAAGTCCTCGGCTTCGGCATCTTCCCCAAAGAAGTCGCTTCTAAGGAAATCGCCTTCTACCTCACCAAACAAAACAAATACGGCCTCCCCCTCGACTCCCGCAAAACCTACACAAAACTCGACTGGATCACCTGGACCGCCACGCTCGCCGACCGCAAAGAGGACTTCGCAGCCCTCGTCAAACCCATCCGCAAGTTCCTCAATGAGTCCCCCACACGCGTCCCCATGACCGACTGGTACGACACCGTCACCGGCATCAAATCCGGCTTCCAGGCCCGACCTGTCGTCGGCGGCGTATTCATCAAACTCCTCACCGACGACGCCGTCTGGAAAAAATGGACCAGCCGCTCCCAAAAAGTCACCGGCCAATACGCCCCCATCCCCGTCCGCCCCACCGTCGAAATCATCGAGCCCGGCTCCAAACCCGACGGCGTCATCTGGCGCTACACCACCTCCCGCCCTCCCGAAGGCTGGATGAAACCCTCCTTCAATGACCATAACTGGAAACAAGGCCCCGGCGGTTTCGGCACGCCGGGCACCCCCGGCGCCATCGTCCGCACCCGCTGGGACACCGACGATATCTACGTCCGCCGCGAAATCACCATCCCCGCCGGCGTCGACCTCTCCACCCTCCAACTCTACGTCCACCACGACGAAGACGCCGACATCTACTTCAACGGCGTCCTCGCCGCCAAACTCGCCGGCTTCACCGCCGACTACGACGTCGTAGAAATGCTCCCCGCCGCACAAGCCGCCCTTCACCCCGGCAAAAATCTCCTCGCCGTACACTGCCACCAAACCACCGGCGGCCAATACATCGACGTCGGCCTAGCGCGCCTCAAGTAATCCAGTTCGGTCCAATCCCCCCACTTCCCCGCTTGCCGCTTAGCGGTCGGGCCGAAGGCCCACTTTTCTTTTCTAATGCAGCAAACAAACCGAATCCGCAACCATTAATCCACAACCACCCAGCCTCATTCACGGCTGAAAATCATTATTCCATTGCGGCGCCAACTGATTATAAGGCAGCGTGCCCTGCGGATATAAAATATTCGGATTAGTCACGTTCCACAAAACCAGCTCTTTCAAGTCCTTCCAGACAACGTGCCCATCGCAATAAAGGACGTTACTGCCGCCCCGATGAACATTCGATGGCCACTCCCGCTCACTGTAGTTAACAGGATCGACATTGAAGCAGTAAATGTTGCTGGCCGCTTGAATATCGGTGATCGAAATCATATCCGAAGCGCGACGCACGCGCGAGGCTTTGAGCTGGCCAAACGTGGGATTTGCAATGTCCCCACCGAGCCCTCGTTGCGGAGTTGCAAGCTCATGGGTGCCCCAGTCGTTATAGCCATACGTGAACTTCGCACTATTTTTTAAGAGCAGCCCCTCACCCAAAACATATCCATACCCCACGTCAGCCGAGTTGGCATGCGTGTTATCAACCACCGGCGGGTTCGGTTGGTCCACCACCCACTCAAAATCCTGAATCTGCGAGGGACAACGGAAAACTTTTTGACCACCGAGGTATTTCCGGATTCGCGTTGGCCATGCCGCAATCGAATCGCCGGCATGACTGACCCCGTAACAACCCGGATAATACTGCCACTCGTTGGTGTACATGATCATCGCCATGCCCATCTGATGCAGATTCGATGAGCAAGCGATCTGATTGGCCTGCCGTCGTGCCTTGTTCAGCGCCGGCAGCAAAATCGCAATCAATACCGCGATAATCCCAATCACCACCAGCAACTCAACCAGCGTAAACGCCCGGCGGGAAGAGGGAGAAAAAGCCCCCGGGGACATCCCCCGGGGGGCCAGAGGGTCCGGAAACCATCTCACGGGACCCTCTAAACGTTTAGAATCGGACTGACTCAACATAATTATCTCCGATTGCGGCGACGGCTCACGCCAAGAGCACTCATGCCCAAAACCAAACCCATCGAAGTGGGTTCCGGCACCGCCGCGATTAACTGGGTAACATACGCTTGGCCGAACTCCTCTTCCCGGCTGGCCAGGAACGACGGCGAAAGACCGCCATTCTGAACTCCATATGCAGTATCGATCAACATATAGTCCGCGCTATTCACCACTCCGTCATAGTTGAAATCACCATTGCTCCAACCCGTCAATCCCTTGGCATACCCGCGATCGAGCAACGCATAGTCATCCGCATTGATCTTTCCATCAACATTCGCATCGCCGTTCCAGGTATATGCAACCGTCACATTCGAACCATTGTCGGCATATCCCAGCGAATGATTCGCATCCGCGGCATTGGTCGTATACAGCCGCTGCGTGCTGTCCCGGAAATTGCTCGAATCATGGCTCGTCTTCAGCAAACTCGCGATCGTCGCCACCGGCGTGGTCGTGCTCGCATAATTAAACACCAGCTTGCTGGAGTTAATCACCGCACCACCACCAGTCAAAACCGGGCTCCACGCGCTCGAACCCAGCACCACCGAACCACTCCCATTTAAGACGGTTTTCCCGGTGTAAGTGTTCGCGCCATTGAGAGTCAGATTACCCGCACCACTCTTGGTCAATCCGCCATCCGCAACGCTGAGGCTGGTGTTATGCGTTAGGGCCGAGCCCATCGTGACGGAGTGGCCATTGGTGTCGATCTTAGCCCCGCCCGTGGAGACGACGCTGGTGACCTGAGCGCCCACGAAGGCCGCGTTGTCGGCCGACGCGCGGAGCGTGCCGCCGTTGAAGGTAAACGTGCCATTCCCCATCCCGCCGCCGTTATGTGCCTGAAAACCAAACGCCGTCAGCGTGCCGCCGTTGAGGTTCAGGTTGCCCGTAACCATGCCGGCGTTGGCAAAGATAGAGTTGTTGGTGATGTTAACGCTGCCGGCGTTGATGTTAAGAGTCCCATTGCCGCCGCCCGTTTCACCGATATACATCTGCAAGGCATTAAGCGTTCCGCCATTCACATTCGCCGTGCCGGTTCCGCCGGCGCCGACATCAAACCAATTGCCTGTCTTCTGGGTAATCGTGCCGCTGTTCAGGTTCAAAGTTCCCGTGCCGCCGTTGCGGCCGATCGCGAACCAGTTGTTTACTGTAAGAGATGCGGTGCCCGTGACGTTGATGAACGCGTTAGCGCCGCCGGCGTTACCAATCCAGAGCTGGCCCGAGGTTACAGTGATCGCGGCGCTGTCAGACTCATCCAACTCCGCAGCAGCCCCATTCGTACCCACATAAAAATCACCGGCATTATCATTAATCACAGCCGTGCCATGAACTTTGATCATGTCGACCGTGCCGCCGTTGCCCGAATCACCCAGCGACATATTCCCGCCGGAGTGATTCATTATTCCGCCGGACATGTCGACACTGCCGATCCCGCCTTCGCGTCCGACGACAAACCAATTGTTGATGTTCGCCGTCCCGCCGGTCTGCGTCCAATAGCCATGCGCCCCTGCCCCGCCCTCGGCAACATACACTTCCCCCGCCGACGTAAACGTCCCGCCGCTAAAATTGTAGTACCCCGTCGGGCTCTGACCATTGCGTCCGTCCGCGATGTCAAAACCGAAATTGGAGTTCCGGTTGACCGTGAGCGTTCCACCATATTGGTTGATCGTGGCAACCGTGCCGTTGCTCTTGCCCAGATACGTAATTCCGCCCGTGGTCAGCACGGAACTATCATACATATTGATCGTGCCGGTCGTTTGCGCGCCGTCAGAGATATTGAAATCGTTGCCGTTGTTTTCGATGAGTGCGCCGGTCCCGTGGAGATTGACCGTGGCCATGTCCGGGCCGCCATTGGTGCCGGTGGTGTCTGAACCGATGTCGTTCCAGTTACCGCCGGTCACCGTGAGCGAACCGCCACTGTTGATGTCGACGATCGGACTGCGCAGGTGAATGGTCCCCAAAGTAACGGCAGAGTTCAGGATGACATTCCCGCCATCCCAGAAGACATTGCCCGTGCCCGTTACCGGGCTGGCAAACGTAAGAGACCCAACCCCGCGTTTCCCCACGCCCTGGCCGCCGGTGATTGTGCGGTCAATCGTGAACGTCCCCCCCGCCGGGATATCCAGCCCACCGCTAAAGCTCGCCGTATTGATCGGATGCTGCCCGAAACTCGTCATCGCCGGATTCATAATCCCCAGCGTCGCATCCCCCGTAAACTGAATCGGCGCCGTCGGCCCGCCGATGTTGTCATCGCTGGTAATCTGCACTTCGACCGCATTCACAAGATTGATCCCATTCGTCGCCAGCGCTGGATTGCTCCCCTGCAATTGCACATACCCCGCATAATCCCCCGTAAACGAGAGAACCCCATTGGCTCCATTCGGCCCAACCGAAATATTTCCGCCCGGGATAATCAGCGTATTGGTATTGACCGAAATTCTCGCATCATTCGAGTTAATCACCAGCGGCCCAGACAGCGTGTGCGGCTGCGATGACCCGTTGTTATTGAAAATGATCGCCGCAGCATAGATGCCGTAGTCCCCGCCGCTGTAAGTATCGCGGTTGATCGTGATCGGATTCGTAATATTCAGCCCGTTGCTGAGCGTCGTCCCTGCCCCGCCGATCGACAGCGTCCCCAACGCGCCAATCGTCACCGGCGACGTGCCGCCACCCAGCGCCCCCGCCGTCGTGATAATGAGCCGGCCTTTATTGATCGTGGTCGTGCCTGTGTACGAGTTGTTCACGTTGAACACCATCGTTCCGTAAGTGATGTACGAACCATTGTCCATGATCACATTTCCCGGCCCCGTGATCTCCCCATTCATCGACAGTTCGGGAACATCGCCCGACGTATCGTTGATCGCAAATGTGTGATCCCCGCCCGTCAACGTCAGCGGACCGCTGACCAGCAGAAATTGCAGCGCGCCGCTCGACGTGGATTTGGTGATGTTGCCGTTGACCGTCAGCGATCCCCCGTTGAAATCAGAAATGTTGTAACTCGACCCATTGGCCGCAGTCCCCAACGTAATATTTTGCACCGTGATCGGCGCGGCAAGATCAACGTCATACGGAGCCGCATTCGTTGGAGCGGCAGTCGACGTGCCGAAGATCGCATTATCACCAGGCGTATTCGACCAGGTGACATTAGTGCCGGTCACCAGGTCGCCATTCACCCAGTTGGGAGTCGAAAGATCCCAGTTGCCCGAGCCGTCGGTCCCCAGCGTTCCCGCAGACCCGTCGGAATCCCATGTGAGATCCGCAGCTTGAGCATGCGAAGTGAACATCAAAGCGGCAACAGCCGCAGAAATACAGGCGAAGCGCGATCGGACTTTCATATCCTCTCCCTTGGTTGGTTCCAGATTTTATGACGGCCTCCATAGGCCGCCGCGGTGTTAAAATTTTCCTTCGTTGGACGTGGACTAAACTCCATCACTCAAATCGAGTCTCGAAACAGCCAATCTTGCGCCGGATGTGTGTTGTTCCGTGCGCAATGCCGTCGATTCCCGCACAATTAATTCACAATGCACCGCCATATGCGCCGGCGGTAAATTCGGATGCTTCAATCGATCATTCATCAAACTCACCGCCCGCTGCGCAATCGCACCGGCCGGCTGCTTCACTGTCGTCAGCGGCACCGCCAGCAGCGACGCCGTCGGCGTGTTGTCAAACCCCGCGATCCGGATCTCATCCGGCACCGCCACCTTCGCATTGAGCAAATGCCGCATCACGATCGCCGCATATCGATCATTCTCACAAACAATCCCATCCGCCCGATGCTTGCGCACCCCCCGCATGACCTCCTCTGCCGACCCCGGATTACACCCAAACGTCCTCGGCTCAAGCCCGTTCGCCTCCATCGCCATCCGATATCCCACCCAACGCGCCTGCGATGACGAAAACGTCCCCCCATCCGTAAAGAACATCGTCCGCTTGCATCCCACGTCGATCAAATGCTGCCCCAGCAGATGCCCGCCTTGCGTATTGTCCACGCTGACCAGATCAAAATCACTCCGCCTGGGATACTGATAGATATCACGATCCAGCAACACCACCGCCACCCCCGCCTGCGTAAACAAATCGACCACCCGGCTATTAATCAAATCCCCATCCGGCGAAATCGAATGAGGCAGATAAAATACCCCGCGCACCCCCGCATTAATCATCCGCTGCGCCGAGTCCGCCGCCTCCTTTGCCCGATTCTCACCCGCGCACAAATGCGTCAGTTGCAAATGCGCCCCCGCATGGTTCGTCGCCCGCGCCAGCACCTCGTAGATCTCCAGAAAAATACTGCCCGGCTCAACGCCATGCACCATCATCCCGAACTGATCCACCTTCAACTGCTTCACAACCTCTTTGACAAAAGTCCCCGACCCCTGCCTCCGCCAGATGATTCCGCGGTGCTCCAAATCACGCAACGTCCGCGTAACTGTCGTCCGGGACACACCATATTGATGCATCAACTGTGTTTCCGTCGGCAATTTCTGCCCCGGCGCAAAACTCCCGGCCTGGATCGCCCGGCCAAGGTCCTCATATAGCACTAAATGCTTAGGTTTTGCGATTCCTCGAGATGCCACACGATCCTCCATACGAGGCTGCGGAAAATACAAATATAGTGACCCCCCAATAAAAAAGATACAACAATTCCTAAATTATTCCTATATTCGATATGTCCTATTTTTTCACGATCCCATTATTTGACATATCAACTTGCGCAGCGCAATAGCCCGCACGCAACGTGTGCGCGGATCCCCCCGATTCCCATCACACCTCCCTATTCGTCTCCCTGCAAATCATTCACCGTCTTCTTCAAATGCACCGCACCCTCCTGCCTCCCCTGCCACAACGGTTCCGGCAACTCCCCATTCCACGCGTCATATTCCCCCTGCAACCGTTTCACCACCTCAGGCATCTCCTTCATCAAATCCTTCGACTCCCCAGGATCTTTCACCAAATCATACAAATGCACCCCACCCTCCAGCGGCGACATCAACTTATAATCCCCATCCCGTATCGCCCACTGCGGCCTGAACCGCCAGTACAACACCCGCTTCGGCCCCTCCTCCTTCTTCCCCTCCACCCACGGCAATAAATTCACCCCATCCAACTTCACCTTCTCCGGCGCCGCCACTCCCGCCGCCGCCAGCACCGTCGGAAACAAATCCAGCGTAATCACCGGCTGATCCAACACCTGCCCCTCCGGTATATGCCCCGCCCACCGCATCATAAACGGAATCCGAATCCCACCCTCCCACGTCAAACCCTTAAATCCCCGAAACGGCGCATTGCGCGACCCATTCGCCTGCGTCGGCCCTCCGTTGTCGCTAAAAAATACAACCAAAGTATTCTCATCTAATTTGCAATCATGCAGTTTCCCCAGAATCTTCCCCACCCCGTCATCCTCCGCCGACAACATCGCCAGCAAATATTTCCGCTCGTGATCCTTCTCCTCCGGAAACCGCTCCAGATATTTCTCCGGCGCTTGCTGCGGCGTATGCACCGCGTTGTAAGGCACGTAAAGAAAAAACGGCTTGTCCTGATGACGATCCAAAAAACTCACCGCCTCCCGCGTGATCGCATCCGTGAGATACTCCCTCTCATCCACCGGCTCATCCCCGCGCATCAGCGCATTCATCCCCACCCCATTTCGAATATACGTGTGCGCTCCCCCTAAAAACCCGTAAAACTCGTCAAATCCCCGATGCAAAGGCCTAAACTTCTCCTTTGTCCCCTCATGCCACTTCCCAATGATCCCCGTCAAATACCCCGCCCCCTTCATCTCATCGGCAATCGTCACCTGATCCACCGGCAACCCAAAAATATCCGCATACTTCGGCAGCGGATTCGACTCATGCCCAAACCGCTCCTGATACCTCCCCGTCAAAAACCCCGCCCGCGACGGCGAACAGACCGGACACGTCACATACCCATTCGTAAACCGAACCCCATCCTTCGCTATCGAATCAATATTCGGCGTCTTCACATCCTTCGACACCGCCTGCGCCCCAATATCCGCATACCCCAAATCATCCGCCACAATAATCACCACATTCGTCTTCTTAACTCCCTCCCCCCAACACACCCCTCCAACCCCCAACCCTGCCACCACCGAACACATTCCCTTGA
>DASRRR010000057.1:0-12469 GCA_035656825.1 Tepidisphaeraceae bacterium | reverse complement strand
AATCCCCGGCGACCGGGACGTCATGAGCCGCGGAAGATCAAGGACTTGAAGGATACGTATCGCAAGATGACCAGCCCGAGGAGTGAACTACGAAAAGCCCTGAAATATCAGGGGAAAGCTGCTTAAGGCAATGGCATTCCTGATGTCATCCATTATCAAACAACGATTACCGTTCCACCTGATTTCTGCGCCTCCCGTTTAGCTGCCCCACTTGCGGGGCGTCTATTTTAACGCCGCGCATCAAGACCCTCCCAACGATGCGTCCATGCTTCGTGGTTCTTACTCTCGACGACCAGATAATCTCCTTCGCGATGACATTGCAACGGAAGATTATTCTCATCATTGAGATACCGAGCAGACATCAGCCCCGCGTCGACCAGCGCCTGAAGAGAATCCGGCACGCGGTCATACGCCAGCCGATAAGCATAAACTGCCCGCCCAATACCCAGCCGCACAAAATGGGCCTCATGATGAATCCGAATGTCCCGCTTGGCTTCCGGAGGCAGTTTCAGGAATCGAATCATCTCAACCGCCATCGGCCCGACATGCGCCGCATCCGAAGCGCAAAATGAAAGCACATGCTTGCCAGCAGCCAGTTCATGTGTCCCTAAAAGCACATCCATCTCTCCGTCTTCCGCGGAGCCAAAGTCAACCGCATGAATTTTAGTCCCATCGATTTTGACATCATACATGCCATAGTGCGCCCCGCTCGCGGCGATCAGACGGATCGCATACTGACCGGCATTTTCCATCTCCAGCGGCATCGTCATCACCGCACCGGGCGTCTTGTTTTTCCACAACAACGTCGGTCGCGCGCCAAAGAGGCCCGCTGTGTCGACCTTCACCCGCGCGTCCCCCGTTGTCTGCACGCTGCGAAATGACCGGACCAACAGACGATCATCCCACGGAACCCGCCGCTCATTCCACCCGGACAAATGTGCAAAGAGCTTTGGCTCACCCTCCTGATACCAAAACGCCACGCTGCTGATGAAATCCGGCCGTTCAATAAAAAAACCGTCTGTATCGATGTCACGATTGCCCTTGTGCTCAATCGCAACCTTTAGCGACTTCGAAAAATTAACCGCGTCCTGAATATGCCATCGATATGCAATCCCGCTATCCCCCGCGCGATCCCCCTGCCATTTAGGCGACCCGAACCAATGGCTGCTCCGCGGGCGAAATCCCCACGCGTCATTGAAATAATCCTCGCTCCCCGTGCCTTGAAGGCTTGGGATTTCTTCACCATCAATATAGAAAAAGTCATCCCCTTCGCCAAACCAGCCGTCCTGCGCCATCGTCAGCGACATGACCGAACCGATGTATTGCCCTCGGCCACTGAGCTCCGCGATCGTGTAATCGCGGTTCATCTCGGCGGGATATTCCTGCCGATAGCATGCACAAAAATAGGGTGAATCTTCCGGAACTTCTTTCACTTGCGTCCAATCCACCTGCCAATATAATCCCGTCCCTCGATTGGGATTGTCATTGGTGATGACGATGCGCGCCGATTTATGAAACGGCATCCGCCAGTAACATGATAGCGCCCCAGTCGACGAAACCTGGACCGGAAAACTTTCAACAACCGCGGGCTTCCCGTAACCTGCAGCGAAAAAATCGCCGAGCGGTACCTCAACACCCGGCTCTTTCTGCCCGTCCCAATAAATCCGCATGCTCAACGAATTGAGTTCTCCAACCCAACCGGCATGACTGGTAAACCACATATGCGTGATGACGCCAGGCCCTTCAAGGAGTGGCATTTCCAGCCTCTCACCCGGTTGCAGCCAGGTCATATCCATGTTCTCGGAATTCCACCCCGGCTGTTCATTGCTGGAAGCACGCCGATTGCGCCCCACCGGCGCGCTTCCGAAAACCCCCAGAATATCCCGCCGCGATTGCGCCTCATGCTTATCCGCACTCATCGTCGCAGGCATTGGCGAATCAACCCAGATCGCATCATTCATATACGTCTTCGCATATTCATACGTCATGTACCCGTCGCGATTCGCCCGGCTCGTATTTTGAAAGAGAAAAACCCCGCCCCCAGCCTGCGCCGGATCGTCCCGAAATCCCACCAGCAGCACGCTGTGTCCATCCCGAACCCCATCGCGTGGCGCTATCTCCAAAATATTCTTGTCGCTCCAAATCGTCTTCTTCGGCCAAAGAAATCCGCCGCAAACCGGCCATTGCTTTCTGAGTGTATTTTTAATTTCATCCAACTGCTCGTCGCTCACTCCATGAGTCGGATCCCATGGCTTAATCCAATGCAGCCGCAAACCCGCATTTCTTACCGATTGAGCATGTCTGGCCGCGCTTTCATCCGGATGAATGTTGGCGTCAAATGTAGCGCTATATGGCAAATCATCCTGCGGGCAGATTCCGTAATTGCTGAATCCTTTCCAAATATCCGAAAAAAATCCGCCGTCACGCGGCTTGCCTGTGGCCTGCCCCGCAGCCCAATTTAGATATTCGACACTCAGCCGGGTTCCTTCATGGTCCTTCTGCGCCAACGCATATTCCAAAGCATCAGTAACCGTGAATACCGAGCATGTATTTCGCTCCCCCTGCGAACGCACGTTCAGCCCCCACTTTTTGAAAATCGGCCTCAGGTCGACTGTATCCATGATTGCTCCCGAGTTCGTTGTTGCCTGCGTTGCTGTCTCGGATCGCGCATCAGCCGCCATCACCACCAGCGCCGCCGATGCAACTGTCAGAACCATTTTCAACACATGATCGAATGACATCGCCATGCTCCCATTCAGATTTTTCAGATGCGCAGAAAAATCTTCCGCCGGTACATCCAGAAACAAATCAGCCATTGAATGCCTGTAATCACCGCCGCCTCGATAGCCAGGGCATATGTGCCGCCAGCTGTCTCGAACATGCCGGCACCAAAATGCGTTTTCAATGTGCCACGAATAAATTGCTGGAAAGGTCCGATCTCGGTCATGCAATACATGGCAATGGAATTCATACCGACAACGATGAGTGGAAATGCAACCCGGCGCAATCCAGCCCAATCAATCAAAGCGAAAAATGTGGCCAGAAGCAGGCAAGTCCATCCGCCGCAATATAGCGTCCAGGCCGGAGTCCAAATACGCTTAACCGACGGGCAGATTCCCGTTTGGTCAAGGATAGCTCCCAAAATAATTCCCACGATACCCGCGACAATCAGGATGACGAATTTGCGCCGCGCAGGCTGATGCGTCCGCAAAAGTTCACCGGACAGCATGCCGAAAACCATGGTCACGAGTGAAGGAATGAAACTGAGTGTTTGGTATCCGCCGGCATTAAATTCAAAGCGGCTCGCGCGAGGAAATAGATTAAGAAACCAACGATCAAAGCCCGCCGCAAAATTTGTGTTTTTGTCCCAATGTGCCGCAAAACCCGTCAAATGCTGCCATCGTGTTGATACACCCACCGTCGCATAATTGAATCCCTCCGGCGGTAACGGATAGAACGCAAATGCCGCCCAATAGCCTACGAGAATTACGATCGCGATGATGAACTGTGTTCGCGGACGGGCGAACGCCAGCAGAAACAAAAATGGATACCCCAGGCCGATCTGTGTCACGACATCTTCAAACGTAAAATAAGTCTGCGTCCGGCCAATCGACCGCAGAAAAAATCCCAGCAGGATCAGCACAAGTGATCGCCAAAGAATATGCATCCACATCTTGGAGGCACTTTGCCCCTTGGCACGCCGATTCGCCAATGAGAACGGCAACGCCACCCCTGCCATAAACATGAACGATGGCTGAATCAGGTCCCACGCCGAACATCCCTGCCACCGCGTATGCTCCAGTTGGTATCCGATAAATCCCCAGGTCCGACTCTCCGGAAAATGTCTTGCGGCCCCCGACAGCTCAAGACCGCTCGATGCCAGGAAAAGCATGATCGCGCCGCGATATGCATCCAGCGACGCCAGGCGTCTGGGGATTTGCAAGGCCGCCGGAATAATTGAATCGCTCGAACTGAATTTAGTCCCCGGAGATTCCACTGTGATTGCGGACATGTCGCCTCCTTCTGATCGGCTGGATCGATATTGCCTATGATACAATCCCAAGAGGCTTGGCAGTTTCCCATCCGCCGCGCGTAAAATCCGGAAAATCCATTGCCGCACTCTTATTCGCGACAGACTTGATTGACAATTCCACGATGCAGCTCCACGCCGCCGCATCATATACATTCATGTCCGTTGGCAGACCGCGCCTCAGGCAATCGATGACGCGATAGGCCATGACATAATCCATCCCGCCGTGACCTCCCGATTTCGCGCCGTTTTTTGTCTTCGTCCAAAGCGGATGCTCGTATTGATTCAAAAATCCTTTGATATCCCCCCATTTTTCCCCGATCCCGACACGATCTGGATAGCCGCAGAAAATACCCCTTGTTCCAACAATCGAATTGATCCGCGAATAAGGTCTCTCAGTGTTGGTGTCGTGCTGCACCATGAATGTCTTGCCCCGCGCCGACTGGATCAAAGACGTATTCACATCCCCGAGTCGATACGTTTCATGACGCCGGGGATCATCCGGCGCCAGCTTACGCAATTGATAATCCTGCAGCCCGCGCGATGGCGAACTCATCGAGACGATGTAATTGAATTTGTCGCCACGGTTGATGTTCATGCAGTGCGCAACCGGCCCCAGGCCATGCGTCGGATAGAGATTACCATTAAACTTTTTCGAATATTCCCGGCGCCACATCCCTTCGCCGTCACGATTGAACTTCACCTCCTGAAGATCATGAAGATATCCCCCCTCGGCATGGAGCAATTCACCAAAAGCCCCTTGCCGCACCGCGTTAAGCAGCGCCAGTTCACTTTCACCATAGCAGCAGTTCTCCATCATCATGCAATGCCGGCGTGTCTTCTCAGAAGCGTTGACCAGCTTCCAGCAATCCTCGACGGTCTGTGCAGCCGGAACCTCCACCCCGACATGCTTCCCATTATTCATCGCCGCCAGCGCTACCGGCACATGCCATTCCCATGGTGTCGCCGTGATGACTAGATCAAGGTCTTCGCGCTGGCAAAGACGCTCGAAATCATGCTCTCCGCCAGCATAAGCGTCCGGTTTAGCCTGGCTGGCTTTAACCACAATATCTTGCGCACGCGCCGTACGGTCGATTCGAAGATCGCAAATGGCCTTGATCTGAACACCTTCGCATCGCGAGAATTCGTGAACAAGGTTTGTGCCGCGCCCCCCAACGCCCACAAAACCGATTCGAACGTTTTCCATCGGCGGCGTTGCAAATCCGACCATGCTGCCCGATTGCATTCCCGGTCCAGAACCTTTCGTTGCAACACACGCCCCCTGTCCCAGCGCCATACCCGCTCCAACCATCACAGCCGCTTTTATAAACTCGCGCCGATCAACCGGATTTTCCTGGCTCATTGCTTGTCCTTAAAAGTAATTCCAATGCTGTATCTCCACGACTCTCCAGGATTCAACCAAAGGCATTCCTCCTGTCCAATCGCTTCTGCCAACCCAAAATGATGAGGCACTGACGACGGCTCGATGATGAGTAACTCGCCGGCCTTCCTCCACGGCCCCGCCGACGTGCGGATCTCCTGCCACATCCACAAATGTTTCAGTGGATCAAAATCCCACCGGATGGTTATGCCGAAGGCTTTGGCTTCATTGGTCACACTCACACGACCTGCCTGAAGATTCGCGACGCCGACCAGCAAACTTCGCGCAACATCTATCGCCACGCGATCCACTCGCGTGATCGTGCCATCCAGCAATCGTGCCTGCGGCCATTGCACCGTTCCCCCTGAAATCATGGCCGACCCAGGCTCCGTAGGCAGTTCGGTCGCATGACCGCCAGCCAGATCAATCACAGCCGCTGGATCGAGCAGTTCATTGCCCAACGCAATATGCTCAACTACGACCACAGGCACCCGCTTCCCCACCGATTTCATCGTCACTGACACACGCAGCGAATCCGTCACTTCATAGCAGCGCGTCACCGTCATCCCATGGCCGCTCCAAACGAGCGTCGTCGAAGAGTCTCCCACTGAAACAACCCGCCACGCATCATTCGACGCCCGACCATGAAACCCATGCTGAATTCCCTCGACAATGCATGCATTGCCGGCGTTTGGAGTAAGCATCTGCCACCCACCCCGATAGCTGCGCGTCCATGTTTCTTCATCCAGATCACCGCCGCGCGGCACATCCGATGAAAACGGCGGCCTCCCCATCACCTGACGACCCGTGGCAAGGTCAATCAGGTCCACAACCTCTCCCCCATGCCTGGGATCGATCCGCGTCATGATATGGCTCGAATGAAGGATGATCATTGTGATGACGCCCTATCTCAATCGCGATTCAGTTCCAGCTTAATGGTATGAATTCCAACGACTTTTCCGGATACATAAAGGATGATTTTCCCATCAACCGACTTGCCAATTCCCAGACCAACAAACGCCCGGCGTGTCACGCGCCCGCCGACCGGCTCGATCAGACGCATCTTGTCGACGGCAAGCCCCATCCTCACCGTCCCCTCAAACACCCCGTCCACTGGTTGAACGCTGACGGAATAATTTCCCTCCGCCGGCACATTAACGGAAAAACCCGCGGGCTGATGCCCCGCCAAAACACGCAACCATCTCCGGGACGGACGATCGTCGCCATTGCCATCGATCTTGGCCAGCGCGCTCGTCGCAGGATCCAGAGCCGTATCTTTCAACTCCGCGCCGTTGACCTCAATCATTGTCGGCGCGGGAAGTGTCGAAGGATAGCGATTCGGCCAATTCTCCCGCCCCCGCGGAATCGGCTCCCGCGATTTCACCGGATCGCGCTGATACCAGAACGCAATGCTCGTGAAATCATTGGCGATCTTGGGCGGCCAATCATGCTCAAGCGTCACTCGAATATGCTTTTGAAATCGGATCGGATCCGGAATGTGCCATCGATAAACGGTCGTGAGCATCCCGCCATCCCCGCGCGGCTCAAGCAAAGGGCATCCATAAAACGGATAACTGAACGCCTTGTGAAACCCCCAGGCATTATTGAAATAATCCTCTGACCCCGTCCCATTAATGGTGGGCTTTTCCGAATGATCGATGAAAATCATGTCATCCCCCTCCCCCCACCATCCGCCGCGATTGGAATCAACGAACAAAAAACACCCTACATATTGCCCCGCTCCCTCCGTATCGAGAATAACATAGTTGTCTTTTCCCAGAAGATTAGGCACCACAACGTCCTGCCCATGCAGATTGCGTTCGCGATGATACGCAGCATGAAATAACCCCTTCTGCCCGGTTTCCGTACCAGTCTCATAATCAATGTGATAATACATCGATCGAATCGTTCGCGTGCCATTGTTGTAAAGTTCAACTCTGGCGCTCTTATGAAACGGCATCGGCCAATAGCAATTCATCGCGCGGTCGCTTTCCCCGACCGCCACCGGCGCCGACTGATACGCATATGTCCGAGCATGTCCAAGCCCGAAAAAATCTCCGACCGGGACTTCAACGCTAGGCACATTGCTCCCATCCCAATACATGCGCACGATGAGATCGCGCAAAAACGTGTCATGACCCGGAAATGCCGACACCGTCATCCAGATATGGTCGATCTGCCCCGGGCCAGCCGTATCCAGAATGATCTTTCGGTCGCCTGGGCGGAATTCCCCAATGCAATCACCATTCCCCCCGCTCCCATCAAAACTCGATGATCGATGCGATTGAACCTCCGGCCAGATCGTCGCTAACCCTTCCAGCGATTGCCCCATCGCTGACGACAACATCATAAAAATAAGAAGGCTCACCCCCCCTATTTCCCATCGAACCCTTGATTCTATTGCGTGGGACATGATATATCATCATACTATATCTGGACTCGCCCGAATGCAACGCTTCCTTGGAGAACCGGATGACATACCCACGACCGAAACGACTTCGTCAGATATTTCTCTTTGTCACGATGATGGCCTTCGCCTGCGCAGTTCACGGCCAACAAGCGCCTGGCGTGATGGGAAACCTGGCAATGCCGCAAGACGGCCGAAGCATGCGCGCCTCCTCCACCTTCCGCCGCGGCCCCGACGGAAAATACGACCCCAACGCCGACCCTGAAGGCGACCTCGAGGAATCCAGCAATCGCGATAACTTCCGCGTCCCCCCTGGCGCGACTCATGTCCTCCTCGACGCTCAAGGACCAGGCATCATCACCCACATGTGGATCACCTTCCTTGGCCCCGAACCACAAAACTGGGCCAAAAACGGCTCCGCCAACCACCAGGAAATGCTCCTCCGCATCTACTGGGACGGCAGTGACAAACCCGCCGTCGAAGCCCCCCTCGGAGACTTCTTCGCCAACTGCTTCGGCAAACGCAAAGAAGTCATCAGCCTCCCCATCGTCGTCGAAGGCGGCGACGCCTACAACAGCTTCTGGCAAATGCCCTTTCGCAAGTCCGCACGCATCGAAATCGTCAACCAAAGCGATAAATCCATCAACCTCCTCTACTACAACATTGATTGGATCAAAAAAGACCACATCTCTGACGATACCCCTTATTTCTACGCCCAATATCGCCAGGAATATCCCGCCCAGAATGGCCGCGATTACGTCATTCTCGACACCAAAGGCAAAGGCCACTACGTCGGCACCGTCCTGGCCGTCCGCACACGCAGCCCCGCCTGGTTCGGCGAAGGCGATGAAAAAATCTACCTCGACGGCGAAGCCAAACCCTCCATCTGGGGCACAGGCACCGAAGATTATTTCCTCTCCGCCTGGGGCCTGAAAATGGTGCAGACCCCTTACTTCGGTGTCCCCTACTTCGACCAATGGGGTATCGTCGGCGGTCACACCAGCGCCTACCGCTGGCATCTCAATGACCCCCTCGTCTTCAATACCGGCATCAAAGTCACCCTCGAACATTTCGGCTGGATCTCCCCCGACGAAAATATCCATTACAAAACCACGAGCTGGAACGAACGCGAAGACGACTATTCCAGCGTCGCATTCTGGTATCAGACCGGCCAGCCTACTTTCGACGCCCGCGCCCCCGGCGCCGCCGAACGCAAACTCCCCAACCTCGATCGCGTCATCGCCTATGCAAAAGACTTCATCGACTTCGAACACCATGGCCAAGGAGACGCCAAAACCCAGCAGATGGATCACTTCGACGTGCCCCAGCTTTTTTATTCGCCCGAAAAACAAGACGGTGCATGGATTGAGATCCCCTTCGAAGTTGAGAAGAAAGAACCCCTGCGCCTGCTGCTCAATATGACCATGGCTGACGATTACGGGCAATATCAGGTGACCCTCAACGGAGTGAAAATCGGCAAGCCCATCGATCTCTATAACCCCACCACCAAAGATAGAGAATTTCACCTCATGGATTTCTGGCCAGATCCCGGCAAATACACGCTACGCCTGCAATGCGTCGGAAAAAATATTCATTCCGTCGGATATTACCTCGGCATTGAATCAGTAAGGCTCCGCGAGCGCCGCCCACGCGTCCTTCAAATGGGACATGACAAAGACAAAGACTGGGAAGAGAAACAATTGCTGTATGAATAAGAAATGATGCAATTCTATACGAGAAACAATGAAAAATATTCTACGATTCGTGGCCATCGGTCTATTCGGCTTCTTCCCTGCCGCCGCCCACGCCGGTGTCAAGCTCCCAAAGATCTTCGGCGACCATATGGTCCTCCAGCGCGGCATGAATGCCCCGCTCTGGGGCTGGGCCGACCCCGGAGAAAAAATCACGGTCTCCCTGCCCGGCTCATCGCAAAACACCGTCGCCGACCTCTCAGGCCATTGGCGCATCACAATCCCTCCCATGCAGCCCCCCGCCCCCGTCAGCATCGTCGTCACAGGCAAAAACTCCATCACCATCAATGACGTTCTCTTCGGCGAAGTCTGGATCTGTTCCGGCCAGTCCAACATGCAATTCGCCCTCAGCCACGCCTCCAACGCCCGCCACGCACTCGCCACTGCCGATCATCCCACCCTCCGGCTCTTCGTCGCCGAACGAGAATTTAACGACCAACCCCAGGACGATCTAAACGACGGCCACTGGGAAATCAGCAGCCCCAAAACCGCCCACGACTTCTCCGCCGTCGGATATTTCTTCGGTGCCGAACTCCTCGATGCCCTTAATACCCCCATCGGACTCATCGAAGCCGATTGGGGCGGAACCCGCGCCGAAGCATGGATCCCCCGCAAAATCTTCGACCAGCTCCCGCTTCCTTACGAGCCCCAGTGGACCGAAGCGATGATTCATCCCAGGCCACCCGGTGTCACAACCGGCCCCGCTGGCCTCGAACTCGAACAAGCCCCCGCCCGATTATACAACAGCATGATCCACCCCTTGGCCCGCTACGCAATCCGCGGCGTCATCTGGTATCAAGGCGAATCCAATGCCCCTTACCCCGCCCAATACGCCGACGTCATGACCGCCCTGATCAAATCCTGGCGAACCGCCTGGAATCAAGGCGATTTCCCCTTCCTAATCGTCCAACTGGCAAACTACGATGTCACCCACGCCATCGAAATCCAGGCCCCCGAGCTTGGCGGCGGCTGGCCACGCATCCGCGCCGCCCAGGCAAAGCTCGCCAGCGATCTCCCCAACGTCGGCCTCGCCGTCACGATCGACATCGGCAACCCCAAAGACATCCATCCCCGCAACAAAACCGAAGTTGGACGCCGCCTCGCCCTCGCCGCACGAAAACTCGCCTACGGCCAATCCATCGAATCCGCCGGACCTACCTTCCGATCCCTCCAGATCGACGGCCCAAATGTCACTGTCTCCTTCGATCACGCCGATGGCCTGAAATCCAAAGGCGACCCACTCCAAGGCTTCGAAATCGCCGGCCCCGATAATCAGTTCTCCCCCGGCATCGCCACAATCCTTGGCAATCAGGTGATCGTGACCAGCAACACAATTAAATCCCCCCTCTCTATCCGCTATGGCTGGAGCGACAACCCGACTTGCACGCTTTACAACAGTTCCAATCTTCCCGCCGTACCTTTCTGGCCAAATCCCAAACCACCTACTCCCGCCGAAAATTGATCCCTTTGCCTTCTCGCCGCAGTTTAATCCAAAAAAGAGGGTCGGGCGGGGCTCACGACGCCAGTTTCACCATCGCCGCCGCAGCGTGCGGGCCATTGATGAACGCCATCGCATCAAGCGATTGCCTACGCGCCTCAGGCGACAGCCCCGCAGCAGCGGCCCGCGCCGCCAGCGCATCAATCGCCGCGACGGGATGCAGCCGCCAGGCAATCGCCGACATTTTTTCCGACCAGGTCAGCGGATCGGCCGCGCCAAACTTCTCGACCAGGAGCGGATAGATCGCGTCCTGCTTGCCGTCACACGCGATCCCGAACGCCTCCAGATAAAACCGGCCAAGCGCGCTCCGCCATGTTTTCCGTGGGCCGCATAGTATTTGAGTTCTATGCCGCGCCACGCGCGTTGTAATCGGCGAGCGCGACGCGCAGTTGGCAGCGTGCCTCATGAATCCAGTTGTTGACTGTCGCGAGGTTTTTTTTCATGAGGACTGCGATCTCCGGGCGCGTGTACCCCTGCAGGTAGTGCAGGTCCACGACTTCGCGGTATGGCGAATCCATGCCGTTGACGGCGGTGCGGACGTCCATCGCGAGCGCGATGTCGTGCAGTTCCTGTAGGGGGTCCATTTCAGCAGTTTCCGCCGTCTCGCTTCAAAGCGGCCCAGGCCATAATTGTTTTGAAGTGTTCAGGAGCACGTCTGCTCGTGAAATGATTTCCTCAGCCCCCCAAACATTCTGTTCCAAAATCCAGCGGTTCAATTCAATATGAGTGTTGGCCAGGAGTTTTTTCTTGTCAGAAAAAGGGAGATTGCCTAGTTCGGCGTTGTGACCCGTCAAGATGAGATTCCCAGCCGGCGGCAGACGTCGAAGCAGCACCGCCGGCACCTCACCGGCAGGTCGGTCCATGCCGGCTACCTGCTGACGAGGCTGATGTAGCACTGCGTGTGCGGCGGAAGAATGCTCGGTCAGACAACAATCGGCGGGAATAGCTAGTCAACAATTGCGGCCGATATTTTCATATTCCTCAGAATAAGCATTGGTCGCCGCACTATTTCCCAGAATAACTCATTTGGTTATGATATATAAACATTTGCAAAATAGGCAGTTACAAGATTTAACCAAGACGATCATTTCCAACCATTTAGGGTCCCCAAAGTTGTGCAATCCACAGGTATTCACAGATGCATGAAAAGCATTGCGACTAAAGGGTATCCATCGCTGCGTCCACGGTGGTTTCAATCCACGCCCCTGCGCGAGGGGCGACGAGGGCAGGGTTGACGACCTTCCTGCACAAGAGGGAAGTTGACGGCACCAACAACGCCGCCGAAAGAGCGATCCGGCCGGCGGTCATCATGCGTAAAATCACCGGCGGAAGCCGCAGCAAGGAAGGCGCCCAAGCATGGTCGGTTCTGGCCAGCGTCATGCGCACCGCCGAGCAGCAGGGC
>DASRRR010000056.1:0-13277 GCA_035656825.1 Tepidisphaeraceae bacterium | reverse complement strand
AGGCGAGGATAGAGGATGGAGGATAGAGGATGGCGAAGAGGGGAGGGGATCGGGGGGGGCGGTGGGTTCGTTTTGTTCGTTTTGGTGGAGGGATTCGGAGAAGAAGGGGTTTTGCAGGTGGGAGAGGAGGGATTCGAGGTGGTCGACGGGGTCTTTGGAGAGGGTGTGACTGGGGTTGGATTTTTGCAGGGTGCGGAGGTCGCGGAGAAGGCGGGAGAGGGAGCGTTCGAGTTGGCCTTCTAGTTTTTGGAGCTTTTCCAGGGGGTGGAGGGGATTGATGAGGGAGAAGAAGAGGGAGAGGGCGGGGTCGGTGGTGTTGGCGGCGGCGTGTTCTTTGTCGATTTGCTGGCGTTTGTATGCGGCTTTGCGGCGGGTGAATTCGTTGTAGTCGGGCTGGCCGGTGGGGGTGGTGGGGTAGGGGAGGTTGGCGGGGTCATTGGGGTCTTTGAGGGATTCGTCTTTTTCCTGTTCGTAGTCGGATTCGTAATCATCGTCGCCATCGTCGAGGGCTTCTTGTTTTTCGGTGCGGACGAAGTTGGGGGCCCAGGAGGCGATGGTGGCGTGGGCGTAGGATTCGGCACGGTAGAGGCGCTGGAGTTTCCAGCAGGCGATGGCGATTTTTTCGATGAGGAGGAATTCGAGGGTGTCGGTGGGATTGAAGCGGACGACGAGGGAGTCTTTGAGGGCGTCGTAGAGTTTGGGGCTTTCGGTGGGGAGGACGATGGTGCGGGCGAAGAGGCCATGGGAGAGGGAGTTGGAGGAGGAGCGGCGTTTGCCGGCGGGGGTGCGGGGGCCGGTGGATTTTTGGGAGTTGGCGCGGTTGGCGGAGAGTTTTTTGGGGGAGGTGGACATGGGGGCCTTTCTGAATGACGAATGACGAATTTCCAATGACGAAGCCTTTTTGTGGGAGGCTCTATAGTTACGGGGGTGTTTGCGCGCGGGGGAGGAAGAATGCGCACTGGGAAATTGGGAGAGTGGGAAAGGGGTGGGGAAATGGGGGAAATTAATTTTTTTAGAGCGGGATTTTAAGATGGGGGAGTTGCGCGTGGGGAGGAACGGAGGCGCACATTTGGGATGGGGAGAAGAGATCGCGATGGGGGCGAAGGGGTGAATGAAGACGCGAAGGGGTGAAGGGATCCGGCAACTGCTGTGAGAAAGACGATGGGATCAGGATTCATTTGTCCGTCAATACGCTCGCATCGACCAAGAACAACTCATGACCCTCTGACCCGCCCGGTCGGCCGAGCAGCGGACGTCCTTCCTGAAATGACTCGCGTCCTCTAACCCTCTAGATCGTCGCCTTGACGAAGACTTGTTCATGGAGGAATCTACTATTAGCCCAACGGCGCAAGGAAGGCACATGGCCGATGTCGCATCGCTCCACTACGCGTCCCCTCCGCCCGCGCCGCCTGCGGTCCAGGGCACGTTGATTGGCCGGTCTGCATCCAAGACGGTCGTCATGCTCGGGGTCAACGCCTTGCTTTTCGTCTTCGGCGCGTTCCTGGTGTGGGCGAAGATGACCGGCTTGACCCTCGACGCCGGCTCGCAGCCCAAGCAGGTGACATGGTGGGGATATCTCATTGGCATGGCAGGCGTGCTCCTGACGCCGGTGGCCTGCTACCGTCTGTTGCGTGCCTTTTGGGTGCGCGAGCGGCTGGTGATCGGTGCCGACCGGCTGCAGGTCATCGAGCGGCGGCCGGAGGGGGACGCCGTTACGCTTCAGATCCCGTACAAAAATATCGCGGACGTTCGCTACGAGACGACCTCGTCGGACCGACGGGTCTCGGTAACGCTGCACGACGTGAATGATCCGGCGACGTACGCGCTTCGGCCTCGCTTCCGGGAGACGCACGAGGCGACGGGCCGGCACCTGCATATCGGCAGCGGATACAGGAGTGGCCCGCGAGAGATCGCCGCCGCGTTGCAGGGCGCCTTTGTCGCCTGGGGCGGACGGCTCAGCCCGGACGCCGCGGGCAGCGCGCTCCTGCGCAGCGGCCCGACGACGTCGACGAAAGTGCTGTCGGTCGTCGCCGTCATCACGTGCCTCGTCCCGGGTCTTGGCTTGGTCCTAGCCGTCGGGTCTCTTTGGGCGGCGCGCGGGACCGAGGGCTGGCCGAAGAAGCTCAACCTGCTGTCATTGATCCTCGCCATTGTGATGACGAGCTGCGTCGCACTCCTGTGGGTGATCGGACGCTAATAGTTATGCCTGCAAAGGAGCCGTGATGGGTGCATGGGGAATACTGGCATTTGACAACGACGCCGCTAATGACTGGGCCGATGGGCTGAAAAAGGTGGCGGACCTTTCCCTGGTGGAGTCCGCGTTCGCGCAGGTTGAAGATGCCAGCGACTATCTTGAAGCACCGACCGCGAGCGAAGCGCTGGCCGCCTGTGAGGTGTTTGCACGCCTGATGGGCAATTCTGGATACAACAATTCATACACCGAGAAGGTTGACGAATGGGTTAAGCGGCATCCACTCAAGCCATCGCCCGCCATTCTCGCGAGAGCAAACGCAATTATTGATCGCGTGCTGGCTCCTAAGTCGGAGCTTCGAGAATTGTGGGAAGAGGGTGACGCGGACGAGTGGTTGCAGTCGGTCGAAGACCTCCGCGATCGGATGCGGGCGTAACAGGGTGAAGTCCAAGGGGTCGGGAATCATTTTGCTCGTCGATGGGGCCGCATCGAACAAGAATGAACTCTCCGGCAAAAGCGCGGGCAAGACGCCCGCGTCACTTTATACTTCGCGCTTTTCGTGATGTCGGGATTTTGATGGATATCTACTTTGGGTCGTGGGGAAGAGGTTGTGAAGATGGAGGGAGGCAGGGAGAATTGCGCGAGTGAACATGGAACACGAAGAAAAATTGGCGGTGGTGGCGTATGTGGCGCTCGGGTCGAATTTGGGGGATCGGCAGGGGACGATATTGGAGGCGGTGAGGAGGCTGCGGAGGTATCCGGGGGTGGAGATATTGCAGGTATCGGATTTGGTGGAGAATGAGGCGGTGGGTGGGCCGGAGGGGTCGCCGATGTTTTTGAATGGGGTGGTGGGGGTGCGGACGACGTTATCTGCGCGGGAGTTGTTGGAGAAATTGCTGGAGGTGGAGAGGAGTTTGGGGAGGAGGAGGGAGGTGCTGTGGGGGCCGCGGAAGATTGATATGGATTTGGTGTTGTATGGGGATTTGGTGATTGAGGAGGAGGGGCTGGTGGTGCCGCATCCGCGGATGGGGGAGAGGAGGTTTGTGCTGGGGCCGCTGGGGGAGATTGCGGGGGATGTGGTGCATCCGGGGACGGGGACGACGATTGGGGAGATGTTGAGGGAGTTGGGAGAGTGATTTTGGAGATTTGAGAATCTCCGCGCACGCGTTGCGTGCGGGCCATTTTGATTTGGAAAGGTTTAATTCAGCATTTGGCGTTTTGTCCATTCAATGCCTTGGTGCAGGTCTGCCATGATGCTGGGATTGAGGGATTGTGGATATGAGGCGATGAGTTGGTCCAGTTCTAGCAACTGATTGGGCGTGGGACGGGCGAGATAGCGGACGGGGGAAATTTCCCAATTGGATAGATGGACAGCCACGCGTTGTCGCACGAATTCGTCGCCGGTTGCGACGGCGCGGATGAATAATGAGATGCTGTTCCACCAGGGAGCAAGTGCGATCAAGTCTAAAGTAAAGCCGCGCACATGTTGGTGAGTGGTGGATGTGAAGATGGACCAGAGATTTTCTGGAGATGCCAGATGAGGGCGAGTATGGATTGCGTCGCGGGCGATTCTGGCGACGGCAACCGAGGAATCCTGCAAAGCGGCGATGAGTTGCTCGGCGTGATGTTCAGGGTCGAGATGCGCGATGGCACGGATGGAGGCGCGGCGGACGAGGGCATTTCGATGATTGAGGAATTGGATCAGAGTTGCAGCGTGGGCTGGTTTGCCTGTTTCGCCGACGCCTGCGATCGCGGTCGTCAGGATTTCATTTTCTGTTGTAGATAGGTGATCGAGATAGAACTCTATAAAATCGAATGGTTCATGATTTCGCAGATGGAAACGTGCGAATTCGCGGATTGATACGTGAGGATCGAGTAACGCGGCTTGGAAATGGCCGTGGGAAGCCGCGGGCAGTCGTTCTAAAAAGCCATATAGGGCTTCACGACGGATGGGCATGAAGGGGTCTATGAGCATTTGCTCGAGGGTTTGGAGGAGCGGCGGATCGTTTAGGCGGTGTCGGAGTTCTCTTCCGGCAAGGAGGCGGATGGTCAGGTCGTTCGAGTGAAGGGATGCAAGCAACATTGATGTGGGTTCGTATGAAGGATTTTGCAGTAAAAGGCGGAAGGCAAGGCGGCGGATGTGGTGATCAGGACTGGTGAGGGCATGCGTAATAGCGGAATGACCATCGCGGCTATGCAGGAGATTCAGGATGTTGTGGAATAATTGTGTGTGATCTTCGCGGTGCTGTTCGGGGAGGCGGAATATCAGCGGTAAACATTTGACGAAATGTGCGATGTAATCTGGGCGAATGCGATCGATGATCGCGTCTTTGGCGGGTGAACGGACCTGAGGTACCCAGTCGTTGAGGCGGATGAAGAGGAACGGCAATTCTTGGCCGTCATGGACTAACGCGAGGGCGCGAGTCGCGGTTTCGCGTATGCGGCCGTTTTGGTGTGAGGCGAAGATGCCGATCGCGCCAATTTGCCCGTGAAACCGCGAAAAGAGTTGCGTGATCGTGAAATGTGAGGAACCCCAGTCAGATATGTAACGCATCGCGCGATCCAGTTGGATCAATTCTGCAACACTACAGGAGTTGGTGATTTGCTGAATCGCCCCGGCAGCAGCTTTGGAGACGTCTTCGGTACCGTTGTATAGATAACTGGCGAGGGTTGGCATGGCAGACAACCCGCGCAGCTCGTTGGTCTTTTCGATTTTCCGGGGGTCGTTCGGCACAATCGTGTATTGCGGTTGGATCTGGGGAAGCGGCTTTTGCTTGAATGAATTAAGAATCCAGTGAATGACAGAATTCATTGCGAATTCCCTTATTTCTTCTTGAGAGCGGCTTTGAATTCGGGGGGGAGGGGGAGCTCGAATTTTAGGGGTTTACTCGTGAAGGGGTGGGTGAAGGAGAGGTGGATGGCGGCGAGCATTAGGCGGGGGGCGGGGGGGGAGTCGGGGGAGTAGAGGGGATCGCCTAGGATGGGGAGTTTGTTTTCGCTGAGGTGGACGCGGATTTGGTGTTTGCGGCCGGTGTGGAGGGTGATGCGGAGGAGGGAGAGGTTGCCGTGGGTGGAGAGGAGTTGGTAGTCGGTGACGGCGCGTTGACCGGCGGAGGGGGAGCGGGTGGAGTGGACGGAGCCGTCTTTGTATTCGGCGAGGCGGGAGTCGAAGGTGCCGGCGGGTTTGGAGGGAGTGCCTTGGACGATGGCGGCGTAGACGCGTTTGATGGTGCGTTTTTTGAGTTGTTCTTTGAGGGAGGCGTAGGCGGGGGGATTTTTGGAGAAGACGAGGAGGCCGGAGACGTCGCGGTCGAGGCGGTGGATGACGCCGACGATGGCGCGGGGGGTGTGGGCGTGGACGTGGTCGCGGACCTGGGCGGAGAGGGTGAGGCGGGGTTCGTGGGGGACGGTGCTGGTAAGGAGGCCGGCAGGTTTGTTGACGACGAGGAGGTGGGGGTCTTCGTGGAGGATATCGAGGGTGAGGGGCGTGGAGGGCATGGGGGGAGGATATAGGAAGGGGGAGGGGATGGCGATAAGAGGGAGCATGGATTGAAAATCCAGGCAACGAGATCAAGACACTGGCAGCAAGCTGCCAGTGGCACGAGATGGCACGAGATGGAGTTAGTTGGCGCCGGGGTTGGCGGATAGGTAGGAGGAGATGACCAGGGCGGGGTTGGCGTAGACGGTGTAGCTGTTGGCGTTGGTGGCGAGTTGTTGGGCGAGGGTGGTGTGGCCGAGGTTGGTGGTGTAGCTGGAGGTGGTGGCGAGGGAGCAGGGGAAGAGGTCGGAGCGGAGGGATTCGGCATGGCCGTCGGCGAAGGCGGCGTTGGCGGAGGTGTTGCGGCCGGCTGGGCCGGGGTGGCGGAACCCGACGCGGGAGTTGTTCATGCCGGCCTGGTCGACGGATTGGCGGCCCATGTAGACGCCGTCGGCGACGGTGACGAGCTGGGCGGAGTGGTGGATGGAGGAGGTTTTGTGGAGGCGGAGGAAGAGGCCATTGGGGTCGGGGCCGAGGCCGACGGAGGTGGAGTAGTAGATGTCGGCGGTGGGGATGGAGCCGGGGGCGCCGCCGACGGGATTGTAGGCGTTCATCCAGTAGGAGACGCGGATGATTTTATTGAATCCGAGGGAGGGGATGGTGACGGCGACTTTGGCGCCGCCGTCGCCGCCGGTGACGGGGAAGAGCATGGGCCAATCGGTCCAGCCGCGGGGTTTACCGGGATCGGTGCCGGTCTGGCCGCTGGCGACGCCTTCGATGTCGTAGGTGTCGGGGCAGTAGAAGACGGTGTTGGTGGAGGTGTCGGGGGAGGAGACGAAGTGGTCGCGGTCGAGGATGGGTGCCCAGCCGTCGAGGGGTTGCTGGGGGCCGGCGGTGAAGTTGGGAGAGCCGGCGGGGGTGCCGGGGACGGGGGGGAGGTTGTAGGCGGGGACGATGCAGCCTCTGTTGGCGGAGGAGTACATGACCATGCCTTGGGCGATCTGGCGGAGGTTGGAGAGGCATTTGATGGAGTTGGCCTGGGCGCGGGCACGGCCGAGGGCGGGGAGGAGGATGGAGATGAGGAGGGCGATGATGCCGATGACGACGAGAAGTTCTACGAGGGTGAAGGCGCGGGGGGAGGGGGACGAGGATGGAGGATAGAGGATAGAGGATAGAGAAGAATGGCGTGTCATATGGGAATGGAGGTTAGCGGGGATGTTGGAATTTCTGGGAAGTGAGCAATTGCTGCACGGGGGATGATATGATTGAGTCGTCATGAGCTTGAAAAGACGATTAACGGGGCAGATTGCGATCATGATGGCGGGGGTGGTGTTGCTGGCGGTGACGGCGGTGGTGGGGGTAAGGGGATTGCATCAGGATTTTGGGGTGGCGCTGCGGGCGAATGAGCAGACGCGGCGGATTTATACCGTCGGGGCGCATGTGGCGGCGGCGAAGTCGTTTTTGGAACATCAGATGCAGGGGAGTGCGCAGGCGGAGTTGCGCGAGGCGGTGGGGTTTTTTGATTTGTTTGATCAGTCGAGCGGGTTTAGTTGGGTGGCGGGGACGCAGGGGGATGCGCAGAAGGTGCGGGAGGCGATTGAGAAGGCGATTGGGGAGATTGGGCCGGGGAGTGATGGGTCGGTGTTGAATGGGGCGTATGGGAGTTTGACGAACTTTTCGACGGCGACGCGAAGAGCCATCGATGAGGTGCAGCGGGCGGCGGATGAGAGGCATCGGGTGGTGTTGGGAGTTGTGATTTTGTTGTCGGGGGTGATTACGGGGCTGGCGGGGTGGATGGGGCTGAGGTTGTATCGGGGGGTGGTGTTGCCGCTGGAGAAGAGGATTGAGGAGAAGAGCAGGGAGCTGGTGCAGTCGGAGCGGCTGGCGAGTGTGGGGTATCTGGCGGCGGGGGTGGCGCATGAGATTAATAATCCGCTGGGGATTATTGCGGGGTATGGGGAACGAGCGCTGCAGAAGTTATCGCGGGATCAGGGTGGGGAGACGGTGGAGTATGTGAAGAAGGCGGTGGGGGTGATGTGTGAGGAGTCGTTTCGGTGTAAGGAGATTACGGATCGGCTGCTCATGCTCGCGCGGCCGGGGGAGAGTGCGCGGCGGGTGATTTTGCTGGGGGATTTGGCGCGGGAGGTGATTGGGGTGGTGAGTGCGTTGCCGCGGTTTGCGGGGAGGAAGGTGGTGCTGGAGGGGGAGGAGGGATGTGCAGTCGTGGGGAATGAGGGGGAGATTCGGCAGGTGATTTTGAATTTGGTGGTGAATGCTTTGGAAGCATCGGATGGAGAGGTGCGGGTGACGGTGGGGAGGGAAGAGGCAGACGTCGTGTTGTGTGTGGAGGATGAGGGGCAGGGGATGACGGCGGAGACGATGGGGCGGGTGTTTGAGCCGTTTTTTACGATGAAGCGGGGGGAGAGGCCGGGGACGGGGCTGGGGTTGTCGGTGGCGCATGCGATTGTGAAAGATCACAAAGGGAGGATTGAAGCGTATAGTGAGGGGGTGGATCGAGGGAGCCGGTTTGTGGTGCGGATGCAGGAGGTTTCATAAATGTCGGCAGTGGTTGAGATGGCGGTGAAGGCTCCGCGGGTGTTGATTGTGGAGGATGAGGTGCGGCTGCGGGAGCTGCTGGTGGAGGTTGTGCCGGACATGGGGTTTCCGGCGACGGCGGTGCGGAGTGGGGAGGAGGCGATTCGGGTTTTGCAGGGGGAGGCGTATGATATTTTGATTTTGGATTTGCAGTTGCCGGGGATGGGGGGGATGGAGTTGTTTGAGCGGGTGCGGGAGGAGTGGCCGGGGGTGCAGGTGATTGTGCTGACGGGGTTTGGGGATTTGCCGACGGCGCAGCGGGCGATTCATTTGGATGTGGTGGATTTTTTGAGCAAGCCTTGCCATTTGTCGACGCTGGAGATGGCGCTGGATCGGGCGCGGAGGCGGACGCGGATTGGGGGGGAGAGGGGAGAGGAGAAAACGGTGGAGGAGGATCGGGGGTTGACGCTGGCGGAGGTGGAGCATCAGCAGATCATGGCGGCGCTGGAGAGGTCGGGGGGGAATAAGAAGGCGGCGGCGGCGGCGCTGGGGATCAGCCGGAGGACGCTGCATTATCGGTTGGCGGAGTATCGAGGGAGAAGAGATTGAACCACGAAGGCCACCAAGACCACGAAGCAGTCCCTCCACACGCGGGCTTGCCTGCTCGGCACGAATCCATCTCTGCTCTGGGCGCTGACCCTGCACAACCCCCGCTTTGTGGTCTTGGTGGCCTTTGTGGTTCACCTTCTTCTCTGGACTCTTCCCCACATCTGGAAAAGACGGAGTGGGCGGCCGCTTCGCCGACGATACGGCTGGCCCCTATCCATCCCATCGACGCGGCAGCAGCTTCACTTGACCTCCGCAAGGGAAATTCGCCGGTTTTGTCATCCTCACGTCGGATAACTGCCTGCTTTTACTCCTGAAGCCCCTGCTTCAGCTCCAGTTGACCCTGCATCGACTCTTCAAGGCCCTGCATCTGCTCTTGCGGGCCCTGCATGCGCGGTGGAAGTCCTTGCATTTACTATAGAAGGTCCTGCATGCGCTGCGGAACTCCCTGCTGCGATGGCAAAAGGTCATGCTTCAAGGCCCGTCGCTTCCGGGCCTTTTACCGGCGCACGATGATGATGAAATCGTCGAGAGCGTGCGCCAAGGCCACGGGGGTGAATCGGCGGAAAAGACAGAACACTGAGCCTTCCACCAGGCCGAAGACGACGTGCCCGAGCATATTCACCGGGTCTTGGTACCCATGGTTCGTTGCGAAGATCACGGTAGTCAGCAGCAGTGCGATCGTCGTCGACTCAAACAGCTCCTCGAATCGCGTGATCAGATAGGCTCTGTAGATCAGTTCCTCCTCAATGCCCACCGCCGCCATTGAGAACGCCAGTAGCACGTATTGGCCCGGCGTCGAAGGACCGGGGTCGGGGTGATACGGGTGCCGGACCACGTGCAGCCATGTGTACAGCACAGGACCGGCCCACCGGACTATCCTATGTGCAAGCCGCAGCACTCCCCAGACAGCAACGCCTCCCACCAGATCGCGAACGATGCGAAACGGGCGAAGGCCGAAGCGGGCAAATGAGTCTGGCGAGCGTGCAATGACGTACAGCACCAGGGCGATCTTTCCCGCCCGAAAGAGGATGTTTCCCAATGAATCTGCGACCATCGGGGAACGGCTCGGGATAACGCCGAGATAAATCTCGGCCATGCTGTTGAACGCGACGGGAGCCACGCAGACTAGAAAAACCACGCCAGTTTCGATCCAGAGATTGGCGCGGGCCCGGCCGGCATTGGAGGCGAGGCTTTCAGACATGAGATCAACTCCGGTATGCGGCAGTACAAAGGTAACGTATATCAATTTATTCGGAGATGGGAACTGTGTGTTGATCTTATTCTTTGCTCGCGATGGCCACGATACGCTGGACGGCTGCGATGCGGGCTTTGGCGGGGATGCGTTGATCGGCTCGGTATTACTCGGGGGACCATAGAAGCTTGGCCAGTCGATAGCCATCCGCAATAGAGCATCATTGCTGGAGGAAGTGGGGTTCGCCTTTGGGGCTGCCGGGGGGGAGGTTGCGGGTGAGGTAGTCGGTGAGGCTGAGGGTGATCAGGAGGGAGAGCCAGAGGAAGCCGGCGGCGGCGAAGATCCAGACTCGGCGGGGGGCGGATTTGACGTGCATGAAGAAGAGGAGAATCAGGACGGCCTTGGCGATGGCGATCAGGAGGGCAACGAGCGTGGACCAGATGTGGGTGTGGCCGGGGAGGAGGCGGTCGAGGTCTAGGAAGGAGAGGGCGCAGGTGAAGGCGACCAGGGCGAGGAGGATTAAGAAGATGTTGAGGTATTCTTTGGGGGTGGGGTGGGTCATGGGGACTCCTGAATGGGGATTTACCACGGAGAGCACGGAGGACACGGAGAGCACAGAGAAGAAGAGAGAGGGATTAGACGCTGTTTCAAAACTTCGTGGCATGGGTTTTCAACCCATGCTCTTATTGGTTTTAAAGACAAAACACGGGTTAAAAACCCGTGCCACGGTTGGAGAAAGAGTTTTGAAACAGGTTCTCGTTGTAATGTGCGCACGTGGCTTGCTGTGCGATTCTTGGGTTTCATTCTTTCTCTTTGATTCATCTCTGTGCTCTTTGTGGGCTCTGTGCTCTCGGTGGTTCAATTGTCTGAGTTAAGGGTGGCGAAGAAGATATAGCGTGGGGTAGATGAAGACCCAGACCATGTCGACGAAGTGCCAGTAGAGGCCGATGATTTCTACGGGGTTGTGGTAGTGGGCGGTGAATTTTTGGCGGCGGGCGAGGAAGACCAGGATGAGGAGGAGGGTTAGGCCGACGAGCATGTGGAGGGCGTGGATGGCGGTCATGACGAAGTAGAAGGTCATGAAGAGGGGGACCTGGGGGAGGCGGTGCTGGCCATCGGGGGAGATGGGGGAGTAGTTGAGGGCGGGGATGAGGAGTTCTTTGTATTCGATGACGTATTCGGAGCCTTTGATGATAAGGAACATGACGCCGAAGAGGATGGTGAGGAGGAGGAAGCGGATGAGTTTTTTGGAGTCGCCGTGGCGGGCGTGGTGGACGGCGAGGGCCATGCAGTAGCTGCTGGCGAGGAGGACGGCGGTGTTGATGGTGCCGAGATACCATTTGAGCTGGGTGGCACCGTCGGCGAAAGATTCGGGCCAGCGTAGGCGGTAGATGTAGAAGCTGGCAAACAGGGCGCCGAAGAAGAGAATTTCGGTGGCGAGGAAGGCCCACATGCCGAGGGTGGCGGCTTCGTCTTGTTGGCGTTTCTCCTGGAACTGTTCGGAGGGATAGGTGTCGGGCTCGAAGATGGTGGATTGGGACATGGTTATTCCTCGCTCCATTCGATGGTGATGGGTTTGCCGGGGGGTTTGGTGATGAGGGGGGTGTTGTTGGAGCCTTGGGGGGTCATGAGGTGGTAGGCGTAGGCTTCTTCTTTGACGGTGGGGACGCCGTCGGGGAAGTTGTCCTTGGGGGGTGGGGAGGGGGTGGTCCATTCCATGCCCATGGCTTTGAAGGGGTTGGGGCCGGCATCTTTGCCGTAGAAGATGGACCAGCCCAGATAGAGGAGCGGGAGTATGTAGCCGACGGCGAGGATCGAAGCGCCGGCGGTGCTCATGACGTTGAGGAAGTGGAACTCGGGGGGATAGGCGGCGTAGCGGCGGGGCATGCCGAGGTAGCCGAGGATGTATTGGGGGAAGAAGGTGACGTTGAACCCGACGAAGATGGTTGCGGCGGCGATGCGGCCGGCCCATTCGGGGTAGAGTTTGCCGGTGATTTTGGGGAACCAGAAGTGGATGCCGCCGAGGAAAGCGGTGACCATGCCGCCGACCATGATGTAGTGGAAGTGGGCGACGACGAAGTAGGTGTCGGTGAGGTGGACGTCGATGGGGAGGGTGGCGAGGAAGATGCCGGTGAGTCCGCCCATGATGAACAGGCCGATGAAAGCGAGGGCGTAGAGCATGGGGGTGGAGAGGGAGATGGAGCCTTTGTAGAGGGTGGCGGTCCAGTTGAAGACTTTGATGGCGGAAGGGACGGCGACGAGGAAGGAGAGGAAGGAGAAGACGACGCCGCCGTAGATGCTCATGCCGGCGACGAACATGTGGTGTCCCCAGACGAGGAAGCCGACGGAGGCGATCATGATGGAGGAGCCGGCGATGAACCAGTAGCCGAAGGGGCGATGGCGGGAGAAGCAGGCGATGATTTCGGAGACGACGCCGAAGCCGGGGAGGATCATGATGTAGACGGCGGGGTGGGAGTAGAACCAGAAGAGGTGTTGGAAGAGGAGCGGGTCGCCGCCGTGATTGGGGTCGAAGATCGGGACGTGGAAGATGCGCTCGACGGCGACGAGCAGGAGCGTGATGGCGAGGATGGGAGTGGCGAGGACGAGGATGACGCTGGTGGCGTAGAGGGACCAGATGAAGAGAGGGAGGCGGGACCAGTACATGCCGGGGGCGCGCATGGTGTGGACGGTGATGATGAAATTAAGGCCGGTGAGGATGGAGGAGAAGCCGGTGATGAAGATGCCGAGAACGGTGAGGACGACGTTGGTGTTGGAGAACTGGCTGGAGTAGGGAGTGTAGAAGGTCCAGCCGGTGTCGACGCCGCCGGCGATGACGGCGACGATGGTGAACGCGCCGCCGAGGATGAAGAGGTACCAGGAGAGGAGGTTGAGACGGGGGAAGGCGAGGTCGCGTGCGCCGATCATGAGGGGGATGAGGAAATTGCCGAGGGTGGCGGGGACGGAGGGGATGAGGAAGAGCCAGACCATGATGACGCCGTGGATGGTGAAGAGGCGGTTGTAGCTGGAGGGGGTCATCAGGGCGCTGGTGGTGGTGAGGAGATTGAGGCGCATCAGGCCGGCGGCAGATGCGCCGATGAAGAAGAAGAGCGTGATGGAGGCGAGGTAGAGGAGGGAGATGCGTTTGTGGTCGCGTGTGAAGAGCCAGGAAGAGACGGAGTAGCTGGCGTTGAGATAGGTTTCGCGCTCGTGGGCGGGCGTGGGGGCGGGGATGTAGGGAGTGGTGGTGGTCATGGTTGATTGGCTCCTGGAGG
>DASRRR010000055.1:0-44876 GCA_035656825.1 Tepidisphaeraceae bacterium | reverse complement strand
ATCGGCGGCGACGAACCCCCGCCATCACCACAGCAATACTCAATAACGTCGGCTCTGGAACCGATGCCATCAGCGCCGACACATACCCCGCTCCAAACCGCGATTCCCGATCGCTCAACATCTCCGGCGAAGGTGCCCCATGCGTATAAACATACGATTCATCCATCAGCAGATAATCCCCCGCGTCGATGACCCCATCATAATTAAAGTCGCCGTTCGACCACCCCGTCAAATGCTTTGCCATGCCGCGATCCAGCAGCGCATAATCATCCGAGTTCACAACGCCATCCATATTGGCGTCCCCATAAAGCGTCTCTTTGACCAAAACCGCCGTCGCATCCACCGTCTGTCCAAACCACATCGCCGTCTGCCCTCCCGTCAGCCCAAATCGCTGGGAGGCTTCGATATACCCCAACCCAAACTCAGGAAACGCGCTGCTGATATTCAACGAGTTGATGCCGCTGCCATCCCACGCGCCATTGTCTCGCCCCGAAAGAAGATACTGGCGAACCGAATCCACCGGCGAAGCCCCGCTGTAATCCAGCACAAACGGATTGCCCCTCACATCAAGAAACGCACCCGGCGCAATCGCCAGCGAGGTACAGATCAACCCCTGCGACTGGTCGACCACAAGTGTCCCCGCCGACACCATGACCGCCCCCACCGATGCAATGGTGTTCCCCTCCAGCTGCAATTTGGCCGTCCCCGTTTTGGTCAATGGTCCAACGCCAGTCAGCGCACCAAAGATGCTGAAATCCGCCAGCGTCTCGAACGTCCCCCCGTTCGCCGAGATCGTAAACGCCTGCGAGCCGGTAGAAGTCGACAAGGTATTCCGCAGCGTCCCCCCGTCAAACGCCGTCGTACCATTCCCCAGCGAAAAACCGCTGCTGATGGCAACCGTGCCGCCGCGCAGGACCGTCGACCCGGTATGCGATCCGCTCAGCGTAAGCATCCCCGCCCCGATCTTCGTCAGCGCCACCGTTTGCGACGGAGAGAGCGAAGCCGAGAAGCTCATATCCCCCGCCCCGCCGACGGGCAGCACCGAACCGCTGACGGTCAAGCCGGACCCGGAAAAATTGACCGGATGCACCGTGTCGTTATTGACCAAAGCTCCCCCCGCGAAAACCAGATGGGATGGCAGGATCGTAGTCGAACCAAAAAGGTCGAAGGAAGCATTCGGATTGATCGAGATGGACGAAGCATTGATGAACCCGGAAGATCCCATGCGCAGCGTCCCCGCATTCACCGCAAACGTCGCCGGGTTGAGACTGGTGCTGATCGTGAGCGTTCCCGTACCGATTTTAATCATCGCCTGCGAGTACGAAACGAATGCACCCAAAGTCATATCTCCCGCGCCGCCGAGGTAGATTTGCGGCCCGGCGTAAGTAATGTTCGATCCCGATCCGACTGTGACCGGATGGACGGTGTCGCTGTTGACCAGGCTGCTGCCATTCAATGTCAAGTGCGGGATCGTGGTCATGCCAAAAAGATCGAAGGTTGCCCCGGAATTGACGGTAATCGCCGCCGAGGTGGGAGACGTCGTCACGCGCAGCGTGCCGGCGTTGACCATGAGGCTGCTGATCGAAGTGCTGCTGGCGATGGTCAGAATACCGGCCCCGGTTTTGACCAGCGTACTGGCAAAGAGTGAGGTGTTCAGCGTAAGATCGCCGGCTCCGCCCAAAATGTAATTATTGCCCGCCGTCACGCTCCACCCGCTCGTGGAAGTGATCGCGACCGGCGTAGACGTGTTCTCATTCGCCAGCGCGCCGCCTGCAAACGTGAACGATTTGGCGATCGACAAACCATTGAGGTCGAATTCGCCGGTTGCATTGAGAGTAACCATGGAAGGGGAACTCCCCAGCGCGCCAGCCGCCCCGGCCCGGAGCGTGCCGCCGTTCACGGCAATAGCGCTGGAAATGCTGTTGCTCGGATTGGTCAATGTAACCGTCCCGGCGCCAAACTTTGTGAAAGAAGTCCCGGGACTAATGTTGCCCGTCAGGGTAAGTCCCCCGGCTCCCCCGAGGAGAATGCTGCTGCCAAACAACGATTGAGAAAGCGTGGAATCGGCACTGAGATTGTCATTGATAATCGCGCCGCCATTCAAATTCAGCGAACGCGGAGTCGTCGTTCCGTTGAGATCCAACGTGCCGCCGGTGTTGAGAAACAGCGAGCTGGAACTGGAGGAACCCAGCGCGGCCAGATTGCCAAGGCGCAGCGTTCCCCCGCTGACGGTGATGGAAGACAAGAGATTGGGATTGCTCCCCGAGATTGCCAGGACGGCTGTGCCGGTTTTCGTTAACCCCGATCCGGAAACAGCGCCGGAAAAGGTAATGTCCCCCGATCCCGTGACAGTCGTTCCGCTGCCGAGATTGATACTGGACGGAACCACAATCCCTGCCGCCGAAGCATTGAGAAGCGTCGTCGTCGACAGGTTAAGCACGTCGTCCGATGTGTAGGAAATCAGCGAAAGGTCGACCGTTTCGTTGCCATAGGTATACGTGGTTGCAACGGCGCGATGGCTGCCCATGCCGGAGATGATCGTCGCCGCGCCGAGGACTGCGGCCATCCGCTTTCGAGATGCGCCGCGGTTTTTGTGGGATTTCATAGAATTGCAAGTGTCGTAGCGTCAAAGGCAAGAGTCAACGCAAATATAAGAAATATTCTATTCGCATCAGTTCTCCTTCCGAATAAGGGCATCTACCCTATAATCCCTCGCCTATGACGACCGCCGCACCGGCTCCTGAAGACCCCAAAAAAGGGGGGAGCCACTTCAATCCAGAAGAATACCGCATGAGCGTCGGGGACCACCTCGAAGAGCTCCGCTCCCGCCTCTTCAAAGGCATCATCGGCTTCGTCCTCGCCGCCGCAATCTGCTTCATCCTCGGCACCAACGTCATCATGCCCTTCTTCCTCAAACCCCTCCTCAACGCCCAGATCAAAAATAACCTCCCCCCCGGCGTCTATTACCACGAAGCCGCCGAAGCCTTCATGGCCTACCTCGAAGTCTCCCTCATCAGCGCCGCCACCCTCGCCAGCCCCTGGCTCCTCTACCAGCTCTGGCAGTTCATTGCCGCTGGTCTCTACCCCGCCGAACGCAAGTACGTCACCAAATACCTCCCCCTCTCCATCATCCTCCTCCTCGGCGGGATGGTCTTCCTCTATGTCTACGTCCTCCCGGTCTCCGTCGAATTCTTCCTCAAATTCGGCAGCGACATCCCCCTCACCGTCACCCCTGCCTATGTCGCCCCCGGCCGCATCCCCGCCACCACCCAGCCCGCCCTCATCCTCCCCCACTACAACGGCGATCCCCCCGCCCCTCTCGCCGAAGGACAAATCTGGCTCGACCTCGCCCAAAACCGCGTCAAACTCTTCCTCCACGACGAAACCCGCGTCATCAACCTTTCCCCCCCCAACGCCGCCAGCCCCATGATCACCATGTCCGAATACATCGACATGGTCGTCGGCATGCTCCTGGCCTTCGGTATCTCCTTCCAACTTCCCCTGGTCGTCCTGGCCCTCAATAAAATAGGCATCCTGGAAATCTCCACCCTCAAATCCCTCCGCCGCTACGTCTACTTCGGCATGTCCATCATCTCCGCCTGCATCATCCCCGACGTCGTCACCGGCATGGTCGCACTCATGGTCCCCCTCATCCTCCTCTACGAACTAGGCATCTTCCTCGCCTGGTGGTCCCAGCGCAAACAGCCCAAAGAAGCCTAAGTCCACTTCCAAATCTGATTCCACGCTGTCATCCAATCCTTCCCCTTACTCACGACCTTCAGCGGGTCCACGATCTCCACCCCCTGCCTGCCCATGAAACTCGCCGCATGATCCACGCTCCCCAAATCCACCGTAATCGTACAAGGTTTCCCCGGCTTATATGGCTTAACTTTAATCGGCGTCGTCAATGACTTATACGCCGCCTCCTCAATGATCTCCCGAGCCTTCTTAGGAGGCACATTCCGCGCCGAATATCGCGACAAACTCTTTTTCACCTGTGCCGTATGCAATCCCTTCCCAAGCAGCTCTTGCCCCTCCCGGCAAGTCGCCTCATCCCCCGTGATCAGCACCACCGGACAATCATAATGCCCGCACAACGCTGCATTGATCCCAAACTCCCCCACGAGATCCTTATTAAAATATAAATTCCGCCAGGACGTCGTCGAAATCGTATGGCACATTCCCCCATCCGGCGTATTGGCCCGCGCATGCATCCCTACCATCAGCGCCGCATCACACCCCTCTTCCAGCAATTCCGTATACCGCGACCAGGCATGCCCCGATACCCAATCACATTCCATCATCTCCGGGATGAACGAGTTAAAATTCCACCCACTCCCGGCCCCATGACAATCCACCGCCACAATCTCCGTCGCCCCGGCCCGCTTCGCCCCGCGCACGGCCGCATTCACTTCTTCGGTATACAACCGTCTCCCTTCTTCGAAAAGAGGCGCCCCGCCGTTGACCTGGTCCCAGTTGATGATTCCCGAGACTCCTTCCATGTCCGCCATCAAAAGAATTTTCATAGCCGGGCATGTTATGGAACTCACACAGAATTTGCACCTCTTACTTATGCAAGCCTATATTCGCCACCATGAACAAACGCTTATGGATAGCCGCATTGCTTCTTAGCGGAATCATCGGATGCGCCCACCACGGTATCCCGCCCGCTTCGTCCATCGAGTTGACCACACCGCCGCCAGCCCCGCGCGAATTCCGGGCTGCGTGGGTCGCCACCGTCGCCAATATCGACTGGCCCACCAAGCCCGGCCTATCCACTGCCGACCAGCAGAGCGAAGCGATCGCCATCCTGGACAAGCTCCAGGAACTCAACATGAACTGCGCTATTTTGCAGGTGCGAACCGCCGCGGATGCCCTGTATGACTCCAAACTCGAACCTTGGTCCTACTACCTCACCGGCCAGCAGGGCAAAGCCCCCGATCCTTATTATGACCCGCTCAAATTCTGGGTCGACGAAGCCCACAAGCGCGGCATCGAGCTCCATGCCTGGTTCAATCCATTCCGCGCCAAGCAGGACGAAGCCGACTACGAATTGTCGCCAACTCACATTGTCAAAACCAATCCCGAACTGACTGTGAAATACGGCCCCTATCTCTGGATGATCCCCACCCAGGCCGAGGCCCGCAAAAAATCGGCCGCGGTCTTCCTCGATGTCGTCAAACGCTACGACGTCGATGGCATCCACATCGACGATTACTTCTACCCTTATCCCGAGGGCGACCCCGCTCATAAAGGACAGGAATTGCAATTTCCTGATTCGGATTTGTACGCCAAGTATCAAACCACCGGCGGCAAACTCTCTCGCGACAACTGGCGCCGCGACGCCATCACGCAAATGATCCACAGCATTTATGTGGAGACCAAATCGCTCAAGCCCTGGGTAAAATTCGGCATCTCGCCATTCGGGTTGCCTTATGGGGACACGATGCCGGAGGGGATCAAGGGGTTCAATCAGTATGAGAAGTTGTATGCGGACACGATCTTGTGGCTGCAAAAAGGTTGGGTCGATTACTGGACGCCACAGTTGTACTGGCCGATTGAACAGCGGCCGCAGTCGTATCCGGTGCTGCTGGATTACTGGATCGCCGCCAACACCATGCACCGGCACATCTGGCCCGGCCTGGGCGTGCATAACGTCGGCGCACGCGGTCCAAAAGCGTGGAAGGCGGAAGAAGCATTAAACCAGATCGAACTGACCCGCTGGCGGCCCGAGTCGACCGGCGAGGTTTACTTCAGCATGAAAGTCCTGCAACACGATCGCGATGGTTTGGCGACGAAGTTGAAGAATGGGCCTTATAAAGAACCCGCTCTCGTCCCGGCTACGCCATGGCTGGGTGGGAAAGCTCCCAAGACGCCGAAGATGATACTGACGATCGGCAACAATGATGAATTGAAAGCAAGCTGGCAGGCAACAGGAGGCGGGAAAGTCTGGCAATATGCCTTGTGGGTGCGGTACGGATCGACCTGGCATTTCCGCGTCCTGCCGGCCGAGCAGATGTCGATTCAACTGAACGATGACAAGGCATTGGGCGGCCCGGTGACCGAGGTTGCATTATCCGCCGTCGATCGGCTGGGAAATGAAAGCGGCCAAGTAAAGATGGTGCGCCCACCGGCGATGAAGTACCCTTGGCCGGGGTTGAGCAAAAGCGATTCGAAATAACCACAACGTTTTTATTTATTAGCAGGAGCGCGGATGCGTAAAAGTTTCATCGGGTCGGCGATTTTGATGTCGGTGATGGCGGTTGCGGGCTGTTCGCATCAGGCGCCGATGTCGTTCGGCCAAGCGAGCGATCGTCAGAGCGATGATCTCAAAACTCGCCTGCATACCGCGCTGCATGAGCGGGACAGCTCGGGCGCGATCTTGGCGGCGCGAGTGATTGATTTGAATACGCATCAGGAGTTGTTTGCGGAAAATTTGGACCGGCCGATGAAGCCGGCGAGTAATTTGAAATTGTTTACGACGTCGGCAACGCTGGATCGTTTTGGGCCGAAGCATACGTTTGATACGTATCTGGCGATGGACGGGGATGATCTCTGGATCATCGGCACGGGAGATCCGTCGCTGGGAGATCCGAAGATCGCCAAGAAGAAGCATGAATCGCAGCTTGCGGCGTTTGACCGCTGGGCGGCGACGCTGAAATCCAAGGGGATCACCGAGATCAAAGGGAAGTTGTATTACTACGATGGCGCGTTTGATGCCGAGACGGTGCATCCGTCGTGGTCACGCGGTGATTTAACGGATTGGTATGCGGCACCGGTGACGGGGCTGAACTTTAATGACAACTGCATCGACGTCAGCGTCACGCCGACCGAGCCGGGGAAGCCGGTGACGTATGAAGTGATGCCTCCGCTGGCGGATTTGCACATCACCAATGAGATGACGACGGGGGGGAAATTTGTTGAGGAGCCGATCGACCGCAAAGACAAGTCGATGAACTGGTATCTGACCGGCGGCGATCCGGAGAAGAAGACGCTGGGGAGCAAGTGCGTGCCTTATCCCGGGGCGTTTTTTGCCGATGCGATGCGGACGCATTTCGAGAAATTGGGAATTCATATTGATGGCGTGACGGAGCGGGCGGAGAAGCCGTTGGATGGGAAGTTGATTCCGCCGGCGAACAAGACGCTGCTGGTCGAGCGTTCGCCGCTACCGCAGGTGCTGAATCGGCTGACAAAGGACAGTCAGAACCTCTTTGCCGAGGCGTTTAACAAATCGCTGGGCCGGCAGTGGGATTTGGATCATGGCCGGGATGTGCCGGGGTCATGGAAGAGCGGGTCGGAGGCCGTTCATGCGTTTTTGCAGAAGAATCATATTGATGATTCAGGTGTGAAATTGGTGGATGGGTCGGGCTTGTCCCACGAGGACCGCATAACCGCTCGGGCAATGTCGGAAATGCTGGCGACGATGCACACGCATCCGTATTCCAAAACATTTTTCGAAGCACTGCCGATCGGCGGCGTGGATGGGACCATCGGCAAGCGCATGAAGGACATCGCGGGAAAAATTCACGCCAAGACGGGATATATCAACGGAGTGAGGTCGTTGTCGGGATATGCCCAGGCGGCCAACGGGCACATGCTGGTCTTCACGTTTGTGTACAACCAGATTCCTGGATCGGTGGCTCCGTTCGAGGAATTGCAGGACAACGCCTGCCGGCTGCTGGTGGCGTATCCGGATGTGGAGAATGCGCATCTCAAGCCAACCACTCGGCCGGCGCGAGGGAAATAAACCGACTTCAGTAGGTGCGGCCGAGATAATTGACGATGGCGCGTTTGAGTTCGAGCGGGTCAATCTCGCCGGTGTGGTGGTAGAGGATTTTGCCGCCGGGGGCGATGAGGAGCGTGTGCGGGATCGGCCCTTCCCAGGCGGGGTCAATCGACTTCATCATGGCGTCGCGGTCGCCGGTGAAAAGATAGTTGGCGGAAGAAACGTGCAGGTCTTTGAGCGTAGACTCGGCGTCGTTCTTTTTGTCGGGCTCGTCGAGGGAGACGGTGATCATCTCGAACGGGCGTTTGCGGTACATGCGGTTGATGGTGACGAACTCGGGGAGTTCGGCGGTGCATGGGCCGCACCAGGTGGCCCAGAAATTGATCAGGCGGAGTTTTTTCGAGTCGTTTTTGGCGAGGGTCTGAAGGGTGGGAAGATCAATTGTCGAGAGCGTGACGGGTTCGGCATTGACGGTCTCGATGTATTTGGCGACTTCGTCGCGTTTGAAGGACCATTTGGTGGAGCAGCCGAAGACGTGAGTCTTTTCGACGGGGACAGGCACGCCGGCGAGCAGAGCATCGATGGCGTTGCGGGCGTCGTTGTGTTTTGGGGTGTGAACGTCGGAGTCGTCGATGTGGCCGGTGTAGCGAAGGTGGCGAGACTGATCGAAGATGAAGACGTGCGGCGTAGCCTGGCACCCATAGGCTTTGGCGGTGGATTGGGTGTCGCCATCGTAGAGATAGGGGAACGTGAAGTGGTGGTCGGCGGCGCGGAGTTTCATGGAAGCCAGGTCATCGGAGAGATCGGTGTAGCCTAGTTCGTCGAGGCGGAGGGCGGTCGGGTCATTCGGGTTGATGGCGACGAGCGCTACGCCTTTGTCTTTATAATCGGTGGCGATCTGCTGGATGCGCGATTCATACGCCTGAGCGGTCGGGCAGTGGTTAGATGTAAAGATGATGACAAGGATTTTGGCGACGGCAAAATCGGCGAGAGAATAGGTCTTTCCGTCGGTGGCTGGAAGGGAAAAGTCAGGCGCGGGGGAGTTGATGGGAAGGGTTTGCGGCTCGAATTTTTCCGGCGTCACCGCGGCAGCAGAGAGAGCGTGCGTAAGGCTGATCACCAGAAATAGCGCGATTGATTTGCGAATGTGCATGAGGAAGATCTCCGCAGATAACATAGCCGAGCACGGATGTTGGGCAAGCAAGAGGTGTTTATGGCGAACACAATCCCTTGGAGCAATTGGACATTAGCTGTTCATTGCGCCTTACTCATTGATCACCCGTCGTGGTAAGCACTTTGTTGCGGGCAGACCAGAGGCCACGACGGTTTTCCATGGTCATAGGAATGTCCTGCGTGGTAGTTTCGTGAGTGGAAAGATTGGTCAGCTTGAGGGAGGCGGTAGTGAGGGAAGGATGAGCGTGGTTCGTGCGGGTAAGGACTTCGATCAAGTCTTCTTCGAATCGCTTTTGCCAGTCCTTTCTATCCAGGGATTGGCAAGCTTGGATGAGATCGGGTGTGGAGAGATTGTTGAAGGCCAGTAGTTCGTACCAAACGCCTGCGATCTGGACCTGGATCGTTGTGGGGGTGGGGTATCGGACGGCGTGGAAAGGGGAAAGACGGGGATAGCCTTGCCATGCGAGGGATGTGGCTGATTCCAATGGAATGTGCGAACGGGTTTTGGCGTAGAAGATTGTGCCGACAATGGCAATGTCGACGGCGATCAGGTTAAGCAGGAGGAAGAGAAGAACGATGGATTGGAAAGCAGAGCGTTTTATCTCGACAGGCGGGGTAAATGGGGGTTGGAAGCTGGAGGCGGACGAAGTTGCGGAGCCAGAGCTTTTGAGTTGCTCGGCGATTTCGGCAAGGGAGAGATTGATACGATTGAGAGTGGCTTGGCGAGAAGAGGAGATGAGGAGGACGGTAAACAAAGCGGCGAGGAAGAGGCAGACAATGGCGGCAGCAATGTAAGGAGTGGAATGATGGATCAGGCTGGTGCCTTGGAGCATGTAGTCAAGCGGGATTTGAGAGTTAGGAAGGTCGCCGGGGCGCGGGGGCAGCGACCAAGGTAGGCCGGGGACGATACGAAGAAAAATGACGAGCCGGTTGAGGGCCAGGACGAGCCATAGGAGACCGGTCGTGCCGAGAGCCCAGAAGAGCAGGGAAAGTATGGCAAGGAAACGAGTGCGGCGGCGATCGCGACGGAGAAGCTGGCGAGCGATGGCGTGAGCGGTGGGCGGCGCGGGGAGTTGGCCGGCGGCGAGAGAACGGAGGGCGGATTTGAAATCTTCCTGGGTCATGGTTGATTCTCCTGTTCGATAATAGATTTCAGATGGCGTTTGGCGTTGTGGATGCGAGAGCGGATAGTGCCGAGGTTGCAGTTAGTGACGCGGGCGATGTCGTCGTAGGACATTTCTTCCATGAAGCGGAGGAGAAGAACTTCGCGATGCTCCGGGGAGAGCTTGTCGAGGGCGACATGCACGGCGGCGGCGTCTTCGGAGGTAAAGGTATTCTCTTCGGCGGATTCGTCGGCGGGAGGATCGAGGGTGTCCAGAGGAAACAGATCGGGGCGGCGCAACTTGCGGTAGACACGATTTCGCGCGATGCGGTAAAGCCAGGGAACGAACGAGGCGGGGTCTGCAAGGCGGGGAAGGCCGTGGAAAACGTCGATCCAGACGTCCTGCAGGAGATCGTCGGCGTGGGAGAAGTGCATCTTATGGAGAAACGAGCGAAGACGCGGCTGATGCATCGCAATCAGTTCTTCGAGCGCAACAGGATCACCAGCCTGGCAACGGATGACGAGGAGGCGCAAATATAGGTTGTCGGAATCAGACATACAGGCTTTGAAGAGAGAGGTGCGCGAGGATCAAGAAAGTTCAGTGCGCCGTAGAATTATTCGAGGCGACGATTTCGCACATACGAGCGGCAAGCTGAGTGCGGGGGATCCATTCGGGTGCGGCGGAGTCGGAGAGGAGGTAAGCACCGGCATTTCCGCCTTCGACCATCTCAAGGGTGTTGGCGACGAGATAATCCGCTTGGCTGGCGCGGCGCGAGGCATCGGCGATTTTTAAAAGTTCGTCTTTGGAAATGCCGACTTCAAGTTTGAATTTGATGAGCAGGCCCTTGTGATGCCAGCGAGGGCGGAAGAGGTCGATGATTTTTTCGGTGGGCTGGCCGAGGATGGCGATTTCTTTGTGGGTGCTTTTGATTTTGCCTTGCTGGACGTTTTGGACTTGCCAGGTTTCTTGCTGTGCATCGGCGTGAGGCGTGCGAGAAAGGACAGCGTATGTGGAGACAGGTTTGTAATCCGAGACGGCCGCGGTCATGAAGATTGCGTTATATTGGGTCCGGGCGAGGAGCGCATCGAGAGAGCCGACGAGTTCCTGGTGAGTGGTGAAAGGGGAGGCGTGGATGGACGGAGTGGATTCGAGAAGTGTAATGTGCTGGCGGTTGGAGGTGAGGAGGTCGACAGTGGCGATGTGGGCGAGGGATTGGGCGATGGAGAGGCCGGTGTTGCCGGTGAAGATATTGCCCCAGTCGCGGACGGAGTCGATGCGTTCGCGGGTGTTGCCGGCGGTGACTAAGCAGCGCATATGGGGAGTATAAGAGGAAGTGAACACAGAGACACAGAGACGCGGAGAAGAAAAAGAGCGTTAGATAATGTTGATGGCGCGGGCGATGAGGATGAGGGTGATGGCCAGCGAGATGATGGATTGCGTGAGCATGAGGAACTTGGCCCAGCGGGAGAGGACGGGAGTATCGGTCGGGCTGAAGGCGGTGGAGGTGTTGAAGGCCAAGAAAAGATAGTCGATGAAATGCGGGGACCAGGGGGTTTCGTCATCTTCAGGGGCGTCGGGGTTGTCCTGGGTCATTTGCGGGAAGAGGAAGGCGCCGGTGGGATGGCCGAGGCGCTGTGCGCGGGCGTGGGGGCCGCCGGCGTCGAGTCGCCAGTACCAACTGGCGAAGACGAGGATGTTGGCCAGCCAGAGCAGGCCGCCGGATTGGAGAAGGGATTTTGGGGGTTCCGCGTGGGTGAAGAGTTTGTGGATCAGCAGGCCCAGCGAAAGGAGTAGGAAGAGGGTCATGACGGCGGAAAGGAGATGGCCGAGAAAAATATAGAGAGCGTGACGTTTGTAATGGCGTGAGAGGATGGTGGGGACGAGGAGCAAGGAGAGGAGCAGGAGGAGGAGCCAGCGCGGGCCGACGGCTAGAGAGCCGGGGATGGCCAGGAAGAGCGCGCCGACGGCCAACAGGCCGAGAATCGCGGGCCAGCGAGGCTCGGGAGGATTCGTTCGCGAAGGGGAAGCCATAGATGAACTGCACTGAAAGTCTATCGCTCGCGGAATGTTTTTCCTATCTCTTCTGGTTTAATCTGTCGCTGTGGCCAAGAGCATTGATGTCGATCAGGTCGTCAGGCAGATCGCACAATTGCGCGATAACCCGGCAGGGGTGGATGCCAAAGCGGAATTGACGAAGCATTTGGGCAGCCGGGCGAATATCGTGGTCGCCAAGGCGGCGGAAGTCGCCGGGGCGCTGCGGCTGGTCGATTTGGCGCCGGCGATGGAGACAGCCTGTAATCACTTCTTCGACGCGGAAGACAAGGGATGCCTGGCGAAGACGGCGATTGCGACCGTACTGAATCAGCTATCGGCCGGCTCGGAATTATTGTTCCTGCGCGGCGTGCGACATGTGCAGATGGAAGCGGGCTGGGGAGCCGCCGTGGATGTCGCCGGGGAACTCCGCGCAGTCTCTGGTCTGGCGCTGGCGGCGCTGGGATCGCGAACAGCGCTGATCGAGCTGTCCGACCTGCTGATGGACTCCTTGCCCGGATGCCGATCGGCGGCGGCGCACGGGATTGCCCATGTCGGACATGAATCGGGGGCGCTGCCGTTGCGCGTGAAGTTGCTGGCGGGGGATAAGGAAATTGAGGTCATCGAAGAATGCCTGGCGGCACTCGCCATCGTCACACCAAAGCCGGCGGTCGGTTTTATCGAGCGGATGCTGGAACATGAGGATGAGCAGGTCAAAGCCGCGGCGGCGATTGCGCTCGGGAGCACGCGCACGCCGGAGGGATTGGCGGTCCTGCTGAATCGTTGGGAGCGCGACATCACGCCGGCGTCGCGCAATCGCCTGCTGCCGGGGATTGCCGTTGCGCGTCTTCCGCAGGCGTTGGACTTTCTCATGGACTTGATCGAAGCCGGCAATCGTGCGACCGCAGTACAGGCGATCACAGCGCTGGCGCACTATCGGCATGATGCCCAGGTGAAGAAACGAATTGCCGAAGCAGTGGAAAATCGTCAGGACGCAAACCTGCAACAACAGCTCAATGCCATTTTCGGCACATAGGCTGGGTGTCAGTCTGCCGTTTCAAGCACATTGCCCAATGCTTGCTCGCCAAGCATTTCCGATCACCCGCCGAACTATTTTCATGCAAACCATTCAATCACATGCATTTACACGCAACGTCCGATTACTCGCCTACGACTGCTTTCATTGCGGCACCGGACTTGCTTTAGTGAACTTCGGAGCAAGACAGGGGAAATCGGAACTGCACCTTTACAGGCGTTTTTTAAGCTATGCGGATCAGTGTGATCCGTGTGCGCCTCAAGTCTGGTTAAAGGTTCCGATAACAATTGTCGATAAAAACAGATATGAGCCAACTCACTGACCCCACGAGTTTGCGACTGGCGACCCCTCCGGCGATTCACGATCGGCGGAAAGATCATCGCCGGCCGGTACTAACAAAGGCGATCGTCAAGATTCTCGACGGGCTGCATGCCGGCCGCGTCTTTGAAGTGTTGACGCGCGATCTCTCGATGTCAGGCTTGTCGTTTCTCCTCCGCGAGCCGCTGGGCATCGGGCACAATGTGCTCGTCGAAATGGCCGGCGCTGGCGGGCGCGGGCAAATAACCCACCAGTGCGAAATCGTCCGCTCGCGTCCCGTCTCCAATGGGCGCTTTGAGATGGCTCTCCAATTCCGCGGCGAGGATACGCTGCATCCGACCAAGAGGATGTAATCCAAACGACTTAAATAACCGCCCCGTCGGCCCTTCGCTGGCGGGGTGGTTCTGTTTGCGCAAGATTCAGCAGAGCCAATGGTTAGCAATATCGCTGTCGGACTTTTGAACAAGAAAATTCAGCACGCGAACGAACCACTTCGAGAGTTTGAGCATAGGTGTCTAAGCAGACCATTTCGACGGATATGTTTACCGCTTATCGAAAATGGGAGAACGGGCGCAAGGGTGTTTGTGCATTTGCAGGAGCTAGAGTCCGATGACGGGTGAGTCATTTCAGATCGTTGATGTTTTCGATGCGGGTACTCAATTAGACCAACTGCACGAGATGGTCGTGCGCCGCTGCGGCCGGGTCGAAATGATCGGGCCGAATGGGGAATCGAGCGTCGTCATTTCCAAGACTGAACTGGAAAGCCTGGAGCGAGCGATTGAGCTGCTGAGCGCGACGGAAGATGTGCGCGAACTCTGCGACGCCGTTGCCGACATGGCTCGACAGGTCACGCGAGTCTGACGCGATCTCATAACTGAATTATTTCCCTCGCGAAGGGGACACTACTGGGAAGGAGTGTCCCCTTTTGCATGCGCCAGGTTAATGGGATGCGGCCGATGACTTTTTTTCCAGGCCCTTCAACACCGTATCGATGCGCTGCTGCGCTTCGGGTGATTGTGTCGGCTTGAGGTCGCGCAAGATGCGCGCGACTGATGGGCCCATCGCGGTCAGGTCAGTTTCGGCCTGTTCGCGCTGTTTGTAATCTTCGGCGCCGAGGGAAGTAACCAGTGCGGTAATGCGCGCGATCATCGCCGGCGACGGAGTCGGTTCGGGCTGGGTATATTCCGCGATCAGAGCAGCGGGAATCGTCAGTGTAACACCACTGTTGAGTTTCATCGGGACGTCGGGCTGCTCCAACTGCCCGGAACAAGTTGAATCGTCCCAAAGCGTGATCTGCACATCCAAACCCGCGGGATCGGGGTGCGCCAGACGCTTCACTTCCGCGCCATTGATCGTGAGGGTATCGAAGGATGTATCGAGTTTGAACTCGCCGGTGAGTTGGCCGACGAGTTTGTCGCCGTTAACCAGATCCATCGTCGGGGCGTCGGCGTCTGGATCGTTTGGCGGGGAAAATTGAATCCGCGCGACGGCATTTGCGGGAAATTTCACCTCCTCTTTGCCGCCGATCAATATCATGTCGAACGAATCACCATCGACCAATCCAGCAAATTTCGACCCATCAGCCAGAATGATCTCATGCACGCCGCTGTCCTCGGCAGCGAGGATCAGCGATGAAACCGTCTTCGGGTCCAGCGTCAGTTTCCCATAGCGCGTCGCGACGCTGATCGGCTGCGTCGGCAGGTCGATCTGCACGCGATCCCCGGTGCGCAGCAACACCATCGGCTTAGTCAGCGTCCACTCCTCAGGTTCGCCCGGGCGCTTGCGAAATCCCATCCGGCTCACCTGCGATAGCGGGATCGACGTGACTTGCCCGGACGAGAGTTGCAGGTGCAGCGAGTCGGTTGCAAGGTGGCCGCCGAAAATTTCTCCTTCGCTGGTGATAATAAGCTGGCGCGGATGGAAATCGCCGACGTTGATGAGCCCCACGACGCGCTCGGCAGGGAGTTCGATCTTGCCATAGAACGTATCGAGCTTGAAGGTCGGCTCCTGGAGAGTCCCTTTATATTGATCCCCGCCACGCAGTTCGACGACGTCGAGAATATCGCCGCGCAGGACTTCAAAATCCCCCGCCATGCCATTGGTGGAGACAAAGTTCACCAGCATTTTCCGAATCTCCAGCGGAACATCCGCGATAACCTTGGCCTCTTTCATTGATTCGACATATTTCACGCCCGCGTCGCTGGTCGACGAAAGCATGTGCAGATGCAGAATGGCGGCGGATTTTCCGGCGGGGACGGTGAGCGGATAGACAGCCGTCACCGTGTTGTTCCCCGGTTGCCAATCGATGCTCGGCGTGACCTTGGCGTTCTTGCTGGCATAAATTTCAACGGCGCAGCTCGGGCCATCGGACGCTGCGATCCACGCCAGATTGTGATCGTGTTTATGCGGATCGGGGACAATTTCCGCGGTGTTGACGCCGAAATTCAGATTCGATGTGATTTGCAAATTCACGGTCTGCTCGTTCGGCCGGGAATTTTTGACGATCTCGATATAGCGGATGTATCCATCCTTCTTATCCATCAGCACCCGGCGGGTGATGTTTAATCCTTGATTGTTGAATTCGAAAATCAGCTCGCCGGTCTTTTCATCAATATGCGCGCGATTGCCGCCGCCGCCGCGATTGTTGGGCTGATTGTTATTAATCATTAACTGAGCCGACTGGCCGTAGATGGGATTGTTACCCTGCATCTGGAACCAACCCTGCTGATAAACCATCCAGTTGTTGCCGCTGGAATCCTGCATCGACTGCGGAAGGTTGACCGTCGGGCCATTGGTGTTGGGAGCGGGAGCTTTAGCAAGACAGAGCGACGGGACAAGGGCAATCAGCACAGCGAACATCAGGCGCATGGGATCTCCGCGTTGGGGGCCGGGAGTTGGACGCTGAAGGATTATAGAGGTTCCCGAGCGCGGGAAGGAAAAAATGTTTTCAGAAGGTTTTGTGAAGCCAGATGACTTCGCCGCTGGAATATTTTAGCGGCCCGGCGATGCAATCGATGATGACCTTGGCAACATCTTCTGGCGCCAGTGTCTTGTCAGCGGGATACTGATCCACGGAGAGCAATTTTCGCAGCATCCCCGTCTCGATGGCACCCGGGGCAACGGTATGCACGCGAATGCCATCCGGTTCACCTTCTTTGGCCAGGACTTTCCCGAGCAGATTCAACCCTGCCTTGGCAGAGGCATATGCCAAAAACCCGGGGAAAGGATCGCGCGATGCTTCCGACGAAACATTCACGATTACGCCCCCCTGCTTCTTCTTGAACACCGGCCAAGCCGCCTTGGCGAGATAAAACGCGCTGGAGAGGTTTGTATCCAGAACGTCGTGCCAATCTTTTATGCTTGTCTGCTCGATGGAAAGCTGCGGCGCAATTCCTGCGCAGTTCACCAGTGCGTCGAGTGTGCCGAAATGATCAGCGGCCTGCGCCACCGCTTGCGCCGCAGCATCAGGATCAGAAACATCCGCTGTGATGCTGAGTATGTTCGACCCACCGGCCAGCCTTGCGGTCTCGGTCAGATCAGATGCGGTTCGAGCGACGATGGCGATTCGATACCCCGCCGACGCCAGCAGCCTCGCGGTTTCTCGGCCTACTCCCCGACCCGCCCCGGCGATGATAGCGACAGGAGAATTCATTGGTCTGCTTTAACCTGCACAACTGACCGCATGAGATGACTCTCGCCGGGCTTGAGCGTCACGTTGAACTGATGTGCATTCGACGGCTCCACGCACACCATCACCGGCCACTCATCCTCCTCAAAATCCGGCACGGTTTTGGGCCATTCGCTCCAGGGATTCCAAACCACCGTCGTCTTCGATCCCTCTTTACTCTCGGTGATCGCCCGCTTCAATCCCGGGTCGTGAATCGTCAGCGGCCCGCGCGTGTCGTAATAAACGCGGTCCGTCCGCCGAGTGAAGCGAATGGCTTCACCCCCCTGCTTCTGCACTTCGGGTTGATAAATACGCTCGGCATACGAAGTATTTTCCAACCCCGTCACAGAGATGTTGCGAATGTCGCTGATGGCGAAATAAGGGTGCAACGCCTGTGTAAAAGTGAACGGCTTTTCACAAGTATTGTTCGTCACGAACGAAAGTGTCAACGCAGGTCCAACCGTAATAACATAGCGCAGATGAAATTTGTGCGGCCACCATTTTTTTGTGGCGTCGGAATCACGCAAGGAAAGTGCAACCGCAATCGTATCGCCGGTTGGCGTGATCGATTCGATTTCCCATTCCAGCACCCTGGCGAATCCGTGCATGGGAGCATCGGGCGCACCTTCGCGCGGGCCAAACCACGGCCAGCAAATCGGCACGCCGCCGCGAATGGGTTTGTCGGCTTGAAACAGCGACTTTCGGCTCATCATCAGCACCGGCGCATGCCCGGTCGGCTGATAATGCGTGACGTGAGCGCCGTGCAGATAAATCTCCGCAGCGGCGGATGGCGCGGTGATCGTGAGCTTCGTCAGGCCGCCGTTGCCGCGCTCGATTTGGATTCGGCCGGGGAGGTTAAACTTCTGCTGCAATGCCGCCAGGTTCGCCGACTCGGACATGGATGCGCCTTCCGCAAATTAGGGTTTGATGTCGGCGACGTTGCCGGACATCCGGTGGGTGTAGCTGGTCCCACGCCATTCGACTTTCCCGGTGAAACACATCTTGAGAGACCGGCAGAAAATCCCGATCAACATCGCTCCCGACAACGGAAATAACAACGCCATGCGCTTGCGATTTCCGCTCCAGGCGTACATGACCATCAAGAGTGATGTCATGATGACAAAGTGGGAAACTGCCGCGACGAGCCAGGCATATTGCCCGTCATAGGACATGGCGGGATGCGACACTCGATAGATCGCCCAGAGTAGCGCGGCATAGACCGAATAGCAGGAGAAGAGCACAAATCCGATCCCGCCAAAAATCCGCCAAGGCTTGCCCAGCGACCCTGCGTAAAAATTCCGTCCCCACCCCTTAAAAATCGAAGGCAGCGACGAATACATCCGCACCGACGCAAACTCCGCACCCCAGGTGATGCGGACCTTATATCCCAATGGCTTCAAATATCGCGCAATCTCCACATCCTCGCAAAACCGGTCGCGCACCCGCGCGTGCCCGCCCATCGCTTCATAGACTGACCGCTTGATAAATAAATATTGTCCGTTGGCGAACGCCGTGCCTTTCAAATAATCCTTGTTGGTCATCGCCACGACATACATTGTCGAAACGCCCGCCCCGGCCAACGGAATCAACAACTCCTCCCAGAAACCATGCGCTTCGATCCGTGGCAAGAAACTCAGCAGATCGTAAGTATTCCGTACGACGCGCGACACCGTCACCATCAGCGCGTCTTTGGTAACGACGACATCAGAATCGATGAAGAGGAAATATTCTCCCTCGGCCTGCTTCACCGCGTTCTGCAATGCATTGCACTTGCCCGTCCACCCTTCCGGCAGCGTCCCCTCTTGAATATGCACCACCGTCAAATTCGGCTGGCTCCGCGCCATCTCGTCCATAATCTGACCCGTATTATCGGTCGAACGATCATTGACGGCGATCACTTTGAAATTCGGATAATCCTGATCGAGAGCAGACTGAATGCAGTCACGGATGCGCTCCCCCTCATCCTTGGCGGGGATCAAAATCGTCACGCGCGGCATGGGTTGCCCGGCGGGCATCGCCAGCGGCGGCCGCTGCACCAGCCGCATCAAACGCCGGCCGCGCCACATCCCCCAGCCAAGAAACAGCCACGCCGCCGGGCCGGCGGCACAATAAAGCAGGAATAAAATCGTTTCACCACGCAAGCCGAACACCCTTCAATATGCAAAATACAAATTTCACCGCTGGTCAGCGGAAGGGTGAAGAGTCTACCGGACCGCGTAGCTATCGGACAGGGGAAGCGTATCTCACGTTCTACGGCCGAGCGGATTCCACTGCCTCTCGAGCTCACCGATCTCGGTCATTCGCCCGATGTTGCAATACAATTTGTAGTAGCCGATCACTTCGTTCTTAATCAGCCGGCTATTGACCACATCATCGATCGACCTGCCGGTGAATGACAGAATTCGGTGCAGAGGATGGTACGGCAGCACATGCTCAACGCTGACGCCTGGCAAATGCGGGACTTGCGGCCGAACAAAGCCGAGCGGATCAAATGGTTTCATGACGGTTTATCCTAGGCGCGACATCTCTCAACTTTCCTCCCGGCCAAACGTCTCCACCTGCGTGACCAGCGCCCGCTTGCCCGTGAGCGATCGCACGATCCGCTCCACATGCACATGGCAGTTTTCGATAAAGACCGTGTACTTATCCTGCGTTCCGCCGATCGCCGTCCCCGCGACGTAAAGGCCGGACACATTAGTCTCCATCGTCTCTGGATCATACGTCGGATTCTGGCAATCTCCGATCAGTTTCACTCCGGCGTTGCGCAGCAAATCCATATCCGCCTCATACCCCGTCAGCAGCAGCACAAAATCCGCCGGCGCATCGACACGCTTCCCATCCGCCAATTCCATCGCCACCTGTGTCGGCGTAATCTCCCTCGGCGTCGATTCAAATATCCCCTTGATTCGCCCGGCTTGAATCAACCCCGTGATCTCCGGCATCAGCCAATACTTGATGCTCTTCTCATTAAACGTCCCCCGGCGATAACTGATCGTCACCTCCGCCCCGGCGTTATAGCAGCGCAGCGCCGTCTCCACCGCAGAATTCTTCCCGCCGACAATCAATATCTTCTTCCGAAAATACGCATGCGGATCCTGAAAATAATGACTCACATGCGGGAGATTCTCCCCGGGAATATTCAGCATCCGCGGCCGCGCTGTTCCCCCCGTCGCCATAACGACTTTTCGCGCAAGATATCGCCGCGACCCCGTCTGCGATTCGGTTGAAATCGTGAACATCCCCTCCGCGCCGCGCTCGACTTTGCAAACCTGCTCATATGTCTGAATCTGCAGGTCAAATTCCTGCACCACCCGGCGAAGATACGTCAGATATTCTTCGCGCGTCGCCTTGGCCTGATCGCTGGTCATCAGCGGCACGCCCGCAATCGCAATTCGCTCGTTCGAACTGAAAAACCGCGTCTGCGGCGCAAACCACGAAATCGTATAGCCAATCTGCTTCGCGTCGAACTGCACATACGACACCCCCGCTCGCTTCAGCGCTACCGCCAGTTCCAACCCGATCGGCCCCGCCCCCACGATCGCCACATCAACGCTTGCCTCACTCATATTGGGCATCATAAGCTCGCGCATGCAAAAAAGTCCCCGCGGACGACCGGTACTACTCCGATCCGACGCCCGCGGGGACAAGTTACATCTCAGATTCTCGGCGAGATCAGAGCACCTGATCCTGGCCGAGGTTCGCTTGGTTGATGTCCGACTCCGCCGCCGAATTGCAGGAACCGCAGCGGTTCCACGCATCCTGGCACGCCGGCCGCGCCTGATCCCAGCTCATCATGCTGGAACCGCGCTTGGCGCTCCAGCTTTGAGCGAGCGTCGGCTCAGCCTGGTCGAACGATTTGTCCATATGAGCTTTGCGCGACTCCCAGCCATACCGATACGCCGGCTGATATTCGTCATATCGCGCGCCCGAACGGACATATGCGCGGGAAGAGTAGTTGTCCCGCCAATAGGCGTCCTCTGTCGTCGGATCAATGGCCTCGGCAACGCCTTTACCGGCCAATCCGCCTGCTACCGCTCCGACTACTGCTCCGATCGCCCCGCCGACCACTGACCCCACCGGCCCGCCAACCGCAGTCCCAATCGCCACGCCCGCCACACCCGCCCCAGCCGCGCCGATGCCTGTGCCGACCGGGTGCGAACCCGGCGCGCCGGTGATCGGGTCAGGATTTCGATCCGGGTGCGCCTTATTGGCGTCACGGACCATGTCACGCGAAATATCGTCCGAGTCACGTTTAAGATCGCGGTCACGTTCGATAGCCATATGAAGCTCCTTTTGGTTAGTTCCGTTGGTCTTTTCAGCCGACAACATCGGCTGACTAAAGCATTGCAAAGGTGATGCCAACAGCTTGGCTGCAAGACTTGTTTCCCTCATACTTTTCTACCGTGAGCCCATCATGGATTATTCGCCCGGCAGTGCAGCAGGATTGGCGGATCCTGCGAATGTTGCTACCTGGCGCCGTGCATTTTGGCGCATCAATCCGCGCATATGTCGCTGCAACAAATGCGGATGGATTGGTGGTCGGCGCGGTGGTGCTCTCGGCTCGCGCGCGTGCCGGACCGTTGATCGGCCCTCGTGTCGCTATTCACGTTATTCCACCGATGCGACGCCAAGGCATCGGCCAAGCTCTTTTACAAACTGCCGAGTCCGCCGCGCGTTCTTCCGGCGCGTCCGCCCTGTACGCATGGTTGCCGGTCGACATCCATGAATCTTTGAAATGGTCGCAATTAGGATTTACTCAGTCATGTCATGTTCAGGAATTTCGATCCGACCTTCGCCGCACACTGGATCACCTGACTCCACTATATGAACAAGCACTGGCACGAAATTGGGTGCCAACTACGGCCCGTCTGGTTCCTCTGAATCGCGCGGATCCGACGGCCATTGCCCGCCTGCATCTTTCACAACTCGGCGGCGATCTCGACTCGCTCCTCGCTCGTCTTCGCGGCCAAACCCCACCCCCCTACCAACCGGAAATCTCTCCGGTCATCGTGCTCAACGGCCAAGTCGTCGCATTCATGCTCGCGCTCTCCATCGGCAATCGCACGGCACTAATTGAATCCACCGTCGTGGATCCGTCGCTTCGCGGCCGCTGGGCGAATCTGTGGCTGCGCGCCACCGCCGCCCGACGGGCGCTGGAACTCGGTATGCACACCGTGCTCTACTATACCTACGACCAACATCGCGACAGCCAAAAGATCGCAGCCCGCTTGCAGAGCCTCACGCGGGATTTGCTCGAGCCGTACCGTCTTTTGTAAGCCGACTCCATCGCTGCCGTATCGCCGCCAGATGCGCCTGACGATCCCATTCCCGCGCTGCCGCGATCTCCCCCGCCCGCTCGGCAATCTCCGACAACAGCCGCCACCCCGCGATAAAATCGGGATCAATCATCACAGCACGCTCAATCGCGCCACAACCCGCGCGCTGCTGACCAATCGAAGCTAATAGCGCTTTTCCCAACCGATAATGAAACTCCGCTTGATCCGGCCGCAACGCCACCGCCTGCTCCGCTGCTTTGATCGCGGCGTTCACCTCTCCACCACCCAACCGTGCCGCGCTCAGCGCACCCCACGCTTCGGCTGACTCCTGATCCAGTTCAATTCCTTTTTCCAGCGCCCGCGCCGCGTCTCCAAACAACCGTAATTTTAAATACGCCCTCCCCAAATCCACATACAACGCCGACGAGCGTGCTCCCATCTCCTCGGCCTGATGAAATAACTCAATCGCCCTCGCAGCCCGGCGTCCGATCAATTCCAACATTCCCGCCGCCGCCAGCGCCTCGGCTGATTCCGGATATGCTTCGCGCAGCCGATCAACCATTCGCCGGCCATCGTCCATCCGCCCGCCCGCCGCATATGCATGCGCCAGCCCGATCTGATATTGCAGGCGGTCGCCATCTTCTCTGACCAGTTCCTCCAGCAGCACGATCGCCGCGGCGGCCTGCCCGCGATCCATGCACGCCTCCGCTAAAAGATACCTCCGCCGCCAATCAAGCCTTCTCTCGGCTGCATCGGCATAATGATCCGGCTCCTCCACATATCCCAAATCCAGCAGATACTTCACGTCCGCCGCTTTTTCTCCTGCGATCTCATTGATCTCTCCCGCCGAAATCAGCTCCCCCGCTTGATCTCCCGCCACCGCCTGCCAGGCATTCCCTTCCATTCCTGCGATCCGCATCCCAAAAAGCCTGAGAACCGTTGGCGTCACATCCAGCACGTTTCCCGAAATCTTCCCGTGCCCAACCCTCGGCCCGCCCACCGCCACGATCCCTTGGCGACGATGCCACACCACCATCTCCTCATCCGTCCTCGCCTCCGCCGGCGGCCGAAGATGATCGCAATGAAATCCATGATCTGAAACCAACATCACCACTGCCTCTTCCCCCGCCAGTTCGCAGAGCCTTCCGAGCATCATGTCATGCAACTGATACATTCCCGAGACCACATGCCGATACATTTCAAAATCACTTTCATCGACTCCCTCTCGCCAAGGCGGATAAAACGCCATGAACGCATGGCTCGCCTGATGAATCCCCGCATAACAGACCGCCGCCATCCGCCAAGGCACATGCTCCATCGCCCAGGTCGCGGCGTTATGAACCGTCGCGGTCTCCGCCAAAATCTCCGCCACCGCCCCCGGCCGGCCATCTTTTGCTGAATCGATCCCCCCGATCCCCGGCACAAACGTCTTCAGCAATCCCTTATCTATTTCCTCCCTCTTCATTCGCAATCTCAACATCTCCTGACGATATTTTTCCGGGCCGATGGACTCCGGTATACCTTCCGATACAAAAGCATTTGACACACACACGCCCCCGATTTCGCGGGGCGGATGCGATACTGGAAAATTGATCGCGTGACACGGGACACCGCATCTGGCCAAAATCTCCCAAACCGTCTCCGCCCGGCAGGCTCCTCTTGTAATCGGCCTTAATCCTGCCCGATCAGGCCGCATTTCCATTGCACCCGACACCGCATGCTCTGTTGCATTTCTTCCCGTAGTCATCGACATCCAGATCGCTGTCGAATCTAAGGGACCGCCCGCCAATAAATTCCCCGTCAGGCCACGTTCGATCAGTCTTCCCAGGCAAGGCATTTTCCCCGCCGCCACCAACGGCCGAATCACGCGCCAATCCGCCGCGTCCCACCCCACCAGCAACACCCGCGCATCGTGACTCATTGACTAACTGACGGACTTCCCGCGCCGTCGATACGCCGCCAATCCCACCGCCCCCATCGCCACCAGCGCCGCCGACGAAGGCTCCGGCACCCCCGCCAAAATCGACTGCGTATTATCGGTTTGATAGGCAAAGTCGTAGACCTCCCCCGACATCCCCGCCAGCGAGCCGTCGTTAAAGACTTGAAATCCGACCCACGCCGCGCTTCCGTCGTTCAGATTGATCCCGATGTATTTCTCTCCGGCCGATGCGGCAAACTCTCCGTTCCCTGCTCCATCATCCAATAGGGCATTGGTATTCACCAGCGCGACAAAAGGCGCCAATCCGCCCGGGGAAATAGTATCTCCAAAATTCATTGCCTTAATCTGTCCCGCGGTTGCCCCGGGCAGATAAAAAGGCCCGGCAGAAATGTTCTTGTTCGCCACCAGCCCCATTGTCGTGTCGTATTGGATTTTCAATTCCCCGTTGCCATCGTTCCGGAAATCGACTGTATAGCTGGAATTGGCCGAATTGATCACGGCATCAACGGTTGTATGAACGATATTTCCATCGGCTTGCTGCCCCGCGGCCAATCCCGCTACTGCCCCTGCTGCAATGCCGCCAATCCATTTTGATCGACCGATACCCACGGTAAATGCTTGGTTCTGCATCCGCCTGCTCCCAAATTGAAATGCCGAAAGCCGACTAAGATTTGAAATGCGAAGCTTAATATAGGTTCTTGCAGGCCTTGAGTACAAGATAAAAACCATCCATGTACAAAACTCGGCATGCATTTGTGGCGACTATCCCGGGAAGCCCGAGCAAACTGCTAATTCGCTGCCAGGAAAGGCGAGAGTTTCGCGGACGATATTGCCCGAGAAAGTTAAAGGGTCCGGCTAGAGGCGGTGAAAAATGATTGGGAAGGGATTTAGAATTCATAAGCATATAAAATTAAAGGCTTTATGGATTTTCAGCTTACTTAACCCAGCCCAGAATCACCCCTGAAACGACCTCTGCAATGCAACCATCGTTTTGCTGATGAGGATGGAGTTCACACCGATAGATCCATAGCGAAAATAGACGACGGCTAGACGCATATAATGCCGCTGAAATGGAGGTTGAGCCTGTTGAAGATGTTATTACGGCGCTGCGGAAGCAATTGAAATGAAGCGATCCCACAGCTAATGCTGCGGCGTGGCGCTTGACTGCGGCGGCGTTAATAGGCGCGGAGGAGTTTGGATTGGGGGTAGGAGAAGAGGACGATGTCTTCGCAGCGGGTGCCTCGGGCGGCGAGGGCTTGGGCGCAGTATTGGCAGAGGCCTACGCCGTGGCCGTGGCCGTGGGAGTTGGTGAAGGTGATCGAAGAGGCGTAATTGACGGGAGTGAAGAAGCTGGTGGGGGTGGTGGAACTGGCGGGGGCGTCGGCGTTGATGGCGTTGCGGAGTTCTTCGGAACGCAGGGAATATCGGACGTTGCGCGTGTCGGTGAGGAAGAAGCGCGAGGGGCGGCCGTAGGAGTTGGTGGTGAGGATGTCGATGCGGGCGAGGGAGGCCATGTTTTGCAGTGAGGAGCCGTGGCGGCTGGCCCAGAGTTTGATGCGGCGGGTGAGTTCGGATTTGCTGATCGTCAGGTCGGGGTCGTTGAAGTGCGGGCTGGCCGAGCAGAGTGAGCCGACGGAGCGGGCGCGGAGCGGAGGGATGTCGGCGTCGCCGAAGGCATCGGAGGCGGATTGACCGACGCCGCCGCAGCAGGCGGAGAAGTAGGCTTTGAAGATGTGTTCCTGGCCGGGGGGGCCGTAGACGACGAGGATCCCCGAGGTGGAGTCGACGGCTTGGCGGGATTTTTCCGATTCAGCGGGGATGCCGCCGTAGACCTGGGAGCGGGTGTCATCGTTGAGGTCGTAGTGACGGCCTTTGGGAGCGGTTTTGGCTTCGTAGAGGGCGTAAGTGCGGGCGACGATGGCCTGGGCTTTGTAGGCTTCGAGGTCCCATTTGGGGAGCATTTCGCGGGCGAGGACGCCTTTGAGATAGGAGTCGAGGTCGAGGTCGTTGACGACGTCAAATTCGTTTTGGGAGACGGGGACGAAGCGGTAGCGGCCGCGATAGGGGATTTTGTTCACGGTGCAGGAGCCGACGGAGGCGGGGGTGAGAGTGAGCGGAGTGCCGGCGCCGCCGAGTGACGTGGCGCCGATCTGCCAGCCGGCGGAGGTGAGGGTGAGCGAAATGGGCGTATTGCGAGGAAGGAGGAGCTGTCGGGCGGCGGTGCTTTCGCCGAACTGCATGAAGGGCGGACCGCTGCTGGAAAGGGTGACCTGGGATTGGCGTTCGAGGATGCGAACGCGGATGAGGGGGGTGCCTGGGCGAACGGATGTGGTGGTGGAGGAGTCGGGGGTGCAGCCGGTGAGGGAGAGAGAGACGAAGAGGATCAGGCAAAAGAAATAGCGGATAGTCATTGAGTGCGTCCGTGCGCGGAGCAGACTAACGGAGAATGGAGGGGGGATGCAAGAACGAAGGAGGAAAAGAAGAAACCCCGCATGTACATGCGGGGCTTCGGGGAGTTTGATTAAGGGTTCGGCGGTTATTGTTCGAGCTTGCGGAGGGACATGCCGAAGGTGCCTAGTTGTTGTTTGATTTCGTTGAGGGAGGTTTGGCCGAAGTTTTTGCAGCCGAGGAGTTCATCCTCGGTGCGGCTGGAGAGTTCGGCAAGAGTATTGATGTTAAGGCGCTGGAGGGCCTTGCGGGAACGGACGGAGAGTTCGAGGTCGGAGACGTTTTTGCCGAGGGCTTCGGTGGGGACCTGGCCGGCTTCGGGGGTAGCGGGACGGCGGGCGGGGACTTTGGATTCGTCGGCGGCCTGGCCGAGGCGGAGGCCTTTCTGGGCGAGGAGGGCTTTGATTTCGTTGAGGCTGGTTTCGCCGAAGTTCTTGTAGCTGAGGAGTTCCTGCTCGGTGGTCTTGAGAAGGTCGCCGAGGGACTTGAGATTCATCTTCTTAAGGCAGTTGCGGCTGCGGACGGAGAGTTCAAAATCGGTGAGCGGGATTTCGAGGATCTGGTTGCGACGGTCGCCGCGACGGTCGGAGTCTTCGTCGTAGTACATCGAGCGGGCGGATTCGACATCCTTCATGTATAGACGGGCGCGCTCGTGATTAGGATTGGTGCGCAGGATCGCGTCGAGGCAGCGGCGGGCTTCGTCGTAGTGGTTGTTGTCTTCGTAGAGGACGGCCAGGTTCATCAGCGCGTTGAGGTGGACGGGAGGAGAAGTGCAGATACGCTCGTAGAGCTCGATCGCCTTGGCATCGTCGGCCTGGCGATCGTAGAGAACGGCCAGGCGAAAGCACGCGAGTTCGTGGTCGGGGTTTTCGCCGAGGGCGCGTTCGTAGAATTCGACGGCCTTTTCATGCGAGCCGGCGGCTTCTGCTTCCTGGGCGCGTTTGAAAAATTCCTCGGCGGCACGTTCATTGATGGCGGTGACGGATGCGTTATCACTCATAAACTTGAGGACCTTGTTGTGCTAGAGTTTGTGGACGCTTGGTCCAATGCCAAACGGATCGGTAGTGATAAGAGCGGTGGGAAATGGTGTCAACGGATGGAAAATGAGAGAGTAAGTAGCGATAAGTTATTTATAAACAAATACTTACTACGATTTAGTGGAGTTCGATATGGACGAAGTGCTGATTTTTGCTAATCCGACAGCAGGAAAAGGCAAGAGTCGGATATTTGCAGAGAGAATTGCAGAGCGATTGAATCGTAGTGGGATGGGAGTGAGGGTGTTTTTTGAATCGGCAGAGGGGATGGGAAGCGAAACGCTGGAGACGCTGGCGGATGCGAAGGCGATGGTGGTGATCGGGGGGGATGGGACGTTGCGGGGGGTGGTGGGGAGGGCGATGCGGGAGTGTGGGGGAACGAGTGTGCCGCCGGTGGTGGTAGTGCCGATGGGGACGGCGAATTTGATGGCGCAGCATCTGGGGCTCAAGTGGAATGAGGAGGCGATTGGCGAAGAAGTGGCGGAGGTGATTCGAGCGGGTAAGGTGGTGGAATTGAATGCGGCGGCGGCGAATGGGAAATTGTTTTTGCTCATGGCGGGGGTGGGGATTGATGCGGGGATTGTGCATCAGTTAGAGAAGATGAGGCGGGGGCCGATCAGCATGGCGAGTTATGCCTTGCCGGCGGCGCTGGCGCTGGCGGGGTATCGGTATCCGGCGATCCAAGCAGAGGTGGACGGGAAAGTGGTCTTTCGCGAGAGGGCCGGGATAGCCATGGTGGGAAACGTGAAGGAGTACGGAACGGGGTTTGAAATACTTCCGCTGGCGCGGGCGGATGATGGATTGCTGGATATATGTGTGATGCCATGCGGATCGCCACAGGAGTTGGCGGAGTTGTTTTTGCGGGCGGCGGTGGGGGAGCATTTACAGATGGAGGGGGTGGTCTATGTGAAGGGAAGGCGGGTAAGGATTACAGCGGCGGAGAGTGTGCCTGTGCAGGTGGACGGGGATGCGGCGGGGTTTACGCCTTTGGAGGTGGAGATGCTGGAAAGGCGGGTGAGGTTTTTAGTTTCCGCCAAGTAAAGGGATGAAGAGAGAATATTTGCTCTTTCATGGTTCTTTTTATATAAGAATGAGCAACCTTTCTGCGGCACTCTATTTGATCAATTACTGCGAATCGGAGGATGTATGGCGATAGCAAAAGCATGCGCGAGCGAAGATGCGCGTAAGGGGGGATTTACGCTGGTGGAGTTGCTGGTGGTGATAGGCATCATTGGATTGCTGATCTCGATTTTGCTGCCGACGATCAGCAAGGCGCGGGAACAATCAAACCGGGTGGTCTGTTCCAGCAACATGCGTGAGTTATATAACGAGATGCGCATTTACTCCGCTATGTATAACGATGTGTGCCCGATTGGGTACATTCAGGAGAAGGCGTTCAGCTATATCATGAACTGGAGCAACAGCAGTTCTTCTCCGCCGAAGCCGTCGCAGATGGGGTTGCTGGTGGCGGCGGGGATCAGTAAGAATCCGAAGGCGTTTTATTGTCCGAGCGAGATCGTTGACGTGCAGTTCACATATCAGCCGAACCCGTCGGCGACGGTGTTCAGCGCGAATCCTTGGCCGTTTGTGACAACGACGGGGGCGGGAACGCACACGCGACTCGGATTTAGCGCCAGGCCTATCACATATTGGCCGGCCAATGCACCGGCGCCGGCCAAGGCGGGGGTGAGTTATGGCACGATGAACTCGGCGAATAAGTTGTATTGGCTGCCGACGGATGGAACCGGGCAGATTACACTCCCGCGATTTGCGCGATTGAGAAACCACGCGATCCTGTCGGACACATGCTATACCCGGCCAAAAGTACTTGAACGACACAAGAAGGGGGTCAATGTGTTATATGGGAATGGCTCGGCGCGATTTGTGACGATGAGCTCGAACACATTTGATAAATCGCCATGGAATACGATGGATGAAAATACGGCATTTACGCTGACGAACAATCCGGTATTTTTACATGATGGGACTTACGAGGATGGATCCACTCCGGGAAGGCTGCTGGATGAATCGCAGTGGACCGGGTTGTGGGTGGACCTTGATCGGCAGTGATGAGACTGACAAAATAGGGATTGGATCAAAACCCCGAAGTCGGCAGCCGGCTTCGGGGTTTTTTGTCATGTATGCTTGGACTTAAAAAGAGTGCTTACCATGAATGATTTACTTGGCACGGGCCGGACGCCGTTGTTTGTGATTGGCGGGCCTTGTGTGATCGAGTCGGCAGAGGTCTGTTTGCAAGTGGCGCGGCATGTGAAGGGCGTGTGTGAAAAGTTGGGGCTGACCTACATTTTCAAGGCGTCGTTTGACAAAGCGAATCGGTCGAGCAATTCTTCGTTTCGCGGGCCGGGGATTGAGGATGGGCTGGTGGTGCTGGATCGGGTGAAGAAAGAGGTAGGGGTAGCCGTGCTGACCGATGTGCACGAGGCGCAGCAGGTGGAAGAGGTCGCGGGCGTGGTGGATATATTGCAGGTCCCGGCGTTTTTGGCGCGGCAGACGGATTTGCTGATCGCCTGCGGGAAGAGCGGGCGGGCAGTGAACATCAAGAAAGGCCAGTTCATGGCGCCGCAGGAGATGGGCAATGCCGTGGAAAAGGTAAAGAGCGCTCGAGGAGGCAAAAGCGCCGGCGGGCCGGTGATGGTGACCGAGCGGGGGACATTTTTTGGGTATAACCGGCTCGTGAATGATTTTACCGGGCTGGCAGTGATGCGAGAGATCGGGGTGCCAGTGGTGTTTGACGTGACGCATTCCACGCAGATGCCTGCGGGGCTGGGGAATGCCAGCGGAGGAAATCCGCAGTATTCGGCGCTATTAGCGCGGGCGGCAGTGGCGGCGGGGGTGGATGGGTTGTTTCTGGAGTGTCACCCGAAGCCGCAGGAGGCCAAGAGTGATGCAGCGACGATGCTCGGGCTTGAGGAGGTCGAGCCGATGTTGCGGGCGTGTAAGGAGATCGCGGAGCTGCGAGCGGGATGGAGATAACGAACGAGTGAGTTGAACGAGTATGGATCATTTAAACTGGGGCATCATTGGCACCGGGGCGATTGCCAAGGCGTTTGCGCAGCATTTGCTGCGGTCGCGGACGGGGAAGTTGGTGGCGGTGGGATCGCGGGAGAAATCCAAGGGGGAGATGTTTGCGAAGGAGCATGGGGCGTTACGCGGGTATGGGTCTTATGAGGAGGTGTTGGGGGATGAAGAAGTGCAGGCGGTGTATGTGGCGGTGCCGCATGTGGGGCATGCGGAGTGGACGATCAAGGCGTGCGAGGCGGGGAAGCATGTGTTGTGTGAAAAGCCGATGGGGGTGAATGCGGCCGAGGCGATGGTGATGATCGAAGCGGCGCGGGCGCATGGGGTGTTTTTGATGGAAGCGTTTATGTATCGGTGTACGCCGCAGACACGGAAGGTCATCGAGATGATTCGCCAGGGGGTGATCGGGGAAGTACGGGTGATTCAGGCGGCGTTTAGTTTTCATTGGCCGGCGAATCTGGAGGAGAAGAATCGGATTACGGAGAATACACTGGCGGGCGGGGGGATACTCGATGTGGGGTGTTATCCGGTGTCGTTTGCGCGGCTGATTGCGGGGGTGGCGCGGGGGAAGGAGTTTGCTGAGCCGACGGAGGTGAAGGCGAGCGGGCGAGTTGGGAAGACGGGCGTGGATGAGTGGGCGTGTGCGGTGATGAAGTTTCCCGGCGATATCGTGGCCGAGGTATCGTGCGGGGTGCAGGTGAGTCAGGAGAATTCGGCTCGGGTGTATGGATCGAAGGGGTGGATAGAGTTGCCGGCACCGTGGGTGCCGGCGCGGGATGGGGGGAAGACGGAGATTGTGCTGCATGTGGATGGGAAGGAGGAGCGCGTGGAGGTGGAGTCGCGGGCGCCGATCTATGCGATTGAAGCGGATTGGGTAGCGGAGAGTATTGAAGAGAAGCAGGGGAAATGGCCGGGGATGTCGTGGGACGAAACGATGGGGAATATGCGAGTGCTGGATTTGTGGAGGAAGGAGATTGGGCTTGTGTATGAAGTTGAGAAAGTGGGGAAAATCAAGCGATTTGGTCCGTCTAAGCCGCAAGCGGCGAAGATGACGTATGGGGAGGTGGAAGGAGTGGGGAAGCGGGTGGCGCGATTGGTGATGGGGTGTGATAATCAGCCGAACTTGCCTTACGCGGCAGCGATGTTTGATGATTACATGGACGCGGGTGGGAATGCGTTTGATACGGCGCATATTTATGGCGGGGGATTGCAGGAGAAGTTGTTCGGAGAATGGGTGCGCACGCGCGGAGTGCGTGAGGAGATCGTTGTGATCGCCAAGGGGGCGCATACCCCCTACTGCTATCCGGAGATTATCGGCGTGCAGCTTGAGCAGTCGCTGGAGCGGATGGGACTCGAGTCGGCGGATATTTATATGATGCATCGGGACAATGTGGATGTGCCGGTGGGAGAGTTTGTGGAGGCGATGAATGAGCAGGTGAATCGCGGGAGGATGAAGGCGTTTGGGGGGTCGAACTGGTCGGTTGATCGGGTGCGCGAGGGAAATGCATATGCGAAGCAGAAGGGGCTGATGGGGTTTGCGGCGGTGTCGAATAATTTTTCACTGGCGCGATTGGTCGAGCCGATGTGGGCGGGGTGTATCAGTGCGTCGGATGAAAAGAGTCGGGCATTTTTTCGGGAGACGGGGACGGCGCTCTTTGCGTGGTCGAGTCAGGCGCGGGGATTTTTTGTTGAAGGGAAGGCGGGGCCGGAGAAGCGCGAGGATGGAGAACTCGTGCGATGCTGGTATTCGGAGGATAATTTTCGGCGGCTGGAGCGGGTGAAGGAGTTGGCGCGGAAGCGCGAGGTCTTGCCGATCAATATTGCGTTGGCGTGGGTGTTGAATCAACCGATGGAGGCATTTGCGTTGATCGGACCGCGGACGATTCGGGAAACGCATACGAGTTGGGCAGCGCTAGAGGTGGGGTTGTCGGAGTCGGAGATACGCTGGCTGAATCTGGAAGAATAGTACGGCAACTGGGTCAATATAAGTCCTATAACCTCCAGCATTTATATACATGCCGGAATATTCCGCCGCCAAAGGCGTTAGACGAGGGTTCGCACGTCTTCCAGCAACGGGAGGCTGCGATGGGGGTATTAGGGGTCGGAAGTATTGAAACCAGTGATCAGCAGACCGGAGTGATGTATGAGTCAGGCGCGTGTGATGTATCCAACCTTTCGGCGGGCGACCGGCTTTACGCTGGTGGAGCTGCTGGTGGTGATCGGGGTGATCGCGGTGCTGATTGGGATGTTGATGCCGGCGTTGTCACGGGCGCGGCAGCAGGCGTTGCAGGTCCAGTGCATGTCGAATCTCAGGCAGGTGGGAACTTCGCTGCAGATTTATTCGAATAACTGGAAGGGTGCCTGTTATCCGCCGGGGCTGGGAGCGGGGCCGAAGCCTTGGTTGCGGTGGCCGATGTATGTGTTCAAGTTTGGACCATTGCCGGACCCGCCGGTGGATGATGTGCGGATTTACACGCCGAAGATCATGATTTGTCCGCTGGATTTGCAGGATGACGTGGCGGATTTCTATGGCACAGGCGATGGGCATGGGGAAGGGCATTCGTACATCATCAACAATCACATTCATGAAAAGGGGTTGAAGTTTGGCAGCCGGTTGTCGAATGGATTGTCTCCGGGGGAAGTGGTGTTGATGGGTGAGAAGCGGTGGAATTGGCCGGATTATTACATGGATTCCAATGATGCCCGGTCGGATTATCCGACGCGCGTGGATCCTTATAAGCATGGCATTACCCGCGGAAGCAACTATCTCTTTATGGATATGCACGCGGGGACGATGAAGATCGAACAGTTCGCGCAGCTCGAAGCGCAATTGACCGATCCGTGGGATCCGGCTCCGCCGACAAATATCGAAGGTCAATAAGCCAGTTTCAGTCGAGCCAGTGGAGGGAGCGGTCGATTGCTTTCTTCCAGTGGGCGTGGAGGGACGCGCGCTGGTCGGCGGACATAGAGGGCGTCCAGGTGGCGTCAGGCTGGCAGTGGTGGGAGAAAAAATCGGTGATGCCGACGGCGCGCGCGGCGGCGATGGCGGCACCGAGGACGGTGGTCTCGGGGAATTTGGGGCGCGAGACGGGGATGCCGAGCAGGTCGGATTGGAATTGCATGAGGAGGGAGTTGGCGGTCATGCCACCGTCGACTTTTAATGTCGTGGGGGTAGTGTGAGGGGAGTCGTTTTGCATGGCGAGGAGGACGTCGAGGGTTTGAAAGGCGGTGGATTCGAGGGCGGCGCGGGCGATATGGGCGCGGGAGGAGTGTTGGGAGAGGCCGACGATGGTACCGCGGGCGTCGGAGCGCCAGTAGGGAGCGAAGAGGCCTGAGAAGGCGGGGACGAAGTAGACGCCGCCATTGTTGGGGACGGAAGAGGCGAGGGGTTCGATTTCTTTGGCGGTTGTGATCAGGTTGAGGTTGTCGCGGAGCCATTGGATGAGGGCGCCGGCGACGGCGACGGAGCCTTCGAGGGCGTAGGCGGGTTTTTCGTTGTGGAATTGGTAGGCGACGGTGGTGAGCAGGCCGTGTTTGGAGACGACGGGTTGATCGCCGGTGTGGAGGAGCATGAAGCAGCCGGTGCCGTAGGTATTTTTGGAAGAGCCGGGGGTGAGGCAGTTTTGACCGACGAGAGCGGCGTGTTGGTCGCCGAGAACGCCGGTGACGGGGATGGCGGCGGAGAATGGGCCGGTTGGTAGGGTGTGACCGAAGCCGGTGGGGTGGGAGGAGGGGATGATTTTTGGGAGCATTTGGCGCGGGATGTCGAAAGAGGCGAGGAGGGAGTCGTCCCAGTCGAGGGTGTGGAGGTTCATGAGCATGGTGCGGCTGGCATTGGTCGGATCGGTGACGTGCTGGCCGGTGAGGTTGAAGAGGAGCCATGAGTCGATGGTGCCGAAGAGGGCGTGGCCGGCGGCGGCGAGTGAGCGGAGGTTGGGGACGTGGTCAAGAAGCCATTTGAGTTTGGGGGCGGAGAAGTAGGTGGCGAGCGGGAGACCGGTGAGAGGACGGAAGCGGTCGGGGCCGCCGTCTTTGGCGTAGGCGTCGCAGATGGATTTGGTGCGGGTGTCCTGCCAGACGATGGCGTGATGGAGGGGCTGGCCGGTGCGTTTGTCCCAGACGACGGTGGTTTCACGCTGGTTGGTGATGCCAACGGCGGCGATTTGGGTGGGTGAAGCGCTGGCTTTGGCAAGAGCATCGGCGATGACGTGCTGGGTATTGCGCCAGATTTCCAGCGGGTCGTGTTCGACGTAGCCGGGGTGGGGGTAGTGTTGTTTGTGTTCTTTTTGGGAGAGGAAGGTGCCCCCGTCGGAGGAGAAGAGGACACAGCGGGTGCTGGTGGTGCCTTGGTCGATGGAGGCGATGAGAGAGTTCATGGGATTTGGAGATCGAGAAAATCGCCGGGTTTAATGGAGGCGACGGCGGAAGAGATCAACGATGCCGCACTGATAATGCGGCGGAGTTTATTGGTCGAGAGCTGAATAATGGCAATGCGCCGGATGGCGAGATTCTGTTGGTAACGCAGGTTCTGATCGGAAGTAATGAAGAGGTCGAATGCGGATTCAGCATGTCGAAGAAGTTCGCCATTCTGAATGCCGCCCCAGCCATGACGGACGGGGGTCGTGCAATCGTGCTCGCCCAGGAGTTTATACATTGGCCAAGGAACGCATTCATCGAGAAGGATTTTCATGCGACAGGCCGAAGAAGGGCGGCTTCGGATCGTTCGAGGATGCGGTGAGCCATCGCGGAAGTCACTGAAGGAAAAGAGGTAAGGAATTCTTCAAGGGTATAGTTGTCTTCGAGGTATTCGAAGAGGGTGCTGACTGGAACGCGGGTGCCTTTAAAGACTGGGGTGCCGCCGAGGATGCCGGGGTCGATTGTGATTAAGTCGGTCGTATCCACATTTGGAGGGTACTCGTTGATTCATATAGCGGTCAACCGAAATCGAAATTCCGAGTATTCCATAGCGCAAAAAAAACGGCTGACGTTTGTCACGTCAGCCGCGGGCTATGGGGTTCGACCCGAAGTCCCTCGTGTGTGAGGGGGGGTCGATCTGCGCGGGCAAAATTAAGGGGGATAACTTGTGTTTTGTACCCAAATCATCCCGTTGTCGGACAAAACGGAATAAAGCGAACTTCGTACCATTGGGAGAGATATTTTCCCTTTGCGGGTTTTGGAGCAGGAAATGAACCAGCAATGAACAGGCTCAACCCTTTGCAGGAGTGATCTGTCGCAGTGTGGCGGACAGCCGCCGTCAATGTGGCGGTGGTTGGTTTGGAGGAATCTGCGGTTGCCGGATTGGGCCGGCGTGACTAATGTAGGAAGACCTGGCACGCAGGAGAACCAACCGATGTCTCAGGATGTGGGCAAAGACCATCTCGCGCTGATTCGCATTGAAGGCATGCACTGCCATAAATGCGAGCAGGCCATCAGCAAGGCTGTTCAGAAGCTGCCGGGGGTGTATGAGATTGAGGTGGATTTCAACAGTCGGCAGGCGTCGATTCTCTATAACTCCAGCCAAGTCAATGTGAAACAGTTGACTGATGCGATTACCGAAACGGGGTATCGTGTGACTGGATTTACACAGCGGCAAGCCGATCCGGCGGCTGGCAGCGGCGCTTAATTGTGGCTGCCTCAGGCTTTTGGCAATAAGGAAAGCACCGCTGTGGAGGGTCGGGGGATGACGTGGGCGGCAATTAATTTTCCGAGTCCTTCGACACGGGATTTGCCGGCTTCGACGGCGGCTTTGACCGCGGCGACGTCACCTTTGATTAAAATCGTCACATATCCGCCGCCGAGCTTTTCTTTTCCCAGCACTTCGACATTGGCGGCTTTACATGCGGTGTCGACCGCTTCGATGACTGCGGCAAAGCCTTGGGTTTCGATCATGCCGATTGCGAATGTTGCCTGGTCCGCCATAGCGCGCTCCTGTTTCGGATTTTTGACGACTGCCTGTTCGATGAGGGGCGAGAATTCTTCTTTAGCGAGAATGCCCGTCATCGCTTCGATAGCTGGGTTGGGGATGATAGTGGCGATCACATCCGCGTGCATTAGTCGGGCAATTTCTTCGCCGGCTTGGACCGCGGCGCGAACGCTGCCGACGGCGCCGGCGAGTTTCAACACGACGCCGTAAAAATCATTGAGTTCCAACTGAATGAGCGTAATCTCGCCGGCTTTTTCGGCGGCATCCAATGCAACCATCGCCGGGGTGTAGCCGCGAATCTCCAAGATGCCCAGGGCCTGTTGCATCACGAAGCACTCCTATGCCGCACTCGCTGAAGTTTGGACCGCTGCGGCCAGGAAGGCACCCGCATCCACCTTGAATCGCGAACACAATTTCGCAATCTGTGCTTTGCTCGGTTCTTTGCGCTTTCCACTCAACAGTTCTGATGCGGCTCCTTTGCTTCCGAGCAATAGACCGAGTTCCGTGACGGTCATCCCTGCTTGTGCGACCAACATCCTGAGGACCTGCGTGGGAGATACTTCGCGTACATCGATCGGGTAGTGCTGATTCTCGTATCGTTCGACGAGTCCTTCTAATACTTCGAGATAGGCCTCTTCTCCCGAATCCGTTTTGCCTTCGCGCAACGCCAGGCGATGAATGATTTTCGTTGCCCGGTCCAATTCTGATCGATTTCGGATTGGCCGTAATGGAAATTCCGCCATCAAGACCAAATAGCCGGATGGCAGAGCTGCAACTGCTGCCGGCACATCCTTTTTTGTTTTTCGGGACTTCATAGATCCTGCTTCCAGCGCTGCCCGCTTTTGTCATATTCCTTATGCGTCATGACGCGAAGGACGTAAACTTTTCTCTTTGCGTAGCTTACAAATGCGACCAGTCGAAATTTGTTTCCACCGATATCGAATATGCAAACACGCTGGCCACTTCGAACCACGGCCTGATCTGTCTGTCCGAAGGTCGCTTTAACCTCCGTGAAATTTCGCCATGTCGCTCGCTGGGTCACGCCATACCATTCGCGTATGGGGCCGACTGATGCCGGCCAACGCGAGCCAAATTCTCTCAGCATGCGCCATGTAATGATCCGCACCTGTTCCAATTTTAGGAACAATGCGATCCGTCGTCAATTATTTTCTTTTCAGCTCATTCCCCGTTGTTTGAGGGCGAGCATGACTTCCTCGGCGATCTGGGCGACTTTGTCGCGTTCGAGGTTGCCGCTGCGCGGGGCGCAGTATGCGGGGCTGTCGACGATTCCGTAGTCGGCCATGATGCAGTGTAAAACACGCTTGAGGGCGGTGCGGTCCATTTGCTGGACTTCGCTGAGGGGTTGGCGGCCTTTGCCGAAGTCGAAGCCGCGCAATTCGACGGCGGCGCGGAATCCTTCTGGGAAATCCGTGCTGTAGAGCATGGCGTCGAACAGTTCGAGAATTCGATATTGAACTTTCATTCCCTCATCGAGTTTGCCGGCGCGGGTGAGCTCATAGACTTTGCGGGTGAGTTCGGGGACGACGCCGCTGGTGGCGTTGGTGCCGCCGTTGGCGCCGACGAGCAGCATGGGGATGAGGACCACGTCCCAGCCGGTGAGGAACATAAAGTCCGGGCGGTGTGGTCTGACGGCGGCGATCATGCGCATCATGAACGCGACGTCGCCGGTGGAATCTTTGATGCCGATGACACGCTCGAATTCCGCCAGACGCTGCAACGTAGGAACGTCGATCGGGCTGGCGAACATCGGGATGTTGTAAAGCGTGACATCGATTGGTGACGCCAATGCGATCTCGCGGAAATAGGCATAAACGCTTTCGGACGAGAGTTTGTAGTAAAACGGCGAGACGATGGCGACAGCCGTTGCGCCGTACTGGTGATAAAGCTCGCAGGCGCGGATGGTCTCGCGGACATTGGCTTCGGCGGCGCCGGCGAGGACGGGGACTCGGCCGCGGGCTTGATCGCAGACGATTTGAATGGTCCGCTGTCGTTCTTCGACAGTGAAGCGGGTGAATTCGCCGGTGGAGCCATTGGGATAGAGCCCGTGTACGCCGCGCTCGATCAGCCAGTCGATGTAGCGGCGGAGTTCGGCTTCGTTGATCTCCCCATGCTGGTCCAGAGGCACCATGTGCGGGGTAAATATTCCTTCGAGTCTGGTTTTCATCAGGCGTGCCAGACTATCGCAGGCTGCACGTCCCGACAAATCCCGGGGCGAGAAATATCCCGTACCCCTTGCGGCGCAAGCGATGGCCTGCTGCCGGCGTTAAGGCTTTGCCGGCCAGTTCTTGCCCCATTTCTTCGGGGACCAGCAGGCAATTTCCATCAAACGTATCCACGGGCATGCACGCCAGCGTGGGCATGACCCGATCATAGGTCCTGCTTCGCGGGGATTGCCGATTCAGGCCGCTGGTAACGACCTGCCCGGTCTGCGGACAACGCGTCGCCCCGACCAGGACGGCGGGCACGGAGCTGTATCGTTTCAAACGCTCGACACAGTCCAATAAATGATCCACGGCACCAGCCGCGAGGATCGTTTCATTCTGCACCAATAATACATGCGACTCTCCCGCGCAAATCACGCGCATGCCGGAGGATTTTGCTGTCGCCGCATGGGTCATCCAAGACTGTTATCGGCGCATTGCTACCCCCTACTTCATCGCGAAGGCTTTGTCGCAGGGACAAGTTCCGGAGCCTCGCCTCCCAGTAAGGGCGCCAACACTTCCGCGGCAAACACACGCCCCATCGCGCCGATATGATCCCCGCGATTTCCCAGTTTCATCCATTCCTGCTTATAGGGCATGCCGATCAGCTTTTTATATTCGGCCGGCTCCTTGGCGTCCGTCGGCTGCGTGAACCCGACCATGCCCGCGGCCTGCGTGTAGACCCGGTCCATCGTGCCAAGTGTTTTGGTCCCGGTGCCTAAAACGATGTCGTCAAAAGGTGAATAAAACGCGTACACCTTCCCGCACACATGCGCGAGCGCATCCGACAAGTCATACGTCGGACTGAGCGCCGAAGCGATCAGGAGCACCGTCTGCACCTTCACATCCGCCGGACACTTTTCGAGTGCCCAGACCGCCACCGCGGTCCCTCCTGAATGCGCGGTGATCTCGATCGGCACGTCGGGATGTGCCCGATACTGCGTCGTCAGCCGATCTGCGAGAATCTTTGCCTGCTCCTGATTTCGTCCGTACGCCGTCAAAGCATGCAGTCCTGGGTCGCCGACTGTCCAATCAAACACCAGCGGCTTCGGCAACCCCGCCAGTTTTACGCCAGCTGACATCGCGCGATCAATCGCCAGCGGCCCGGAGATGCCCGGCAAATGAATCAGGTAAACCGCGGGCCGTGTAGTCGGCGCCGCCCCCAGCAACATCAGCAACATCACCGACAGCACGTACCGCATTGGCTCACTTTAAGTCTATTCTAATGCATGTTTCAACCTGCATTGCACATATCAAGTTGATTTCGCAAATCGAGCGAGCGAGAATTTCCTCACCATGACCAACTACAGCGTCTCTCGCGGCGGGTTGGGCAAAGCCAAAGTCTCCTATCACTGCCCGGCCTGCAACGACGACCTCAAATCTCCCATCGAAGACGCCGGTAATAAAGATCGTTGCCCGACCTGCAACGCCGAGCTGATCGTCCCTGGAGAAGCCGAGCTACTGCGCCTTCATACCGAACGCGAACGCCTTGAACAGGAGGCAAAAGCAAAACGCGAACTGGAGGATGCCCGATCGCAAGACAAGACACGAGCCGCCAAGGACAAATCCGACAAGCCCCTGCTCTATCATGGCCCGGCTCTGATCTATGCTGAACCCGACGCCTATGCGGGAATTGTCACCAGCGCCAAAGTCCTGCGCGGAGCCGCCATCTTTTGCTTCGTCCTCGGCATCCTCCTCCTCACTGGCGCTGCCGCTCTTCTGCTGGTCGCCTCCATCTCTAAAATCTGGGCGCTTCTCCTCCCCTCCCTCAGTTGTCTCGCCGGCGGCACGGTGTATCTCATCATCGGCGCACTGATCAACATGTTCGCCAGCCTATCGTCCGCCATCCGCGACATTGCCATCCAGACTCACCCGACCATCGTCGCCCGCGTGCTGCAAACTAACTCACCCAGTTCCTCATTGCCTGCCCCGTCCGCTCCAATACTTGCTCCACGTCCATCTTTCCCCACTTCGCATTCGTAGGCTCACACGTCACCGGCCCGTCATATCCAATACTCTGCAAACTCCCCAAAAATATCCCCAAATCAATCACCCCCGACTCCCCCGGCATCTCCCGCTCATTCACCACCTGCTCATCCAACCCCCTGCCGGCCAGCGCATCATTCAAATGCACCACCACGACCTGCTCATTGGTCAATTGCAATACATCCTCCCCCGTCTCCCGCGCACAGTGCCAATGAAACGAATCCAACATGAGTCCGACACCCTTGCGATCAATCTTGGCAATCAGCTCCAACGCCCCGCGCAAATCGTGAATATAAGGAAAGCGAAACCCCGCTCGCCTCGTCTGTGGCGACACGTATTCCAGCCCCAGCCGAATCCCAAAATCCCCCATCACATCCATCGCCTCGCGCACGCGCGCCACATGCAATTTCTCATTCTCGGCAAACTCCCTGGCATCATCCCCCGGCAAGACCACCGTCGCCGCCCGATCAAACCCGAGCGCCCGCGCCAATCCGCACAACTCCGGCAACGCCTTCATCCCTTCTCGCCAAACCTCCTCGGCCACCGACACTCTCCCCGACACCAGCGAACAATAACCCGCCACTACCCCCGCCTGATCCATCGCGCCCACTAGCTTCCCTGCCTCTTCCATTCTCACAACCTTGGCCACGTGATCCATGCGCAAATCCACCCCGGCAAACCCAAACCGCCGCGCATACTCCACCACCGTAAATGGCTCAAACACCTCCACTCCCACCAGATCACACATCAAACTTACAAACACAGTCACCTCGCTCAAACCGGGCAAGTCTTCCGACAATGATCAATAATCACGATCTGCCGGCGCACCGATTCCACCGTCACATGCAGTTCCTTCCCCTCCCGGAACGAGTGATATAAATCCCGATAAAACAGCGTCGCGTTATCCGTCGTCTCCTTGGGCATCTCCCACTTATCATCCTTGAAATGCAGCTTCTCCGAATTATATGACCTCCCCTTCGTCGGCGTTGGATCGACGGGCCGAGGGGGATAATCCTTCCAATCCACGCTTTTCCACTCCAGCGCATTCACACTCCCGCGCAGCGTCCCGCTGGTCCCCATGATCGTCCAAAGGTCTGTCCCGAACGCATCGGTGGCAAACCACTCAATATCCACCGTCGGCTGCCCCTTCCGCTTCAGCGTGATCTTCACATGATCCTCCGCATCCCCACTCGCCAGCGTCCGCTGCAAATCACCAAAAATCTCCGACGGATCCTCCGGCCCAAAGAGCTGCAGCCCCAGATCAATCACATGCGGGCAATTATTATACAACTGCCCCCCGCCAAACTGCTTGAGCGTCTGCCAATCCCACCGCCGCGCAAAATTATGCATCGCGACCCGGCAATGCACGATCCGCCCCAGCGTCCCCGCTGCGATGATCTCCTGGATCTTCGCCAGCGAAGGCTCATAGCGCCGCTGCTGAAACGGCGCCAAAAACCTCCCCAGTTTCTTCGCCTCCGACACCGTCTCATCAAAATCCGCCAGCGTCAGCGCGAAAGGCTTTTCACACAAAACCCCCCTCCCCGCCGCCAGCGCGGCCCGCGTGTGCGCCGTGTGCAAATAGCTCGGCGTAGACACCACCATTAGCTCAATATTCCCGTCCTGGAGCATCTCCTCGGCCTTCTCATACGTCTTACACCCCGGCACCAGCTTCACCGCATCCTCCCTCCTCTCCGGCAACAAATCCGCCACCGCCACCAGCTCAAACATCTCCGGCAATCCCGTGATCGTCTTGACATGAATCGAATACCCCGACCTGCCTTGCCCTGCCACACCGATCCTAATTTTTTTAAAATCCGCCATAAATTCATCCTCAAAAAATTGCCCTATCGAACTCTTCCCGCCGCTTGCCACGGATCCAAATTCCCCCCCAGCTCCTCTTTAACCTCGCGCGTCGCCTCCTCCAACTCCTTCACCACTTCTGCCGACAACGAAACCTCTCCCGCCCGAGCATTCCGCTTCACCTGCTCCACGCTCGACGCCCCCGCCAGCACACTCGCCACCACCGGCTGATGCAGCAGCCACCCCAGCGCCAAATCCCCCATCGGCATCCCCACCCTCTCCGCAATCTTCTTGACCCTCTCCACCGCCGCAAATGTCTCCACCTCACACCCCGCCTCCCCGTGCCGCGCCATTTTTCGCGTCCCCGCAAAATGCCGCGTCCGCGCCCGCTCCACCGGCACCTCCTCCGCACTCCCAAACCTCCCCGCCAGCATCCCCTGCGCTAGCGGCGAATAACACAACACCCCCATCCCCTCCTTCAAACACATCTCCCGCACCCCAAACTCCACCCCGCGAAACAGCAGAGAATACGCCACCTGATTCGATTCCATCCGCACGCCAGTCTCTAGCGCCTCCTGCAAATCGACAGACCCAAAATTGCAAACCCCGATCGCGCGAGCCTTCCCACTCTTCACCATCTCCTCCATCGCCCGCAACGTCTCTTCCATCCGCACTACCCGCTTGGGCCAATGAATCTGATACAAATCCACATGCTCCATCCCCAGCCGCCGCAGCGACGCTTCCAATTCCCTCCGCACATCCTCCGGCGACAACGCTTCGGTCAAAATCTTCGTCGCCACTACCGCTTTATCCCGCTTCCCCCGCAGCCCCTTCCCCAGCCGGCTTTCCGCCTCCCCATCCCCATACGCTGGTGCATTGTCAAAAAAATTGACTCCCGCATCGAACGCCGCGTGTACAACCGCGATCGCCTCCCCCTCGGCGATCCCCGGATACGTCGGGCTCGCCGCCAGCGACATGCACCCCAGCGCCACCGTCGAGACTTGAATCTCTGTCCGCCCGAGCTTTTTATATTTCATTGTCGATCTCTCTTCGCTGCCGTATTCTGCCAGCCACGATGCCCGAAGAAGCCTATCCAAAAATCGGACACTTCCCAACCGTCGCCGACCTACAGGCACACCTGAGCACTCTCAATCTCGACCTCCCACTCGACTCGCGAGTCCTCTCCGCCTCTGAAGGCTCACCTCTTGCCGCCCCGCTCGACATCGACGGCTTCCGTATCGGCAATCGCTGGGTCGCCCACCCTATGGAAGGCTGGGACTGCACCACCGGCGGCCAGCCTACCGAACACACCCTCCGCCGCTGGCAGCACTTCGGCCAATCCGGCTGCAAATGGATCTGGGGCGGAGAAGCCTTCGCAGTCCATTCCGATGCCCGCGCCAACCCCAACCAACTCGCCCTTGTCGACAACAACCAGGACCAGGCCGCTCGCGGCTTAACGTCGCTTCTCGAAGCTCTCAAAACCTCCCACCAACAATCCTTCGCCAAAATCGACGACCTCTTCATCGGCCTCCAACTCACCCACTCTGGCCGCTTCTGCAAACCCGCCGACAAACTCAAATTCCAACCCCGAATCGCCTACCACCACCCCCTCCTCGACAAAAAATTCCACATCTCCCCCGACGACTCCTCCGTTCTCCTGACCGACTCCGACCTCGAACACATCATCGACAACTACATCACCGCCGCCCAACTCGCCCATCGCGTCGGGTTCCATTTTGTCGACGTCAAGCATTGCCACGGCTACCTCGCCCACGAACTCCTCTCCGCCCACACCCGCCCCGGCAAATTTGGTGGCTCTCTCGAAAATCGCTCCCGCTTCGCCCGCCAAATTATCCAAGGCATCCAAGCCTCTTGCCCCGGCTTAAAAATCGGCGTGAGACTGAGCATCTTTGACGCCCCCCCCTTCAAACCCGATTCCGCCCGCGCCACCCCCGGCAAACTCGGCCCGGGCATCCCCGATTCCTTCCCAACCCCCTACCACTATGGCTTCGGTTGCAATCCCAATAACCCCCTCGAAATCGACCTCACCGAACCCATCCAATTTATCCAAATGCTCAATTCTCTAGGCGTCAAAATGATCAACGCCTCCTGCGCCTCACCTTACTACAATCCTCATTTCGTCCGCCCCGCCCCC
>DASRRR010000054.1:0-42266 GCA_035656825.1 Tepidisphaeraceae bacterium | reverse complement strand
GGGGGCGGGGGCAGGGAAGGAGTATGTGTATAAGGAGGTGGAGGGGAGGAAGTTGAAGTTGTATGTGGTGGAGCCGGAGGGTGTGAAGGAGGGGGATAAGAGGCCGGGGATTGTGTTTTTTCATGGGGGGGGATGGGTGGGGGGGCAGCCGAATCAATTTGATAAGCAGGCGACGTATTTTGCTTCGCGGGGATTGGTGACGGTGCAGGTGGAGTATCGGTTGCTGGAGAAAGGTAAGGCGGAGGCACCAACGGTTTGTGTGGAGGATGCGAAGTCGGCGATGCGTTGGGTGAGGAGTCATGCGGGGGAACTCGGGATGGATCCGAAGCGGATCGCGGCGGCGGGGGGATCGGCAGGAGGGCATCTGGCGGCGGCGGTGACGATGTTGTCGGGGTTGGATGGGGCGGGGGATGATTTGACGGTGTCGCCGCGGGCGGATGCGCTGATTTTATGGAATCCGGTGTTTAACAATGGGCCTGGGGAATATGGGTATGGGCGGGTGGGGGATAAGTATATGGAGTATTCGCCGGCGCATCATGTGACGGGGGATACGCCGCCGACGGTGGTGTTTATTGGGGATAAGGATCATCTGATTCCGCTGAAGGTGGTGAAGGATTTCAAGGCGGAGATGGAGAAGGCGGGGGCGAAGTGCGAGTTGCATGTGTATCCGGGGGCGGATCATGGGTTTTTTAATGATGGGCGGAATGGGGATGGGTATTATGCGCGGGAGACAATGCGGGCGGCGGATGTGTTTTTGCGGGGGCTAGGGTGGGTGGAGGGGGAGCCGACGGTGCCGGCGACGACGCAGAAGGCGGAGTAATGCGTGGCTTGTGAATAGATTGTATTTATTCGATATTTTATTGCGTTTTATCGGGATAGGAGGGAGCCTGGAGGCACATCCTCTCCCGGGTCGGCGTACGTAAGAGTCCGCATACGGCGGTTCGGTTCGTTATACTCATCCATCCGACAGGACGCTTTCGAGGCCCGGCCAGACCGGGAAGCTGTTGGGGAAGGTGCAGTTCGTCCATCGGCCCGAGTCTATGCGTTGCCCTTCTTTCGGGGTCCGCGGCGCGGCGATGCCCTTGGGATCGACTATCCTTCACCTCCATCAGGTTGAACCGGGACTTGTACCCGGAACTGTCAAACTTGCTCGGCACAGATAGAAGAACCCACCGACAGCGGTCGGTGGGCTTTGTTTGGGGTTGAGGGTTTATTTGGATTGGTGGCGGCGGCGGATGAGGAGGGCACCGAGGGGGAGTAGGGAGAGGGTGGCCGGTTCGGGGACGGGGATGTGGGCGACGAACGGGGCTACGGCCGGTGCGGCGAAGGAGGGGGCGTAGAGGCCGGCGTCGTCATGGTAAGAGGGAGGGCTGGTATCGGTGGCGAAAGGAGTGTGGGTGGTGGGGAAGGGGGTGATCTCTTCGTGGGGAGCGGGGTCGATCATGAAGAGGTTGGGGGTGATTTCAGGGGGGTGGTAGGCGTCGGGAGTGTGGAAGGAATGAGGGGAGAAGGAAGGAATGGCGGCGGGAGTGGAGGGGTGGAAGAGGATAGCGGCTGGGGAGAGGGAGGCGGTTAGGCCGGTGGTGAGAAGGGAGGCGGTTAGAAACGTGGGTCGTGTCATCGTGATCTCCTGCTAAGACTCGTTATCAGCGGTTGTCCGGAAGGACGTTACGCTGAGATGGAGATACGATTGAAAGGGGCGGGGAGGCAAATGATTGGGGAGAATTTTGGAAAGGTGGTTATCGGGCGGGGGGGGAGAGAGGAGTTAGACACAGATGGGGAGGCGGATGGGGAATAAGGAGTGATCGGTGAGTTGTTTTTGTTTGTGATTCAGTTGTTCATTCCCACAACGTAATAGTTGGGGCTCAGCTTTGAGAAGATGCAGAAGTTTGGAAGTCCCGTCACTCTTAACTCCGGGTAACCCCAGTGGGGAGTGAACCACGGATCGGGATGGTCAGTTCCAACTTCGTAGCCTGTTAATGAGGTACTGCTGAACAGGGTATATCTGCAAAAGGAAATCCAAGGTTTTTCGGATTGGAACAGTAGTATGACTCTTCCGTCGGTGAGCAGGACCGCCTCAACGCGCCCATCATTCGAGAGATAATCGAGCGACGGTGGCAGAGTAAGATTTTTATAGTCGCCCGGGTCTGAGTGTGTGGAACGGACCCACGCGACAACGGTGTTGCAATCGCGGAGTTGATCTCGGGATGGTTGTTTAGTTCCCCTTTTTAATACCGCTAAAAATGCGCCGACGCAGAGAATGATTGCGCCGGCCCATCGGACAACGCGCTGTTTTCGCCGTCGACTGCCGTTGTTTTGTCGCTTTACGAGGAAAAAGGGCAACACCAGCCCTAAAGGAATGAGGAAGTCTTTACTCGGCGTGACGGTGGGTATGGCAGACGGATTTCCGGACCAATAGCGATTGGCGAACGCGGCGAGGGTGACGGGTACGATTGCATATGACAGGCCAAGCAACACGATCGTCGAGAATCGGCGGGGTTCTATCCGCCAAGCATTGGCATCGACAGATGTTCTATCCATCACAGCGGCGATGGCTGAAATGACGATTATCGCAAAGGTGAAGTAGAGGTAGGATGCGACCATCATCAAGAGGAAGATGAAAGAATCCAAGTATGATGTAGAGTGGTTCCAGATGGCGTAGTCGACACCGAGGCCGATCATCAGGCCTGCGAATAACGGAAGCAGCGTGAATTGAATCGCAGAGCGGGTGGTGACGCCAGCCGTTTGGGCCGGGCTTTCCGAGCGCATCGTTTCATTATCGCAGGCTCTTTCGTCGACTGCCATGCGAATTATCGTTCTGCGTGAGGCGGTATAGCTGACCCGCGCCAAGCGTAGCGGCGTGTATCGGGGGACTTAATGAGGCAGGTGGTGGGAGAGGAGCCATGTGTAGAGTTCGGGGGTGTTGTAGGCGGGGGTCCAGGCGTTGTGGCCGAGGTGGGGGTAGAGGGTGAGTTTGGCTTCGGCGTGGTCGTGGAGGTAGGCGGCGACCATGAGGCGGGAGCCGTCGGGAGGGATGACGGGGTCGGCTTCGCCGTGGAAGGCCCAGATGGGGGTGAGGGGGGAGGTGTAATGGACTTGGGTGGGGTTGGATGAGCCGCAGATGGGGGCGGCGGCGGCGAAGGTGTGGGGGTCGCGGAGGATCCAGTCGTAGGTGGCACAGCCGCCCATGGAGAGGCCGGTGAGGTAGAGGCGAGAGTGGTCGATGTTGGGGTAGTCGTGGAGGAGGGAGGAGAGGAGGACTTCGAGGTCGTCGATGTGCCACCACTGGTGGTCGGGGCATTGGGGGGCGGCGAGGATGAAGTTGAATTGCTGGCCGGCGGCGATGAGTTTGGGTGGGCCCCAGGCGGCGACTTTGGAGACATCGGTGCCGCGTTCACCGACGCCGTGGAGGAAGAGGACGAGGGGGTAGGATTGGTGGGGGTTGTAGTTGGGGGGAAGATAGAGGAGGTATTGGTAGGAGACGTGGTGGGGGGTGGTGGTGGTGAGGGATTGGGGGGTGAGTGTGCCGGGGGTGGGGAGGGGGTGGGAGCAGCCCAAGAGGAGGGTGGGGATGAGGAGGAGGAGTTTTTTCATGGGGGGAATTTAGCGGGGGTGGGGGGAGGAGAGAAGAGGCAGAGAAGAAACGTGAAGACATGAAGACGTGAAGAGGAGTTAATTATAGTGGGAGATATATGACTTGATTGGCAAGTTCTGTGGGTTCGCAGGCGAGGCAGATGAGTTCAAGATCGGTGATGATTTGGCCGATCGTCAGAGAGAGTTGGTGGGCGTAAATTAGGCCGGCGAAATGGTGGCTAGCGATTTGGGAGGCGCTAGCGCAGGCGAGCAGGTCGCGGTCCTGGCTGAAAAGAATACGGCGTAGTTCTGTGGCTCGATTGAGAAGGATGGAATCATCCACATCGTGGTGTCCATCTTCCAATGCGATGAGGACATCGATATTACGACGGCGCAGGGCGAGAGTAATTTCGCCGTGGACGTGATGGTCCATATAAAGAGAGAGACTCACGCGCGGTTCTCAGGAGAAGTCAGGCGGGATTGAAGGGTGGACCGAGAGGGTTGCGAGTGGAGGGCTTGATTGCGCAATGTTTGAATTTCCAGAACTTCGCGGGAGATTTCGGCGTCGATGTCGGATTGGTGGTCGAAGTAATAGGAGAGGGCGGAGTGGATCTGGGCCATGGAGAGATAGGGGTAGGAATTGTGGATTTGTTGGGGGGTGAGGCCGTTGAGGGTGTCCATGACGATCATGGCGACGCGGGTGCCGGTGCCGTCGATGAAGGGGCGGCGCTGGTCGTCGAGTTGAATGTGAGTGGTGGTAATGGTAGTCATTGGAGTTAATCCAATTATACGATCAAAAGTGAACAGAGACACATATTTTTGCGTGGCATGGATTTTTAATCCATGTTCTTTTCTATTTTCAAAAAAAAGGCACGGGTTGAAAACCCGTGCCACGATGGGAATGAAGTTTTGAATATGTTTTAGACGTCGACGGTTTCGGCGGATTTGCGGTTGGCGCGTTTGCGGTCGTTTTCTTTGAGGAATTGTTTGCGGACGCGGATGGCGGTGGGGGTGACTTCGACGAGTTCGTCTTCTTCGATGTATTCGAGGGCCTGTTCGAGGGTCATGTCGCGGATGGGTTTGAGGATGATGTTTTCGTCGGAGCCGGTGGTGCGCATGTTGGAGAGTTTTTTGGCTTTGGTGCAGTTGACGACGACGTCGTTGTCGCGGCAGTGTTCGCCGATAATTTGGCCTTCGTAGACGGCGTCGTTGTGGTCGACGAACATGGTGCCGCGTTCCTGGAGGGTGTTGAGGGAGTAGTTGCTGGCGGTGCCGCCTTCGATTTGGACCATGACGCCGTTGACGCGGGCGGGGATTTCGCCGCGGACGGGGGCGTATTCGTGGAAGTTATGGTGCATGACGGCGGTGCCTTGGGTGGCATTGAGGAGGCGAGTGCGGAGGCCGATGAGGCCGCGGGCGGGGATGGTGAATTCGAGATGGACTTGACCCTGGCGGTTGTCCATGCGGACCATTTCACCGCGGCGGTTGCCGACGAGTTCCATGGCACCGCCCATGTTTTTCTCGGGGACGTCGATGACGAGATATTCGATGGGTTCGAGGAGGGAGCCGTCTTCGGTCTTTCGGTAGATGACGTGGGGCTTGGCGATGGAGAGTTCGTAGCCTTCGCGGCGCATGGTTTCGACGAGGACGCCGAGGTGGAGGAGGCCACGGCCGGAGACGGAGAAGGCACCTTTTTCGCCGGATTCTTCGACTTTGAGAGCGACGTTGGATTCGAGTTCGCGGGCGAGGCGGTCGCGGATGTGGCGGGTGGTGAGGTATTTGCCTTCCTGGCCGACGAAGGGGGAGTCGTTGACGTAGAAGACCATGGTGAGGGTGGGGGGTTCGACGTCCTGGGCGGCGAGGGGGAGGACGTTGGCGGGTTCGCAGATGGTGTCGCCGATGTCGACGGTTTCGAGGCCGATGAGGGCGACGATATCGCCGGCGTAGGCATCTTCGATGTTTTTGCGACCGAGGCCGTCGAAGGATTGGACCTGCTGGATTTTGGTTTTGACGATGGATCCGTCGCGTTTGACGGAGACGGCTTGCATGCCGGTTTTGACGACGCCGTTGTAGATGCGACCGACGCCGATACGGCCGACGTAGTCGTTGTACTGGATGGTGGTGAGCTGGATCTGGAGGGGTTTTTCCCGGTCGCCGTGGGGGGCGGGGACGTGCTTCATGAGGGCTTCGAAGACGGGGATGATGTCGGTGCCTGGTTTTTCGATGGACCAGGAGGCGGTGCCGGCGCGGCCGGAGGCGTAGAGGACGGGGAAGTCGAGGGTTTCGTCGTCGGCACCGAGTTCGGCGAAGAGGTCGAAGACTTCGTTGAGGACGTCGTTGGCGCGGGCGTCGGGACGGTCGATCTTGTTGATGATGACGATGGGGCGGAGCTGATGCTCGAAGGCTTTTTTCAGCACAAAGCGGGTCTGGGGCATGGGGCCTTCGGCGGCGTCGACGAGGAGGAAGCAGCCGTCGGCCATGCCGAGGACGCGTTCGACTTCACCGCCGAAGTCGGCGTGGCCGGGGGTGTCGATGAGGTTGATTTTGATATCTTCGCCGGTGGGGGTTTTGTAGGCGATGGCGCAGTTTTTGGCGAGGATGGTGATGCCGCGTTCGCGCTCCAGGGGATTGGAGTCGAGCATGGTGTCCTGGACCTGGTTTTCGCGGAAGTTGCCGGACTGACGAAGGAGGGCGTCGACGAGGGTGGTTTTGCCGTGGTCGACGTGGGCAATAATGGCGACGTTGCGGATATCGTTTCGCACCTGATTCATGATGATATTGCTGTACTGACGAGCGTTCCACGTTTTGCGTGGGGTGTTCGCTGTTTCTACAACCCTTTTTGTATCAATGGATAATGGCTCGGCGCGGTCTGCCGAGGGGCAGGAACGATACCGCGAAAGCCATTAATATACAACGCTGGGGAGATTACAAAGTTTGGATGAGGCCGGTGCGTTGGGTCCGGACACGGGTAATGATAGGCAGGAGAAGCGAACTATTCAAAATATTTATAAATGCTTATTAAATATGTAGATAAATACCGATTTTCAGGTGGGATATTTGCATTGGACTAAACCAAAGTGGAATTTGAGCCACTAATTGGTGTCATTAGGAAACCGCGCTTGTGGAAGAGAGCACAATTGAATTAGCTCGGCGCGGGGATCGGAACGCGCTGGCGACGATTCTGCGGGAGTTTCAGGATGTCTGGTATCGGATGTCGCTGGGGCTGTTGCGGGATGCGGAGCTGGCGCGGGATGCGACGCAGGAGACGGCACTTCGAGTGATGAAGCAACTCCCGGCATTTCGAGGGGAGAGTCAGCTTCGGACATGGTCGCTGGGGATTGCTATTAATGTTTGTCGGGAGATTCGGCGGCGCGATCGGCCTGTGGATGGGCTGAGGTTGGTTGGGATGAGGCAGGAAGAGGATGGGCCGATGGGGGAGGCGGAGATGGCGGAGTCGCGGGGGAGGATACGGGAGATGCTGACGGAATTGCCGGAGAGGCAGCGAGAAGCGGTGATGTTGCGGTTTTTTGAGGAACTTTCGGTAGAAGAGGCGGCGGAGGCGATGCAGTGTGCGCCCGGGACGGTCAAGGCGACGATCCATCAGGCGCTGAAAGCGATGAAGAAGAAGTTTGAGGTGAAGCAATGAGTGAATTCAGAGAAGAGATTGAGCGAGCGAGAAAAGAGCATCAGGAAGTGCGCTATCCGGGGGATCTGGGGGCGGAGGTGTTGAATGGGCAGTCGATGCGGCTGGGGTATGGGACGAAACCGCCGAGACATTGGTTATTTTGGACGAGTATCGGGTCGCTAGGCGCGATGGCGGCGACGGTGGCGATTGTGATGTGGCGCGTGCAGCCGGCAGGTGTTCCGTGTGCTGAGCCACTGCAGGCGGTGGCGTTTCAACCGAGGGCGGCGGAGGATTTTTCGATTGTGCCGGAGTTGGCGGGGGCGAAGCTCGTGCCGAGCGGGGGGGACGTGGTGCCGTCGGAGGGTGGGGAGACGGCGTATACGATGCCGGCGATGCCGAGTTTTCCGTCGATGGATGATGCGATGAAGTCGGCTGGGAGTGATCCGAAAAAGAGTTCAAATTCTTAGGAGTTTTAAATGAAAAAGCGATATGCGAGTTGGATGGCGATGATGTTGTTGCTGGCGGGGGCTGGGCCGATTTTGGCGCAGGCGCAGGGGGATGATCGACCGCCGCCGCCGCGGGGTGAGGATAATCGTCCGAATCCGCCGAGCCCGCGGGATGATCGAGATTCGCGTCGGCCGGAGGATCAGGATCGGGTGCCGGTGGGGAGGAGTGGAGGTGTGCCGGTGGGTGAGGCGGCCGCGCCGCAGGTGCGGGCGATGATGGGGTATTTGCAGCTCGTGAATCAGTACAAGCAATTGACGGCGGACCCGACGGCGGCGGGGGTGGCGGCGGTGGTGACGGCGGGGGATGTGTTGCGGCATCGCGGGCCGGACGCGGCGATTGCGTTTTTTGAAAAGGTGCTGCCGGATGTGACGGATTCTTCGATCCGGAATGCGATTCATCTGCAATTGGCGGATTTTTATCGTGCCAGCGGGAAGGAAGATAAGGCGCTGGAGCATTTGACGGCGCTGATGACGGAGGCTGGGAAAACCGCGAAGTAATCGAATTGTCGGGGCAGTTCCGACGGGGGCGGCAGGCGCGTGATAAGCGTGCTATGCCGCCCCTCTTTTATTTTGCAAGATGGGGGGGGATCGTTAGACTCTGCGCCGCTAAAAATGATCTGAAATTTTTTGTGGAGTAGAGCAATGAGCGGCCTGAATATTCGTAAAGAGGGTGAGTTGGATTTCCTTTCGCTGGGGGCGCTGGTGCATCGGCTCGATCCGGGGGTGATTCCGTTTCGGCGGGCACATAGCGTGGATATCCATGTGTCGGGGGGGGAATATAATGTGGCGGCGAATTTGTCGGATTGCTTTGGATTGAAGACGGGGATCGCTACGGCGATGGTGAAGTATCCGATCGGGGAATTGATTCAGCGGCAGGTGAAGTCGATGGGGGTGACGCCTTTTTATAAGTGGTTTGAGCATGATGGGGTGCGCGGGCCGAATATGGCGACGGTGTATAGCGATCGGGGGCAGGGGGTGCGGGCGCCGGTGGTGTTTTATAATCGGTCGAATGAGGCGGGGGGGATGTTGAAGCCGGGGGATTTTGATTGGAAGAAGATCATGGGGGGAGGCGTGAAGTGGTTTCATTCGGGGGGGATTTTTGCGGCGCTGTCGGAAACGACTTCGCAGGTGATTATTGAGGGGATGCAGGCGGCCAAGGCGCAGGGGGCGGTGATTTCGTTTGACCTAAATTATCGCGCCAAGTTGTGGCAGGCGGCGGGGGGGGCGAAGCGGGGGGTGGAGATCATTAAGAAGATTGTGTCTTATGTGGATGTGCTGGTGGGGAATGAGGAGGATTTGCAGAAGGGGCTGGGGATTGAGGGTGGGCCGGAGGTGGCGGGGGGGACGAAGTCGAAGCTGGACCCGAAACAGTTTTTTGATTTGATCAAGAAAGTGGTGGATCAGCATTCGAATATCAAGATGGTGGCGACGACGCTGCGCGAGGTGCATTCGACGAATCGGCATGATTGGGGGGCGGTGATGTGGCTGGAGGGGAAGGAGTATGTTTCACCGACGATGCAGTTGGATGTGATTGATCGGATCGGGGGCGGGGATGGGTTTGCGGCGGGGTGTTTTTATGGGCTGCTGGCGGGGAGGTCGCCGGAGGATGCGCTGAAGCTGGGGTGGGCGCATGGGGCGCTGCTGACGACGTTCCCGGGGGATGTGACGATGGCGAAGTTGGATGAGGTGGAGGCGCTGGCGAAGGGTGGGTCGGCGCGGGTGCAGAGATAAATACTGTTGAGTGTAAATACAACCACAGAGAGCACGGAGGACACGGAGAGCACGGAGAAAGCAAAGAGGGAGAAGAGATTGAATTTCTCTTCTCCCTCTTCGTTTGATTTTTTCTCTGTGGTTTCTGTGTTCTCGGTGCTCTCTGTGGTTAGAACTGAATCAGGCGTTCCACTCGGTGTGGAAGGTGCCGGGTTTGTCGGTGCGTTCGTAGGTGTGGGCGCCGAAGAAGTCGCGTTGGGCCTGGATGAGGTTGGCGGGGAGGCGGGCGCGGCGGTAGGCGTCGTAGTAAGCCAGCGAGCCGCTGAAGGCGGGGGTGGGGATGCCGTTGTTGATGGCGGTGCAGACGGTGCGGCGCCAGGAGTCCTGGCGGCTGGAGATGGCGTCGGTGAAGCGTTTGGCGAGGAGGAGGTTGGGGACTTCCTTTTCCTCCTTATAGACCTTCATGATGTCGTCGAGGAAGACGGCGCGGATGATGCAGCCGGCTTTCCAGATGCGGGCGACTTCGGGGAAGTTGATGCCGTATTTGAACTGCTTGTCAGCCTCGGCAAGCAGGGCAAAGCCCTGGGCGTAGGAGCAGATTTTGGAGCAGTAGAGGGCGCTGCGGACGTCGTTGATGAAGGATTTGAGATCGCCTTTGAGGATGGTGGGTTGTGGGCCGGTGAGTTGTTTGGCGGCGATTTGGCGCTGGTCTTTGAGGGAGGAGATGTTGCGGCCGTCGACGGCGGCGGCGATGGTGGGGATGGCGATGCCGAGGTCGAGGGCGACCTGGTTGGTCCATTTGCCGGTGCCTTTTGCGCCGGCTTTGTCGAGGATCATTTCGACGAGGGGTTTACCGGAGCCGTCGGGGTCGGGGAAGTTGATGACTTTGGCGGTGATTTCGATGAGGAAGGATTTGAGGTCGTCGCCGGTGTTCCATTCGGTGAAGACGTCTTTGAGCTGCTGGTTGTTGAGGCCGGCGACGTTTTTGAGGAGGTCGTAGGCTTCGGCGATGAGCTGCATGTCGCCGTATTCGATGCCGTTGTGGACCATTTTGACGAAGTGGCCGGCGCCGCGTTCGCCGCAGTAGGAGACGCAGGGACCGGAGTCGGATTTGGCGGCGATCTTTTCGAGGATGGGTTTGAGGAGTTCGTAGGAGGCTTTGTCGCCGCCGGGCATGATGGACGGTCCCCAGAGGGCGCCTTCTTCGCCGCCGGAGACGCCCATGCCGAAGAATTTGATGCCGGTGGGGCGGAGTTCTTTTTCACGGCGTTCGGTGTCGGTGTAGAGGGAGTTGCCGCCGTCGATGACGATGTCATCGGGCTGGAGGTGGGGGAGGAGTTCCTTGATGACGGCGTCGACGGGAGCGCCGGCCTTGACCATGATGAGGATGCGGCGGGGGCGTTCGAGGAGGGCGCAGAATTCGGCGATGGTTTTGCCGGCCTTGGCGTTTTTGCCTTTGGCCAGGTCGTTCATGAAGTGCTCGGTTTTTTCGTAGGTGCGGTTGTAGACGGCGATGGGGAAGCCGTTGCGTTCGATGTTGAGGGCCAGGTTGCGGCCCATGACTTCGAGGCCGATGACGCCGAATGCTTGGAGGGGCATGGTTCAGTCCGAGTTAGAGTTTGAGAGATTACAATTCGCTAGGGGGATTGTGAGGTTTTACGGGCTGGGTGGCAATAGAGGAAAGGGCAATACAGAGCCGATCATGCGCATCACCGCCGAAGCCCGCATCGCCGCTGTACAGGCCGTTGTGGGTCGCAGGATGAAGAAGGAGATTTAGCCACCGATTGACACCGATGAACACAGATAAGAGATTGGCGGAACAAGCCGAGACGGCTTTATTCTGAATATTTCCCTATCCCTGCTCAAACCCAAATGAATTCTGACCCTGACGATTCTCCTAATCTTCTTGATTCTCAGAGCAGCATGGCGCAACGACTCCTCCTGGGGGCACTTCGGCCTGTGGTCACCATTGCCGCCGCATTTGCACCCGTGTTTCTATTTTTCGTTTTAGTGAAAAAGGCGTGGTGGCTGGCGCCTAAGGTCGGCATCAGCAAAGCTTTCCTCACTCATAACATGAACTGGATGATAGTTGTCGGCGCGTACGGTTCATTTGGCGTTTCGTTCACGCTGATCGCACTTTTGAAGCGTGCATCCTCGGATGATGGCCTCTCTGAAATTACGAATAATCCGTTTGGTAACTGGAATCCACGTGGGAGCTTCTACCGGCTCGACCCCCGTGGGAAATACATACGCACGTTATGGACTGGCCCAGTTGCCATGGCCATCATTTTCACGGCGTTTTACATTCCGAGCCGACGCGCCGGGGTACCGATTTACTGGCCGCTGATTACACCATCAGTTATATTCTTTCCGTGGCTACAACAACTCTTCGCGACAAGGGCACTATGGAAGCAAAGCGAGCAAACCACTCGTTCCGACGAAGAGACTTGAGAAGGTCAAGAGTCATTTGAATGACATCCGATGGGCGAACGGCGGGTGTGTGGCCTCCCCTCCGCCCTTCGACTGCGCTCAGGGCCGGTGGGGAAGACAGCGGCGTTCAGCCATGGTCCTCTCTATATAGATGGGCCCTTTGAAATCATTTTTGTGCCCTTTGAAATGATTTCTGTGCCCTGCAAAATGGTTTTTGTGTCCTGCAAAATCATTTCTGTGCCCTGCAAAATGATTTTCATGCCCTTCAAAATCGTTTTTGTGCCCTTCAAAATCATTTTTGTGCCCTGTGAAATCGTCGCGTGGGGCGGGGAAACCGTCCTGGTGGGCGGGAAATGGGGGTGAGGGTCCGATATCCGGACGCAGCGGGGGTGCGCGGGCGCTGGGGGGTGGGCGATTTCTATTTTAGGGTTCGGCGGCGCTTCAGTGGCCGACGGATTGGGACGATCTGATCAGGGGGCGTTCAGTTTTGCACGGGTGGTGCGCTGGGTTTGGGCGCGGGTGGTGCGGACGAGGTCGGAGACTTGGGCGGTGACGGTGCGCTTAGCGGGGGCGTGGAGGGATTCGAGGGCGTCGTGGGTGCAGACGGGGTCGGTGGAGCAGACGAAGTGGGCGGATTGGTTGGGGGACAAGGTCCAATTGACCAGGCCTGGGGACCAGAGGTCTTCGAGGCCGCCGTCTTCTACGCCGGGCTGGCCGCGGTAGAGGGTGCTGTAGTACCAGCAGCCTTTGGGGTCGAAGGAGCCGTCGGAGCTGAAGAAGGCTTCGGGGGATTGGTGGGTGGCGGGGATGCGGTAGTCGTGGAGGGTGCGCTTTTCCGGGGCGAGGTGGCCGTGCCATTGGAAGGCGAGGTCGCGCTGCGGGCGCAAGGCGAAGAGGGGGCGCAAGGAAAATTCCATGGGGGCAGCGGCTTGGGTGAGGGTGTAGGAGAGGATGACGGTGTTTTGGTCGTCGAGGAGGTGAATGCTTTTTGCGAGGGACCATCCGTCGCCAGCGTAGGTCCAGGCGGGGGAGGCGGAGTCTTCGGAGAAGGAGCGGAGGAACTGGTCGCCGCGCGGGAAGGTGGTGCCGGGGTATTCGTTGCAGGCGAGGTCGATGTGTTTGTTGGGGGCGCGCAGGGATTCTTCGGCGCGGGAGAGGAAGACGAGGCGCTGGGCGCCGCGGGCGATGGGGGCGACGAGCAGGCCGTGGGAACGGCGGGTGTTCATGGCGGCGACCGTGGAGGAGGAGTAGGCACCGAGGCGGTTGGTGAGCTTCCACTCGTGGTCGCTGAGATCAGAGAGACGCAGAGAGGTCAGGTCTTTCATAGGCATGTCGGATCCTCCTTGATCCTGATGATGACCCGCGCGCTGGTCTGTACATGATACACACGTACCGGGGGTGTCATGGAGAAGAATCCGAGAATTTTGTATATCGCGCTTTTGGAAGGGCGCGAGCGCGCAAAAAAGACGCCCCCGCGCGGGGGCGTCTAAACAAAATTTACGCAATAATTAGTACTGGGGGCCGCCGGGGTTGATGTCTTTGTTCCAGAGGAGGATGCCGCCGGCCATGGATTTGACGTCTTTGAAGCCTTGCTGGCGGAGGAGCTGGGTGAACTGCATGGAGCGGCCGCCGGATTTGCAGTGGACGATGATTTTTTCGTCGGCGTGAGGCTTCAGTTCGGCGAGTTTGCCGCCTAGCTGCTGCAGGGGGAGGAGCTTGGCACCATCAATGTGGGTGATGTCGTATTCGTTGGGGAGGCGGCAGTCGATGAAGATGAATTTTTCCTGACGATCGAGCATCGATTTAACTTCGCGGGGCGTGACTTCCCAATCGGGCTTGTAGGCATAGCCGGGGGGGAGGCCTTTGGCGTCGAGGCCATTGGCGACTTGTTGGGGGGCGAGGCCTTTGGCTTTTTTCACTTCGGCGTCGGTTTCGGCGAGGGATTTGGGGTCGAGGATGGGGACGCCGCAGAATTGTTCGTAGTCGATGGGGGCGGTGATGGTGGGATGGGTGCCGCAGATGGGGCAGCCGGGATCGGCGCGGAGTTTGAAGGATTTGAATTCGAGGTCCATGGCGGCGAAGGTGGTGAGTTTGCCGATGGCGGGGGTGCCGATGCCGAGGATGAGCTTGAGGACTTCGTTGGCCTGGAGGGTGCCGATGATTCCGGGGAGGACACCGAGGACGCCCCCTTCGGCGCAGCTGGGGACGGAGCCGGGGTCCGGGGGTTCGGGGTACATGCAGCGGTAGCAGGGGCCGTGCTCTTGTGGGCGGAGGGGGTTAGCCAGGTGGGAGGCGAAGACGGTGACCATCCCTTCGAAGCGGAAGATGGAGCCGTAGACGTTGGGCTTTTTGAGGAGGACGCAGGCGTCGTTGACGCAGTAGCGGGTGGGGAAGTTGTCGGTGCCGTCGATGATGACGTCGTAGTCCTTGATGAGGTCCAGGACGTTGGCGGAGTTGACGATGGTCTGATGCTCGATGACTTTGAGGTCGGGGTTGAGGTCTTTGAGGCGTTTGGCGGCGGCGGAGACTTTGGGCTCGCCAATGGAGGACATGCCGAAGAGGACTTGGCGCTGGAGGTTGGAGGGGGAGACGACGTCGACGTCGACGAGGCCGATGGTGCCGACGCCGGCGGCGGCGAGGTAGAGGGAGATCGGGCAGCCGAGTCCGCCGGCGCCGATGCAGAGGACTTTGGCGTTGAGGAGTTTGAGCTGACCTTCGACGCCGACTTCGGGGAGGATGAGGTGGCGTTTGTAGCGGTTGACTTGTTCGTTGTTTAGTTGAGTGGCTTTGGGGGTGCTCATGGATCGACCTCAAAAAGAAAAAACCATACCGAGCGAACGGCATGGCCCTACGGAGGAACCTGCCGCGCTTTAGCTGTTTTGCGGTTTAGCCGAAGCTGACCGCGGGCCGCAATCTGCGATTCAAATCGCCCGGTGTATCTGGCATTACACTAGGGGCGGTTTGGCGGGGCGTCAAGCGGGAAGAAACGCCCCGCAGGCGGGGCGACTAAACAAAGGCAAATTCATTGGTTACTTAAGCGGTTTGTAAGTCAGCACGATGGCGGCGGGTTTTTGGGCTCGGGTTATTTCCAAGCCGGTTTCCATTAGTTCTTTTCCGGTGAATGTCTTTGGGGTTGCCGTATCCAAGTCGGTTACTTCGTAGGTCTGGGTGGGATTTAGGTCTTTTAATTTCACTTGGATGGATGCTTCTTTGGCTTCGGGGCGGCGGAAGGCTTGGATCATGCCTTGGTTTTGGGCAGGGAGGTTGAATTGCCAGGCGAGCCAGGCGGTGGGGGCGGGGTTGTAGGGGGTGAGGGGGTAGTAGTCGCCGGACCAGAATTGGGAAAGGGATTTCCATTGGGACCAGAGTTTCCGGATGGAGGCGTAGTCCCAGTCGGTGCGGCGGACGTCGAAGCATAGGATGAGCCAGGGGGTCATCTGGCTGCGGAAGACGTAGGGGTCGGCGGATTCGAGGCCGGTGCCGAAGTAGGGGATCCAGGAGGAGATGCCGAAGGTGTGGTTTTGCTGGCCGATGGGTTCCATGATGTAGTCGCTGCGGAGGAGGGGGACGGCGCGGCGGAGGACTTCGAGGTCATTGCGGCGGCCGCCTGAGGCGCAGGTGTCGATGAGCATGCCGGGGTGGCGATGGTGGAGTTCGTCGAAGTAGGCGAGCAGGCCGACGACGTATTTGTTTTCGGTGATGCCCTGGCGGTCGGGAGCGTCAGCGGCACGCCAGTAGGGGAGGGGGTCGATGTTGTAGTCGGTGCGGTAGAGATCGATGCCCTGGTCGCGGAGGAGGGAGTCGGCGTGGTCGACCCACCATTTTCGCGCGTCGTCGCTGCCGAGGTTGAGGAGTTTTTGATCGCCGGCTTTGCCGAGGAGCCATTCGGGGTGATTGTCGTAGAGCCAGGTGGAGGGGGTGACGCGTTCGGGTTCGAACCAGACGAGGGTTTTGACGGATTTGGAATGGGCGTGATCGGAGATGGCGCGGAGGCCGTGGGGGAAGCGTTTGGGGTCGACTTCCCAGGTGCCGGTGTTGGGCCAGCCGCCGTTGTTGACGTACCAGCCGGCGTCCATCCACCAGTAGTCGATTTTAATTCCTTCCTGGAGGTAGCGGTCGATGAAGAGAATCTGGCTGGCTTCGTCGGCGTGGATCATTTCGCCAAACTGGTGGGAGGAGCAGCCGGCGGACATGGGGGCGGGCGGTTTGCCATCGGCAGTTTTGGGGAGGTTGTAGGCGAGCATCCATTGGCGCCAGAGGTTTTGGCCGCGGTCGGAGTCGCCGTGGTAGCTGAGCATGGCGACGAGGGGGGTGCGGACGGATTCGCCGGGGTGGAGGGTGAGATGGGTGAGTTCCTGGCCGGCGGTGATGCGGATGGATTGGAGGTCGCGGGTGAATTGGGAGGCCCATTGGCCGGGCCAGCCGAGGGCGATGATGGTGCCGCCGCCGTCGTGTTCGAGGTTGAAGAAGGGGAGATCGGTGTTGGTGGAGCGGCCGCCGGCGGTGGTGATTTTTTTGGATTGGCCGGGTTTGAGGAGGTCGGTGAGAGGCTGGTAGTCGGTGGGAATGGCGAGGCCGCCGACGTTGTGGTGAAGGGTGAGGTCGCCAGGGGCGGGGAGGGGGAGATCGATGGCTTGGAGGTTAGAGAGGATGGGGGTGTCGGTGGGGCCGGCGTTTTTGAAATAGACGGTCCATTCGACGACGGGGAAGTCGTGGTATTCGACGCCGATCCAGGTGACGCGCAATCCTGAATGGGGGTCGGACCAGACGATCTGGCGATGGATTTCGTTGTGGGCGTCGTAGAAGGTCATGGAGAGGGGTTGCCAGTCGCCGAGGAGTTGGGAGGAGGGTTTGTCGGCGTAGGTGAAGGAGAAGGTGGCGGCGTTTGCAGTGGGGGGGAAGAATTGATGGAGCCAGGAGGAGGATTGATCGATCTCCTTCGGGGTTGGCGTGACCGCCAGGGCGAGGGAGGCGAGCATCAATACAATCGAGGCGGAGAATTTGATCATTTTGGTTCCAGTTTCAGGCGGGGGTCGGCAAGATCGAGGCTGTACATGAGCTGGTTATAGTTATATCGCGGGGTGGGGTCGGTGTTGCCGGAGAAGGTGTTGGTGTAGGTGCCTTCGAAATAGATGATGCGACCCCCCTGCTGGTCGAACATGGGGTGCTGGATGGGGTTGTAGAAGTCTTTGCCGGGGTGGGTGGCGATTTTGCGGGCGAATTTGTAAGGGCCTTCGGGGTGATCGGCTTCGGTGAACCAGACTTCGCCGACCAGGGAGGGGCCGCCGAAGAATTGGGTGAAGATCATGATCCATTTATGGCGGTAGGGGTTCCATTCGACGGAGCCGCCGTGGGCCATGATGTGTTTGTTGGTTTCGATGTCTTTGAGTTGGTACCAGGATTCGGAGGGTTTCATGAGGCCGGCTTTGATGAGGTCGCGTTCTTCCAATTCTCGGAGGGGGGCGGTGTCGCGTTTCCAGGACCAGATGAGGTGGCCTTGCGAGTCGCGATCGAGTTGGGTTTGGGTTTGGGCGTAGCGCGTGCCGGGCTTGAGGCAGGTGTAGGCTTCGTACTCGTGGATGTCGGTGACGTGGTCCCAGTCGGCGCGGACGCGGGTCAGGGGATAGGGGAGGGGAAAGTAAAAATAGTCTGACCCCCCTGCTGCTACTCGGAAGGGTTGGCCGTCGGGGTAGAGGGGGTCGTTGAGATCGAGCGATTTGAATTTTTCGAAGATTTGGCGCTGGTCATTCCAGAGGGCGAGGGAGCGTGCGAGGGGCGGGGCCAGGCCGCTGACGCGGGCGTATTCGCAGAGGAGTTTTGGCTGGCCTTGATGATCGTTGACGACCATCATGCCGCTGGCCCATTTGGGGCCTTTGCCGGAGTCGTCGATCATGGGTTTGCAGAAGTCGTGGGGGTCGGTGAAGTAGTGGAGGTTGACGCCGAGGGAGGGGTCGAGGCCGCCTTTAGCTGGGAGGTCGCTGACGGCACCAGACATGGAGAAGTTGCCGAGGGGTCCGCCGATGCGGCCGGTGTCGCCCCAGAACCAGTAGAGTTTATTTTGGTATTCGAGGCATTGGACGGAGTCTTGGCCGGCGACGCCGCCGTTGAGGAGGGGATTTTGGATGGGGGCGGGGAGGCCGGCGAGTACGCTGTCTTGATAGATGCCGACGCCGGTCATGCGATAGAGGCGCTGGGCGATGTTGTCGCGGGTGAGTTTGAGGGTCGCGCTACCGCCGGGGTGGGTATCGACGGCGATCCCGGGGGTGTTCATGAATTGGCTGGGGCATTGGTAGCCGGGGCTGCTGACGCCGAACCAGACGCGTTGGCCCATCAAGGAGGGGTCTGAGAAGGCAACGATGCCGTTGGAGTCGGTCCAGAAGATTTGGTTGTCGGTGAGTTCCAGGCGGACCAGGGGGATGCCGCGACCGGTGGCGCTGTCGACGACGTGGATGACTTGTACGCCAGCGGATGCGCAGCCGAAGAGGGAGAGCAATAGCGCGGGGGCGAGCAGGGTCGGTTTCATTGGGGGCTATTTTATGATTTTGTGCGCGGGGTTGCGCGTTTGCTGGCGCGTTGTTGGATGAGTTTGGCGACGAGGGCGGTCCAGCCGGTCTGGTGGGAGGCGCCGAGGCCGAAACCGGTGTCGCCGTGGAAGTATTCGGGGAAGGTCAGGAGATCGCGCCAGTGGGGGTCGTGTTGGAATTTATCGACGGTGCCGAAGAGGGGGCGATTGCCGGCGGGGTCGCGGGTGAAGAGAGTGACGAGGCTATTGGAGAGGTAGCGGGCGACGTCCCAGAGGTTTTTTTGGTCCCCGGAGCGGGTGGGGCAGTCGATTTTGAAGGAGTCGCCGTAGTAGAAGTCGAATTTTTGCAGGGCTTCGATGATGAGGTAGTTGGGGGGGAACCAGACCGGGCCGCGCCAGTTGGAGTTGCCGCCGAAGAGATTGGTGGTGGATTCGGCGGGTTCGTAGGTGAGGGTGTAGGTGACGCCATCGAGGTCGAGGTGGACGGGGTGGTCTTTGTGGTAGCGGGAGACGGAGCGCAGGCCGTGGGGGGAGAGGAATTCTTCGGGGTCGAGCATGCGGGTGAGGATGGCGCGCAGGCGGTCAGAGTTGACGATGGAGAAGAGGCGGCGGTCGGATTGGCCGGTGCGGGCGACGGAGGCGACGGTGGCGCAGAGTTCGGGGCGGTTAGTGAGGAACCAATCCAGCCGCTGGGCGAAATCGGGGAGGCGCTGGAGGGTGTCGGCTTCGATGGTTTCGACGGCCAGGAGCGGGATCAGGCCGACCATGGAGCGGACGGGGACGAAGAGGTGCTGGCCGTCGCTTTTGTGGATGACGTCGTAATAGAACTGGTCGTCGTCGTCCCAGAGATCGATGCCGTCGTCGCGGGAGGCGGCGGGGCGGTTGTTCATGGCGTGGGCGATGTAGAAGAAATGTTCGAGGAATTTGGTGGCGAGGTCTTCGTAGGCGGGGTCTTCGCGGGCGAGTTCGATGGCGATGGCGAGCATGTTGAGGCAGAACATGGCCATCCAGGCGGTGCCGTCGGATTGGTCGAGGTAGGCACCGTTGGGGAGGCGGGCGTCGCGGTCGAAGAGGCCGATGTTGTCGAGGCCGAGGAAACCGCCTTGGAAGATATTGCGGCCGTCTTTGTCTTTGCGGTTGATCCACCAGGTAAAGTTGATGAGGAGTTTTTGGAAGACGCGTTCGAGGAAAAGGTAGTCCCCTTTGCCGCGGGCGTGGCGTTCGATGCGGAAGACGCGGAGAGCGGCCCAGGCGTGGACGGGAGGGTTGACGTCGCTGAAATTCCATTCGTAGGCGGGGAGCTGGCCGCTGGGGTGCATGTACCATTCGCGCAGGAGGAGGATGAGCTGGTGTTTGGCGAAGTCGGGGTCGATCAGCGCGAGGGAGATGGTGTGGAAGGCGAGATCCCATGCGGCGTACCAGGGGTATTCCCAGGTGTCGGGCATGGAGAGGACGGTGTTGTTGGCGATGTGGAGCCAGTCGTGGTTGCGGCCGTCCCAGCGGGAGTCGGGAGGCGGGGGAAATGCGGGGTCGCCATTGAGCCATTGGCGGACGTCGTAGTTGTAGAATTGTTTGTTCCAGAGGAGGCCGGCGAAGGCTTGGCGCTGGATGTTTTTGTGGTCGTCGGGGAGCGCGGCGGGGGAGATGGATTGGTAGAAGGCGTCGGCTTCGGCGCGGCGGGTTTCGAATAGAGGGTCGAAGGTGGAGTCGATGGCAGTGGGAGCAGCGCCGGCGGAGAGGCGGAGGCGGAGGGTGGTGCTTTGGCCGGGGGGGATGGTGAGGGGGTAGACGATGGCGGCTTTGGTGCCGGTCTGGGCGGGGTTGATAGCGGAGCGGCTGCCGTCGATCAGGTAGTGGTGGAAGGCGTCTTTGACATAGGGGGAGGGGTTGGGGGTTTGGAAAAGGCGGGAGAAGTTGGTTTCGTTTTCGGTGAAGATGATTTCGGGCTTGGGGAGGGATTCAAAGGTTAGGGAGTATGGGCCTAGGTCGGCGTGATCGCAACGGACGGTGCCATTGGGGTCGAGATGCATTGAGGGCTTGGGAGTCTTGCGATCCCAGGACCATTTGTTGCGGAACCAGAGGGTGGGGAGGAGCCAGAGGGGGGCGGGGTCTGGGCCGCGGTTGGTGAGGGTCAGGCGGATGAGCAGGTCGGTGGGAGCGGCTTTGGCGTATTCGATTTGGACGTCGAAATAGCGGTTGTCGTTGAAGATGCCGGTGTCGAGGAGTTCGAATTCGGGGAGGTCGCGGCTGCGGCGGTTGGATTCGATGAGCTGGGCGTAGGGGAAGGCGGCCTGGGGGTATTTGTAGAGGGCCTTCATGTAGGAATGGGTGGGGGTGGCGTCGAGGAAGTAGTAGTATTCCTTGACGTCTTCGCCGTGGTTGCCTTCGGGGTTGGAGAGGCCAAAGGGGCGTTCTTTGAGGATGGGGTCTTTGCCGTTCCAGAGGGCGAGGGAGAAGCAGAGGAGTTGATCGCGGTCGCAGATGCCGAGGAGGCCATCTTCGTTCCAGCGGTAAGCGCGGCTGCGGGCGTGGTCGTGGGGGAAGTAGGTCCAGGCCTGGCCATCGGGGGAGTAGTCTTCGCGGACGGTGCCCCAGGAGCGCTGGGAGAGGTAGGAGCCCCATTGTTTCCAGTCGGCACCTGTGGCGGGGTCGCGCAGTCGGCGCTCTTCTTCGGTCATGGGAAGTCCGGGGTCAGTAGAGCGTGACTTGCTGGGTCAGGCCGCCGTCGACGTAGTAGGTGCTGCCGGTGACGTAGTCGGATTCGTTGCTGGCCAGAAAGAGGGCGACGGAGGCGACTTCTTCGGGTTTGCCGAAGCGGCCCCAGGGGATTTCGGAGAGGGCGTTCTTTTTTTCTTCGGGGTTGTCGAGGACGGCCTGGTTGATGGGGGTGGCGATGGCGCCGGGGGCGATGTTGTTGACGTTGATTTTGTAGGGGGCGAGTTCCATGGCGAGGTTGCGCATCATCATGCGGATGCCTCCCTTGCTGGCGCAGTAGGAGGTGTAGCCGGGGAAGGGGATGTCTTCGTGGACGGAGGAGACGAAGAGGAGTTTGCCGCCATTTCCTTGTTTGACCATCTGGCGGCAGGCGACCTGGCTGACGAGATAGGAGCCGAAGAGATTGACGTTGAGGACGCGGTTCCATTCGTCATCGGTGGCGTCGAGGAAGGGTTTTTTGATTTCGATGCCGGCGTTGTTGACGACGATATCGAGTCGGCCGAACTTGGCGACGATGTCGGCGACCATGCGCTCGACATCCGCGCGGTTGCTGACGTCGCCGGCGACGGCGATGGAGGGGGTGGCAAAGGCGGCGACCTCGGCCTGGGCGCCCGCGGCGCGCTGGGGGCCTTGGAGGTAGTTGACGGCGACGTGGGCACCTTCGGCGGCGAAGCGTTCGGCGATGCCGCGACCGATGCCGCTGTTGGCACCGGTGATGAGAGCTACTTTGTCTTTTAGCCGCATAGTGAATCTTTCGTTAAGGCTGTGGAGTGCACGACAGCATCTGTCTTAATTGAAAGTGTCGCAAAAAGGCAATGGATAGATCGAAAGACTATGGAAGAATTTATGGGGATGTGACTGATTGCCTCAAAGTTTTAATTGCACTTTCATCCTGCCCATTGCTTCTACAACATTCGCCCGCGAATTAAATGCCGACAGCCGCAGATAACCCTCTCCGCTGGCGCCGAAACCGGAGCCGGGGGTGCCGACGACGTGGCATTCGTTGAGCAGGCGGTCGAAGAATTCCCAGCTTGTTTCATTTCCTGGGGTGCGTAACCAGACGTAGGGCCCGTTTTCTCCGCCGTAGGCTTTGAGGTTCATGGCGGCTAAGGATTCGCGGATCAGGGCGGCGTTGCCTTTGTAGAGGCCGATGAGTTCGGCGACCTGGCGTTTTCCTTCGGGGGTATAGACGGCTTCGGCACCGCGCTGGGTGATGTAGGAGACGCCGTTGAATTTGGTGGTGTGGCGGCGGTACCAGAGGCGGTAGAGGTCGATCTCTTCGCCGGTTTTGGTTTTGCCTTTGACGGTTTTGGGGACGACGGTGTAGCCGCAGCGAATGCCGGTGAAGCCGGCGAGTTTGGAAAACGAGCGTAACTCGATCGCCACTTCGCGGGCGCCGGGGATTTCATAGATGGAATGGGGGATCGCCGGGTCGGAAATATAGGCTTCGTAGGCAGCGTCGAAGATGATCACGGCTTTGTTCTTGCGGGCGTATTCGACCCATTGGGTCAGGTATGCTTTGGATGCGACTGTGCCGGTGGGGTTATTGGGATAGCAGAGGTAGATCAGGTCGACCTTTTGGGAGGGGAGGGCCGGGGTAAAATGGTTTTCTGCGGTTGCGCGGAGGTAGAGCAGGCCCGGGTATTCGCCGGTTTTGGTGTCCAATTCACCGGTGTTGCCGGCCATGACATTGTCGTCGACGTAGATGGGGTAGACGGGGTCGGTTACGGCGATGACGTTGCCGGTTCCGAAGATATCGAGCAGGTTGCCGCCGTCGCATTTGGAGCCGTCGGAAACGAAGATTTCGTCGGCGGAGATGTCGCAGCCGCGCGATTGGAAATCATTTTTGGCGATGGCTTCGCGGAGGAAATCGTATCCTTGTTCGGGCGGGTAGCCGCGGAAGGTTTCGCGGACCGACAATTCATCGACGGCGCGATGCATCGCTTGGGTGACTGAGGAGGGGAGTGGTTCGGTCACGTCGCCGATGCCCATGCGGATAATCTTTGCCTGGGGATGTGCTGCGGCGAAGACCTTTACGCGCCGGCCGATCTCGGGAAAGAGGTATCCGGCCCTTAATTTTAAAAAATTCTCGTTGATGTAAGCCATGCTGGAGAGGTTATACCGGACGGCTCAAAGCATAAAGAGGACTTCGGGATGGTAGTGAAGCGGCATCCCGGTTTATAATGCCGGTGCGGTTCATGGAAGGAGCGCTGAGCGGTGGCAGTGAAAAAATCGGAATTGGCGGAGCGACTGGATTCGGTGCGCGAGCGTATTGCAGCAGCCTGCGCACGCGCCAAGCGTCCGGTTTCTGATGTCACGCTCATTGCAGTCACGAAGAATGCGGTCCCGGAACAAATTCGCGAGATCATTTCGCTGGGCGTGACGGATCTGGGGGAGAGCCGGGTTCAGGTTCTGGCGCAGCGCGGGGCGCAGATCAACGAATTTTTTCAACGCCGGGTGCAGCTTGGCGATCTGCCACTTATGCCGCGCATCCGCTGGCATATGATCGGGCATTTGCAGCGAAATAAGATCAAGCAGATCCTGCCGATTGTCTCAGTCGTCCACAGCATCGACAGTTTGCGCCTGGCGGAGGAGTTGGAAATCCAGCTTGCCAAAACCCCGAGCGCCAAACGCTTGCCGGTGATGCTCCAGGTCAACGCCAGTGAGGAAAAATCCAAATTTGGCGTTGCTGTCGGCGCTGCGTTGCACCTGGCGGAGCAGATTGACACCATGCCGGCACTACAACTCGTCGGACTGATGGCGATGGCTCCGTTAACCGACAAACCCGATGAAACCCGCGCCGTCTTTACCCGCATGCGCGAGATTTTCGAAGAACTCAAGTGGCATAAAATCGGCGGCTCCTCGCTCAAACACCTTTCCATGGGCATGTCCAACGATTTCGAAACTGCTATCGAAGAAGGCGCCACGATGATCCGCATCGGCACAGACCTCTTTGGCGCCCCTGCTAACCCGGACCCAGCCGACGATCGCGAATAGCCGGTTTATCTACCGTTGAATGCTTTCTGTCATGGACCTCTTCGACTTCTTCCGCTACTCGCTCGCCTGGCTGGTCACTATTTATGCCACCGTGGTCTCCATCTATTTTGCCTGGGGGTGGATCGTTTGGCTCAGCGGGGATGACAAACACATCTCCCTCGTCCGCCGCTACGTCATCGTCCACGGCCTGCGCCTCCGCTTCACCACTTTCTGGACCGATCTGGTGATCTGTTTTCTTCTCTGCATCGCTTTCCTGATTATGTGGCGGTTGCATGGTTTGATCGATCAAGGGATGCTGTAGTGATGCCCGAGCCGAGGCAATTTCCTCCCACCCCTGCTGCTGGAGAGATCACTGCGGCTTCTGTGCCTCTGCATCAGCTTTCTGAGCTCCCGAAGGACGAACTCGAACATCTCGCCGAAGAATTCGGGATCGATCCCACTTCGTTTCAAACGCGGCAGCATCTGGTTTCTGCTATTCATGATCGTCGACAGGCAATTGCGGCAATGGATCGCGAGGCGATGCTTGACGTTATCAAATGGGGGCGACGGCCGATCAACTTGAATGCCTCGCTGGAACAGATCGCCCAGGAAATCGCGCGCATCCGCTCCATGAATTTTGCCGGGCTGAGTCATCGCGGGCTGCTTATTCTCTCGCGCATGCGCGGGGTTCTTGTTGATCCGAACGATCCGATCCCCACGATCGTGCGGAAATTGAAACGGCAGGAAGGCCTCTTCAACCGACTTAACCGTAAACGGCGTGCGTTCCTCGGCTCGCTTGTTTCGAAAGTGATTGGCGAAAACGAATCCGCCAGTGACTACCAATTCCTTCCCAACTCCGCGCCGCCCTCCTCGGCCAATATCAAAGACGAAATTGAAGAGTCCGGCCTACTCGGCGGGATCACCGGGCGCATCAAGCGCCAGGCGGACACGTATCTCAATCAAAAACTTGATGAAATCGAAGCCCGCATCGACCGCAAGCTCGACGAAATCGACCGGCGGTTGTCTGAATGGCGCGACAAAGAGATCGCCAATCGAATCCGCATTCTCAAAATTACCCTGTGGGCCTCGGTCATCGTCGCCGGAATTTCGCTTCTGTACTCTTATGTCAAAGTCCACTTCTGGGGGCGTTAACGCAATGGTCTGACTTGGCGGTTCTGCAATTTTCTGAGTAAAGTCATTTCAATGCGATTCTCGTTGTTTGAGACTCTTGAACTCCGCCGCCTGCTCACGGCTACGCCTAGCTTCACGGTTACCTTCGACGACCCCGCCGGCACGTATGCCTCATGGTACAATACGGTTCGCGCCACGGTCCTCGCTTCGGCCAGCGACTGGGCGCAGTACATCAACTCCAGCGCCAAGATTGATCTTTCCGTTGATTTTGATTCCACGCTGACCGACCCGACCCTCGCCGAGGCGGGCTTCGACCGCCGCGTGTTTTTCGCTCAATCCAACGGCTTTCAACTCGATATCGGCAACGTCGCGGCTGAACTCCGCACGGGTGTCGACCAGAACGGCTCGCAGCCGGATGCTGAAATCTCTATTCGTCCCGGCGCTCTTTCCGATTTTTTCTTCGACTCAACTTCCACCCGCACTGCTACCGTCCCATCCGACCTCATCGACGCGCGCTCCGTCCTCACCCACGAGATCGGCCATGCCCTGGGCTTCTTCGGCGATGACTATCCTTTCTCCGGCAACCGCCTGGTCTACGACCAATATATTGAGCAAGTCAACGGTGACCTTTATTTCGACGGCCCGAACGCCGAAGCGGCTTACGGCGGTCCTGTCCCGATGGCGCACGACGATACCTCCCACATCGGCAACGACGACGGCCCGGGTCAGGATCTTGACGATGATCTGATGTCCCCCTCAATCCCGCCGGGCGATAAACGATTTATCTCGGCCGTTGACCTCGGGATGCTGGCTGACGCCGGCGTTCCGATGAAGACCACATTGATCCCCGTCATTCAAGCGGCGGATGTCGTCGCCAACCGCGCCACGGCCAAATCCGCCAACTTTGTCCTCACGCTCTCCAAACCATCCAACCAGACCATTACCGTCCCGGTCTCCACGTTCAACGGCACGGCCCTGGCGGGTCGCGATTACGTCGCTCTCTCCAAAACCGTCACTTTCGCTCCCGGCCAGACCTCGGCGACCGCCTCCGTCAAACTCCTGCCGGGCTCACCATTTGATTCTGACAAGACATTCACTCTCAATCTGGGCATTCCGACCAACGCCGCCCTTCTTACCGGGCAAATCACCGCGACTCTGCGCAATAAAATCCTCGCCGCCGGTGCTGGCCACACGGTGTCGTTCACGGATCCGTCCAAAAATGTGGTGACCATCTCCCTTCGCGGGCCTGGCACAGCCATCGTCAACCTCGACTCGGCAGGCTATCTCGACACGATCTCCCTCACGGGTACCGCCACGTCCTCTATCCTCAGCATCTCCTCCAAAAAACCCTCCACAATCCACGCCATTACCGACGCCTCCTCCCTTGGCTCTATTAGCGCCCCTAACACAGATCTGCTTGGGACTTTCAAATTTATCGGCACCTCCTCCGCCACGTTTCTCGACATCCTTGCCGGCTCACGGCTCACGTTCAAATCGCCATCTCCATTACTCGCCGTCGTCGCGCGCAACATCACCGACTCTTCCGTCACGTCCACCGGATCCATCAAATCCTTCTCGGCCCATTCGTGGACCAACACCGACGATACTCCCGACCTCCTTAAAGCCACCTCTTTCTCTGCCATCACCATCAAAGCCCTCATGCAAGCAAACATCACCTCTGCGAGCACAATCGGCGCCTTTACCGCCACTACCTTTAGTAACGCCACGCTCCACGCCGCGTCTTTCGTCACTACGATCACATTGGGCTCCTCCCTTTCCAGCAACATCTTCATTGGCACCGCCCTCTTTGCTCAATCCTCGGCTGACTTCACCAGCAAAAAATCCACTCTCAGCTCCATCACTATCAAATCGACTTTCTCCAATACCCACATCTCCGCCTTCGCCATCACCACCGCCAACCTCGGCACCATCACCACCGATAACGCTTCTATCGCTTTTGGCCTTTCCACTGATTCGCTGACGACCCTGACGGCCTCTACCCCGCTTTTCCCACACTTCAAGAGATCGCACCTCAAATCGCCTCAAACCTACGCTGAAGACGATTTCCTGCTCGATGTCCTCTGATCCGCCGCTCTGGTATAACCAAAAAGAGTGTCACAAGAGGAGTTAGAACATGCCTTACGCGACCTCCCGAACACCGGCACGCTGATCAAACGCCGGCCTTACCGGGAGGTGTGGCGCATTCACATTGGCGATCGCGCTCATTACCTCAAATTTTATCCGCGCAAGGGCATCCGTTTGAAACGCCTCTTCCGCGGCGATCCGGCTCTTCGCGAATTCCTCCGGCTGCAATGGCTGCAAAAGGCCGGCATTCCTGCTCCTCGCGCCACCGCTATTCTCAAAGGTTTTCGCATTGGCGACCAAATCGGCGACGCCGTCATTCTTGAAGCCATTGAGCCCTCGACCCCGCTCGACGTGCTTCTCAACGACGCCGAGTTGCATGACCAGTGCCTCACAGACCGCCGGCACATCGCCTCGCAGGTCATCGAGATTGTCCGCTCTCTCTCTCGCGCCAACTTGACCCACACGGATCTTCATCTCGGCAATTTTCTCGTCAAAGAAGATGGCTCGGTCCATCTCATCGACGCTTACGCTTTGCGCCGCGGCCCGGTGCGGCTCAAAGACATCCTCCTCCTCGCACATAGCGCCTCCCGGTACGCCACCCGCACGGAAATCGTCCGAGCCTGGCGATCGCTCGCCCCCCCTGATACCCCCCTGCCCACAAACAACTCCGTGAGCCAGCGTCTCTGGAAAAAGATGGCTCGCCGGTCCACCGCCGACAACGCTTATTTCTCTCGAGTCGCCGCCAGCAATTGGACGGGTCACGCCTACCAACAATCCAAATTTGCCTACCCTTGGTCGACCCTCAGCCAACACCGCTTCGCATCCGCGGACCTCGAATCGGCCTGGAGCAGGCTTCTCGACCAGATTAACAACCGCCAGCTTCCCTATCTCAAGCAATCCGACAGCGGCGACGTCCTCACCGCCGACCTGGACATCGCCGGCACACTCTTCCCGGTCGTCGTCAAAATCCCCCGCCGCAAACAGTGGCATCGCTATCTCACCGATCCGTTTCGCGGCGACCGCGCCCTGCGCGCCTGGACGCGGGCGTGGGAACTGATCGCCCGCGACATCCCCACCGCCTGGCCGCTCATGGTCCTTCGCCGCACAGCGCTCGGCTACCCGCTTGAATCCGCCATCGTCTTCGAACGGGTCGATGGCATTCCTCTCGCGCATGTTCCTCTCAATGACCTTCTCATCCCCGTGCGCGATACCCTCTTCCGCCGCGTCGGCCGTCTCCTCCGCCGGCTCGACGACACAGGTTATTATCACCGTGACGCCAAGTCCGACAACGTGATGATCGACCGCGCCAATCGCCCGCTCCTGGTCGACCTCGACGGCATCCGCTCGTTGACCTTTGGCCGATGGAGTCTCCCGCGCATGCTCGCCAGCATGAAACTCCACAAGCAATACACCCCTGCCGATTCCTTCTCGCTCTGCAAAGGCTACGCGCCCAACGCCCCCGTCCACGCCGAAGCGGAGGCTTCGCCATGACTCAGCCTCTCCACTTTTCCACACCCCCCGCGCGTGTGCTGATCATCAAACCCTCTGCCATCGGCGATGTCGTACACGCTCTCCCGATCCTCAATCTCCTGCGGACGCACTGGCCGCAATCGCACATTGCCTGGCTGGTCACTCCCGCGTGCGCCGGGTTGCTTGAAGACCATCCGCAGCTTGACGAAGTGATCCCATTCGAACGCCGACTCTTCGGCCAAGCCTGGAAAAACCCCAAGGCAGCCGCCCGACTTTACGTGTTCCAAAAAGAACTCCGTGCCCGCAAATTCGATCTGGTCATCGATCTTCAAGGCCTCTTCCGCAGCGCCTGGCTCGCCAAACGCTCCGGTGCTCCTATCCGCGTCGGGTTTGCCAACGCCCGCGAACTCGCGTGGACGTTCTACACCCATCGGGTCCCCGTCCACACGCTCGAGCAGCACGCTATTGACCGCTACCTCTCCGTTCTCGAATTTCTGGGATTGCCCAAAGCTCCTGTCGATTTCGTCTTCCCGACCAGCGGCGTTGACCGCGACCATATCTCCCAATTCCTCCCGCGCGGCAAGCGCTATGCTGTCCTACTCCCCGGCACGAACTGGCTCACCAAACGCTGGCCGACTGAGCACTTCGCGTCTCTCATCCGCCCGCTCTACGAGCGCCACGGCCTGACCACCGTGCTAGCCGGCTCCCCTGACGAAGTCTCCCTCTGCGAGCAAGTCTACCGCCACGCCGCTACGGCGCACCCCGACCCGCGCGCGCTCCCCCCCGTCATCAACCTGGCCGGCAAAACCACTCTTCGCCAACTCGTCGCGCTATTACGCGATGCCGACCTCGTCCTCGCCAACGACTCTGGCCCGATGCACATCGCGTCGGCTCTGGGCCGACCGCTCGTGACCCTCTTCGGCCCAACGAGCCCGCTCCGCACCGGCCCCTATAACCGCCTCGACACGGTCCTCCACCTCGATATCCCCTGCTCCCCCTGCTACTCCCGCAAATGCTCACACCACTCCTGCCTCAAACTCCTGGGTCCGCTGCCTGCTCTTAATCTGGCCACTCAGCAACTACAAAATTCCTCTGCCCCAAAATAAGCCGGCCCTTCTTTTTCTCGTGAATTATATCAATTATATCCCCTAAAAAATGTGCAGTTGAATCTATCGAACCTCCCCACGATGATATCCTCTTCGTCAACCTGATTTTCACAAACCCCTTCAAGGAATCGACCCATGGCCGAAAAAAGCGTTGGCACCCAATCCCTCGCAATGGAAAAAAAGCAATCCTACTCCGGCAAAAAACTCCGCGTTGCCATCGTCGGCTGCGGCGGCATTGCCCAGGCGCACATGCTGGCTCTCTCCACGTTTCCCGATGTCGAAGTCGTCGCCGGCGTTGACACTGACCCGGCTCGCCTCGAAGTCATGAAAGACAAATGGGGCATCCAGAAGGTCTACGCCGACTGGAAAACCATGCTCAAGGAGATCAAGCCCGACGCGGTCAGCGTCTGCACTCCTAATGGCGTTCACGCTCAACCCACCATCGACGCTCTTAACGCTGGCGCCCACGTCATCGTCGAAAAGCCCATGGCAATGAACCCCAAAGAATGCCAGAAGATGATCGACACCGCCAAGAAAGCCAACAAGAAGCTCGTCATCGGCTTCCAGTATCGCTACCACCCGAGCACTGAATTCCTCACCCGCGAACGTGAAGCCGGGACATTTGGCAATGTCCTCTACGTCAAATGCCAGGCGTTGCGTCGGCGCGGCATCCCGAACTGGGGCGTCTTCGGCCGCAAGGAACTCCAGGGCGGCGGGCCCATGATCGACATCGGCGTGCATTGCATCGAAATGGCCCACTACGTTATGGGTTCGCCGAAACCCGTCGCGGCTGTCGGGAATACCTGGACCTACCTCGGCGATAAGCCCGGCAATGTCGCCAGCCAATGGCCCAACTGGGACTACAAAACCTACACCGTCGAAGATCTCGCTATCGGCCACATCCGCTTTGACAACGGCGCGATCCTCCAGATCGAAGCCTCCTTCGCCGCCCACATCGAAAAAGACGTCTGGAATTTCTCCCTCATGGGCGACAAAGGCGGGGCGCAGTGGGACCCGCCGATGGTCTTCACCGACAAGAACGGCACCATGATCAACTCCGCCCCCGGATACCTGTCCCCCAACACTGACTTCCAAACCCTTTTCACCTACAAGCTCCGCAACTTCGTCGACGGCTGCATCAAAAACACCCCCCTCCGCGCCCCCGGCGAAGCCGGCCTGATGGTCCAGAAAATGCTCGACGCCGTCTACCGCTCCGCCGAAACCGGCGGCAAAGAAGTCAAAATCGACTAACCCCCGCTAACCCCTCTCTCATTTATCCACGATCCCCAGACGCGCGCCACGCCGCAGCGCAGCTGCCGGATCTCTTACGTCCCCGCGCCCCCACTATAATTCCGATACAACATCTCCAAATCCGTTCCATCCACCACATTGTCATAATTAAAATCCCCCTTCGTCCATCCCCGTGCCGCTGGATCGCTCATCGACTGCTGCACGATCGCCAGGTCGGCATCATCCACCACCCCATCCAGGTTCACATCCCCGAACAGCGCCGGCCGCACGACCACCGCAGAACTCCCTATCCCCAGAACAACCTGAGAATTTCCCGACGGCGGCAGCGGCAATCCCGCTCCATACGCCACGCCCACATGCTCCGGATCAGCCGCCGCCGCAGAACTCATAATCCCCGGCCCGCTCCATGTCCCATCCGCATACGCCGACGCAATCACCGCTCGATACGCATCCAAAGACCCCCCTGCCCCCAACACGATCAATGCCTGATTCCCCACGTCGACCACCGTATCTGGCGCCAGCACCAAACCACCCACCAACAGCGGATACTGCGTCACAACCAGCTTCCCACCCGGCTGCCAGAATTCCACCCTCCCGTCGTCGGTTACTCCGCCCGCCTCGGCAACCTTCACATTCTCCGGTAGCCCCACATAGAGGCTCCCCGGCAACGTCCCCGCCAACAAAATATAATGATCAAACGAAAACGTCGTCCCACCCGAAGAAGAACCCCCCGCAGGCACCAAAATCGGATTCCCATCCGGTGATGTGGTCAAAGTCAGTGCCGGAAATCCTACCGCCCCATTTGCCGATAAGAACTCACCCCCAGTGGAGAGGTTTATGTTAACCGCCAGCGTTGACAATGGAGGAAGCGTACTCGTTACGACACTGCCCAGATTTAATATACCGCTGTTTACAGTGTCAATTTCAACCGCTCCCGCGCCCGATCCAAGCGACAATGTCGCACCATTATTGATTGTTAACACCCCGCCACTCCCCAGATGGAGCAGAGATGTTTCGCCCGCCGGATACGATGTTCCAACCACCGGCTGAATGAAATTCACCCCACTTGGATGAACGTAAGGCGCTATTAGTATGTAATCAGCCGAAGTGATGACCCCGTCCATGTTCACGTCACCGGGATAGGACGCCAGATCGGAAAGAGGAAAGAATGATATCGCCACCTCCGCCATCGGCTGATCATTAATCAGCGTCGCACCCTTGACCTGCGACAATTTCAAATAAACACTCGGAGACCCTCCCCCATCCATGGTGTTAAAGGCTGGGTATGGAATAGAGCCCGATCGCTGCCCGGCACGAATCGTTACCTTCCCGTGCATTGACCCGAGCGCAGTTTCCCCGCTTTCCGATGAGGTACTCGGATCTACTGTATATGCATACTTAAACGTTACATCGTGATCCGATGCTTTTGACAGCGGCACCGTGATCACTCCGCCAGGCGTAGTGCCATCCAACACCGCATCCGTAAACTGCACCACCGGATCACCGGCTGATTTCTTCCCCGTCGGAGCCTTATCATCATTGCGAATCAACACCGATCCCACCGTCTCGTCCAGCCACCCCTCCCCTTTTACCGGCAAATATGTAACTTGAAAATACTCGTCTGCCTCCGGTGCTTTGTCTCCAATAATCGGTACCGCAATCGTACGCGACATCTGCCCCGGCAAAAAAGTCAAAACCCCCTTCGTCGCCGCATAATCCGTCCCCGCTGTCGCCGAATCAAAAAGCGGCGTTACATCCGACGTTCCATACTTCACTTGAATCGTCACCCCCGCCGCTGCGCTCAATCGCACTTTCAACTTCACCAAATGCCGGCCACCATTCCCCTCCTGTACATTTACTATATTCTTCGTAATCAAATACGGCACCGCATCATCATCCGTAATCGTCCCCACCACCGCCTTCTTATTCACCACCGTCCCCCCCGCCACGCTCACCTCCACCCCCATCTTCTCCGTCAACTCAAATTTCTGATCCCCCACCAGCGCCACATCAATCTCCCCCTCCGTCTCCCCCGCCGCGATCGTTATTTGCCCCTTTTTCGCCACATAATCCTTCCCCCGAACCGCCGTCCCGTCCACCGTCTTATAGCTCACCACCACATCATGATCCGACGGCCCATCCAGCGCCACCCGAAACCGCAACATCCCATCCGACTCCCCCGCCGACGCGGAATCCACCATCACCGCCGTCATCAATTGACGCCCCTCCAACAACTCCATCAACCCAATCGGCCCGGTTCGTTTCCGTTTCATCATTTCTTCACCCTTGATACCGGACTCATCCCAATCCTGCAACAAAAAAATACACTTTTTACCTCCAAACCACGGCGTCTTGACAGACCAGGACGCTTTGCCGGATTTCACACAGCAATTGAATAAAAAAGCCCCTCCCCTTTCTGGCATTCATCCCCAATTCAGTAACTTCCCCACTTGGCACACCATATGCGTTACCCCCGGACGCGTATGAGCCCTAAGATTTAACAGTTCCTTGGTTACACGGAGGTTGTCGTGACCACATCCCTACCCCTTTGCAGCACCCGTGACGCCTTCCGCCTCCTTGCTAAGCAAGTCCCCCAGATCGAATCCCCCGACGCTCTCCTGTATGGGTCAATCGCCATTTCCATGCACCAAATTCAAAACGTCGACCCCGCCGCCATCGACGCCAAACTGCAATATTATGCCGACGTCGTCCGCTCCCGCGTCCGCGGCTCCCAACCCCAGGCCATCCTTGCCCATCTCCACGAATTCCTCTTTGAAGAAGAAGGCTTCACCGGCGACACCGACGACTACTACAACCCATCCAACAGCTACCTCCCGATGACCCTTGAAACCAAACGAGGCTTGCCGATCACTCTTGCTCTTATTTACAAAATCGTTGCCGAACGACTAGGCCTCCGCGTCTGGGGTATTGGTCTGCCCGGCCACTTTCTCTGCGGCGTCGACATCGACGGCTCGATTATGCTTATCGACCCATTCAATCAAGGTCGCTCGCTGAACCAGGACGAAGCCCTTGATCGCATGCGTAACGTCCTCGGCCAGGAAGCTGAATGTTCCGAAGACCTCCTTGCGCCGGTTTCCAACAAACATTGGCTCACCCGCACGCTGCAAAATCTTCTCAACATCTTCGGCTCCTCCGGCCATTACTCCGACGTTGCTGCCATGCTGGAAATGGAAATGCTTCTCTGGCCTGACCAGGACCGCCTGCAACGCGACTTGGCGCTCGTCCTGGCGCGCATTGGCATGAGCCAACCTGCCAGCGCGTGGCTCAACAAATACCTCCGCAACAACCCGGACGATCCGCAAAAGACGGATCTTCGTCAGCTTCTCCAGGTTTTGGGAACTTGAGTTCTACAAACTTCCAGCGCGCCGCGATCTCATCGATATCATTGACGTCAAACCAATGATCATCACCAGAGCTATTCCAGGCTCCGGCAATACAACCACTGGTTGCAATCCGGTGGGATCATTCGGATCGAGCGCCTGATCGTAAACCTCCGCATCCCACACATCCGCATCGTCACCCACATAATGCAGCAACAACGTATATCCGCTCAGTGAAAAATCTGCGTCCGTCTCTAAATCCATCAATGCGATCTCCCCGGCCTCCAGCCCGGTTCCGCCGCTCAGATCATATTCGATCCCTCCATCCACCAGCGCATCCCCCATTGGATCCGTATTGCTTTCAGAATCCGTCCAGGTGCTGCCCGCCGAGGTCATCGAGAACAAGGCGGGATTTCCGGTAATATCTCCCACTTCTGACGTCGGCTCGATGAAGATTTTATCAACGGTGTCGTTCCCCGAATTAATCGCCAGCGAGGTCTCTTCTTTCCCGCCACCCGCCGGCGCTGCCGAAACCAATTTCCCCTTGGGCGCGCTGATTGTATCGATATAGGAAACAACCGTCCCGTTGTAATACGGAGAATCGGTGCTGGCCACGACGTTCTTATTGGTTAGCTGGAACCCGGTATAAAACGTATTGTAACTGGCCGGCGTGTTGGCTTTGGGAGCGGTCGGAATCGGGATCGGATCGGTGTTCTTGCTCGCCAGCACCCCGGGAAACGTCGCCACCGCCGGCCAGCCCGCATTCGCCAGGGCGCTTCCGCCATTGGTATCCGGGTCGGACAGAAACACCGTTTTGGTCGCCACATCCACCCCTGACATGGCCATGGCGTGGAAATCCCACCACAACCCCGCCTTGTCGCTCGCCACCGGTGATACCGTCCCTGGCGACAGCTTCAACACCACCTCATCCCCTGCCCGCGCCTTCACCAGCAAAAACGTAATCAGATTTTTATACGACAAAGTCGCCGTCGTCACTGTCCCGTTGGCATTGACCTTGAATTGATTCGCCAGCAGCGGAGCCGCACTCGTCGCCGCATGCCCCGTCGCATCCAGATATGCCTGAACGCTCTTATTTAAATCTGTGTCGTTGGCCAGCTCCGACAATTCCGAATTCGGAATATCCGCCGGATCATACATGTCATTGAACCACTTGGTCCCATCCGTCACATCGCTCGAGAGCAACCCGCTATATCCCTGCTTCGTCAGATCATAAAATACATCCGCATACGACGCATAATAACACCACCCCGACTGTCCCGGCGAACTCTCCCACTCATTGGCAACCGTACTCGACCAGTTCTGATGCTGATAAAAATCCGGAATATTCGGATTGAACCCACCGGTTCCCAGCGTATACCACGACGCCTGCCCGAGTGCTGATTGTCCGCACCAACCGGCGGCCAGCAACAACGCATACGTTCCAAGACGGTTGCGCAACATATCCTTCTCCCTTTTTTCAAAATGGCGGTTCGGCCCTTATCGAAATATTGTCGATTCTCGGCCCGCGCGTCAAGAAAAAAATCTGACAATTTTTCAGGCGCGCTTCGGAAAATACTCCTGCAACGGCCGAACTTCCCAATCCCCGGCCTGTAGCGCGCGGATCGCCGACGTCGCTGCGCGCGCTGCCGTCAGCGTGGTCAGGATTGGCGTCTTATACATCACCGCGGTCGCGCGAATCTTCCCCTCATCCGTTGCCGGGCCTTTTTTCGTCGGGGTGTTGATGATCAACTGCACCTTTCCATTTTTGATCAAATCCAGCACGTTTGGCCTCCCCTCGGAGATCTTTGCCACGCGTTTGGCTGCGACGCCATTTTTCACCAGCACGCCATGCGTGCCCTCCGAGGCGATCATTTCAAAGCCCGACTGCGCCAGTTCCCGCGCGACCGGCACAATCGCTTCGTGATCCTGTTGCCGCACGGACACAAAAACGGTTCCCTTGGTCGGGAGCACTGTCCCGGCCGCGATCTGCGCCTTGGCGAACGCCATCGGGAAATTCCGATCGATCCCCATGACTTCGCCGGTGCTGCGCATCTCCGGCCCGAGAATGACATCCACCCCGGGAAACTTGGCAAACGGGAAGACCACTTCCTTGACCGATACATGTGCCGGATCGGGCTGATCGGCCGTATATCCCAGCTCCGCCAGTGTCTTGCCCGCCATCACTTTCGCCGCGATCTTCGCCCAGGGGATCCCGGTCGCTTTCGACACAAAAGGGACCGTCCGCGACGCCCGCGGATTCACCTCGATCAAATAAATCTCATTGTCCTTGATCGCATACTGCACATTCATGAGCCCCTTGACCTTGAGCGCCTTGGCGAGCGCCCGCGTCTGCTCTTTCAGCCGGCGGATAACGTCCGTCGAGAGCGAATATGGAGGCAGCGCACAGGCCGAATCGCCTGAGTGAATCCCTGCCTCTTCAATGTGCTCCATCACGCCGATCACAACTGCATGCGCATCATCCGCCAGACAATCCACATCACATTCGGTGGCATGATCCAAAAACCGATCGATCAAGATCGGCGAATCCGCCGTCGCCGCCGCCTCGACAGCATGCGCCATGTAATAATTGAGCTGCTCCTCATCCGAGACAATCTCCATCGCGCGCCCCCCGAGCACAAACGACGGCCTAACCAGCACGGGATACCCAATCTTCTTCGCAATCTCCCGCGCGTCGGCCACATTGCGCGCAATGCCATTCTCCGGCTGCTTGAGCCCGAGCTTCTGCACCAAATCCCGAAACTGCTCGCGATCTCCCGCTGCATCAATGGATGCAACCGAAGTCCCCAAAATGGGCACGCCTGCGTCTTGCAACCCCTTCGCCAAATTCAAAGGAGTCTGGCCCCCAAACTGCACGATCACCCCCTGCACCAAGCCCCCCTTCTCCGCAAACGGCCGACCATTCAGCCGCTCACACACATTCAGCACATCCTCATGCGTCAACGGCTCAAAGAAGAGCAGATCGGATGTGTCATAATCGGTCGACACCGTCTCCGGATTTGAATTGATCATCACCGACTCAATGCCCATCTCTCGGCAGGCAAACGCGGCTTGCACACAACAATAATCAAACTCAATCCCCTGGCCGATTCGATTCGGCCCGCCACCAATGATGATTACTTTCGGCCTCTGCGTCAGGCGAATCTCATCCTCCGCTACCGGCTTCCCCTCTCGCATATAAGGCGTCTCATACGTCGAATAATAATAAGGCGTCGCCGCCTCAAACTCCGCCGCACAAGTATCAACCAATTTGTAAACCGGATTTACTCCAAGCCTATTACGAGTATTCCGAATGTCCGAAACAGACGTGTTCTTCCCCCATATTACTGCAAGCTGAACATCGCTATATCCCCACTCCTTTGCCCGATGCATTAATGCTGCAAGCTCGGATACTGGATATGTTTTGTCATGTAACCGCTGACGGAATGCATAAAGTTCACTCTCAAAATCCACGAGCTCCTTCATCTGCGCCAAAAACCACGGATCGTAATTCGTCAACTCATGTACCCGCTCCACCGACCATCCCATCTTCAGCGCATACCGCACGTAATAGAGCCGCCCCTGGCTCGGCACCGCCAGCTTTCTCCGCAGCTTCTCCTCGCCAATCGGCCACTCCTGCTCGGCCGACTCTCCCTGCGTCGTCTTATCTGAATCCTCCCTCTTCGTGGCATGGGTTTCCAACCCATGCTGGACGGGTTGCAAACCCGTGCCACGTTGCGAATTAAGCCACTTATCATACTTATCCAGCCCAAACCCAAACCGCTTCACCTCCATCGACCGAATCCCCTTCTGCAGCGCCTCCTTAAACGTGCGCCCGATCGACATCGCCTCCCCCACGCTCTTCATCTGCGTCGTCAGCACCTCATCGGCATCCGGAAATTTCTCAAACGTCCATCGCGGAATCTTCACCACGCAGTAATCAATCGTCGGCTCGAAACAGGCGCTGGTGTATAGCCCCTTCTTTTTATCCGTTGTGATGTAATTGGGAAGCTCATCCAGCGTATATCCGACGGCTAATTTCGCCGCCAATTTTGCGATTGGATATCCCGTCGCTTTGGACGCTAAAGCGGATGACCGCGAGACGCGCGGATTCATCTCGATGACGATCATGTCCCCGTTGTCGGGATTGATGCCGAACTGAATATTTGATCCGCCGGTTTCAACGCCTACGGCGCGGATGACTGCGATCGAGGCATCGCGCATGCGCTGATATTCCTTATCCGTCAGCGTTTGGATTGGCGCCACGGTGATGCTGTCGCCGGTATGCACGCCCATCGCGTCGATATTCTCAATCGAGCAGATGATCACGACGTTGTCATTTTTGTCGCGCATCACCTCCATCTCGTACTCTTTCCACCCGATCACCGACTGTTCGATCAGCACCTCATTGACTGGCGACGCATCGATCCCCCGCTGCACGATCGTCTCAAATTCCTCGACGTTGTACGCGATCCCGCCCCCGGTGCCGCCGAGGGTAAACGCCGGCCGAATAATCAGCGGCAGGCCGATCTCTTCCAGCACTTTCCGCGCATCGGCCATGTTATGCACGACGCCCGAGCGCGGGACCTTGAGCCCGATCTGGATCATAAGGTCTTTGAAGACCTGCCGGTCTTCGCCGCGATGAATCGCATCGCGATCGGCCCCGATCATTTTCACGCCATACTTCTTCAGAATCCCCCGATCGAAGCATGCCATCCCGGTATTGAGCCCGGTCTGCCCGCCCAGCGTGGGGAGCAGCGCATCAATCGGCATCCCCCGGGCTTTCTCAAACGCAAGGATCTTCTCTACCCCCTCCGGCGTGATCGGCTCCACATACGTCGCATCCGCAAATTCCGGATCGGTCATGATGGTCGCCGGATTGGAATTGATCAAAACGACCCGATACCCCTCTTCGCGCAGCGCCCGACAGGCCTGCACCCCCGAATAATCAAACTCACACCCTTGCCCGATCACAATCGGCCCCGACCCAATAATCAAAATCGTGTGAATGTCCGTCCGCTTTGGCATAGTTTCTTAATCCAGTGTTTAGCCCTGCAAATGTATCCGTCTCGCCGCTGATGTCCACTTTCCCCCATGCCATTTCACGCTGCCCTTCTCGCGCTTTCCTGTGTTACTGCCAATCGATCATTCGGATTCTGTCATTAATCATTCTCCTATATCGATTTGATGTTCCTGCCCATCGCATCTTGCTATCCTTCATCATCCATGCCTACTCTCTGCCCTGCATCCGCCGATGACCGTCTGTTGCTCAAAAACCTCTTTCTCTTCTACCGCTACGACCTCTCCCCCTACCTCCCCGACTCCCTCAATCCCGAAGGCCTCCTGTCCGACGACCCCCTCCTCACCACCCACGATGCTTCTCTATCTGATCTCGACATCTGGTGGACCAAACCCGCCTGCCTCTTCCCCCACCTCATCCGCCACGACTCCGCCCCGGTCGGCTTTGCCATGATCACCAAGCCTCCTCACGCATCGCCCGACGTTGACTACCGCATTGAAGACTTCTTCATCCTCAACCGCTACCGCCGCACCGGCCTAGGTTCCGCCGCAGCCTCGCAAATTTTCCGCCAATACCCCGGCATCTGCGAACTCGCCTGGCTCCCGCTTAACACTCCCGCCGCCCATTTCTGGCAATCCCTCACTACCCGTCTTGATCTCCCCGCTCACGCTGCCTCCATCCCTTACTCCCCTGCCACTCCTCCTCTGCCCGGCCTACGCATCACGATTCCTAACCTGTTCAAATAAAGCTGTAGCTGTACACCTTCTTTCTCCTCGCATTTAACATCCATCCCATGACCACCCCACGCGAACCCTTCCAATTGGCCGCTCGGCTGCGCAGTTTTCGCTACGCTTTTGCGGGTTTGCGCCGCATGCTCCGCTGTCAGCACAATGCCTGGCTTCATGCGGTTGCGACGGTTTTCGTTGTGACCGCCTCATTTCTTCTCCATCTTTCCCGGGCCGACTGGTGCTGGATTATTCTCGCCATTTCTCTGGTCTGGGCAGCGGAGGCGTTCAACACCGCGGTCGAATTTCTTGCCAACGCGATCACCACGGATTTTCACCCGCTGATCCGCGACGCCAAGGATGTCGCCGCCGGCGCGGTGCTTCTTACGGCTTTTTCTGCCGCGGTGATCGGCACGCTGATTTTCTGGCCCCATCTCACTCTACTCTTCCGCTAAATCACTCCAATTTCAGTTGAATACCCTGGCAATACTCCTTAAATTCGCGGCGATTCTTCGACGGAGAGTAGCGTGAATCGTAAGAGGCTGGCGGGCATCTTCATTGTCCTTATTCTCCTGGTGTGTGGGCTCGTGGGCATGAGGATGTTTGGAAACGAGGAGAAAAAAGAGGTGGGGAGAGTTTTGAAAACGGGATTGGCGACTCGGCCGACGGTGGAAAAATATGAGATGCGGGTGGGCGTGTATTTGAGCAAATTTACGGGGGATCAGGTGGGGTATAGTTGTCAGATGACGGGGGATTTGTTGCATCATGGGCTGGATGTGGTGCCGGTGGTGGAGGGGGGGAGTGAGGGGGATGCGAATCAGGCGAAGGTGCTGGGGGTGTATTTCAAGGGGAAGAAGCCAGTGGTGGTGACAGATGTGGAGGGGCTGAAGAAGCTCGATGTGATTGTGGCGCCGCGGATTTGGTTGCTGAAGGATGACGCGCGGGCGGCGATTGAAGAAGCGGTGAGAAATGGGACGGGGTTGTTCATACGGGATGGGCTGGGGTGCATGGAGCCGGGAAGCGGGGAGGAGGTATCGAGGTTGAGCGGGTTTCGGTATTCGAGTTTTGGGTATAACCCGAAGCCGATGGAGTGTGAGGTGGTGGGGGAGAGTCCGATTTTGGGGACGCTGACGAAGGGGACGAGCGTGATGATTACGCCGAACGGGAGCTGGGGGGAATTGGCGGAGGGGATGACGCCGCTGATTCGGGTGAAAGATATGGAAGGGTTTGTGAAGTTTGAGACGCGGGGAAATGCGCAGTGGGTGTTTTATCCGGTGTATGTGGGGGAGTTGGGTAAAGGGAGGATCGTGGGGTGTCAGTTTCCGGCGTGGGAAAGGATGCCTAAGGATTTGCAGGGGGCGACGGGAGGGGAGTTTAATTTGCGGGCGGTGAGGTGGGCGGGGCGGCGGGAGGGGAACACGACGCGGCTGACGACGGAAACCGTGGGCGGATAAAAAATTATTCAGGAATATCGGGGGAAGGACCCGGGTTGGAAGAGAGGCTGCGCGTGGGTGCGCGGATCATCTTTATATGGAAGGGAGCACTTCATGTTTCGAGCATTGATGGCTTTGACTTGTGTATTGGGGATCAGTTCATTCGCAGCGGCGTGTGATTGCTCGAATGGAGGAAGTTGCCAGTGCGGCGAGGTTTGCGGGTGCGGCGGAAGTGGAGAGAAAGCTTCGGATGGGGCGATGGCGTCGCCGCTGGCGAATTTGGTGGTGCCGGATTTGTCGGCCCCGACAACGGTGCATGTGAATGTGGCGAATTTTAGCTTTAGCACCAATGTCACGATTCACATCGGAGATACGGTGGAGTGGGATTGGGTCAGCGGGACGCATACGGTGACGTCGGTAGCGGGAAGCGCGGACCCGTTTAATTCGGGGGTGAAGTCGTCGGGAGATTTTACCCATGTGTTCGATGTGGCGGGGACGTTTAACTATTTCTGCTCGATCCATGGGTTTGATAATGGAGATGGGACGGCGGGAGGGATGTCGGCGACGGTGACCGTGCTGCCGGTGCCGGAACCGGCGACGGTGGGGTTGGCGGGGATGGGATTGGCGGGGTTGTTGATGGGACGACGAG
>DASRRR010000053.1:0-14538 GCA_035656825.1 Tepidisphaeraceae bacterium | reverse complement strand
ATGGAGGATTTTGGGCGGATTACTTATGGGGAGGAGCTGGCGAAGATCGGGCCGTTGATGGAGGAGTTTGAGGTGGTGCCGGATTGGGGGTTTTATCCGTCGTTTAAGTATTCGCCGGGGAGGTTGAAGCAGAGGATGGCGGAGTTGAAGGGGTTGCTGGAGCGGATTGATCCGCGGGGGGAGTCGCGGTTGCCGCTGGCGACGGGGATGAGGGAGCATCGGGGGGATCTGCTGTTTTTCGCGGATTTATTTGAGAAGCTGGCGACGGTGGAGCTGACGCTCGAGGAGATGAAGCCGCTGGCGATGGCGTCGGGGAAGATTGGAGCGGGGCATAAGGGGTTGGTGTCGCTGGAGGAGGCGGAGAGTTTGTTGAATGAGCCGGGGGAGTTTCCGAAGAAGGCGGAGTTGCGGGAGGTGGCGAAGCGGCTGGAGGCGCTGGACGCGCGGGGGTTGATGCGAAGCTATTGGGCGCGGGTGTATGGGATTTATGATGTTGTCCCACATCCGGTGGACCCGCGGGCGGAGGAGGCGACGAAGATTTTGTTCAATCGATTTAATGGTCGATTGGCTTATGCGGCGCAGCCGACGGTGTTGGACGGGGAGCTGGCGCGGACGGGGAAGGCATTTGAGGTGGTCCATCTGGGGCGGGAATCGGTGGAGCGGGGTTGGAGGTTGAGCGGGTGGACGGCGGCGGCGGAGGATGGGGGAGAGATGTGGCGGGCGAGTTTTGCTGAGCCGGGGATGATTGCGCGGGATGATTTTGTGGATCGGGGGTATCGGTGGCTGGTGGTGCGGTTAACGGAAGGGCCGGCGGGGGGGAGGAAGAAGATGATGGTGAATGGGCGGGAGGTGGGGGAGTTTGTGCGGACCGGACCGGCGGTGACGGAGAAGAAGGAGTGGTGGGTGACGCGGAGTTTTGCGATACCGGAGGGGGTGCTAAGGAATGGGAAACTGGAGATTCGGTTGAGCGAGCCGGGGATTGCGATTTCGGAGGTGGGGTTGTCGGTGGGGCGCGTGGCGGATACGCGGTGAACTTGTCGGGAGGATAGGCAGGCGGTAGAGTATTGGGCCATTCGGGGCCATCGTTCAACGGCAGGACACGACCTTTGCAAGGTCGATATCGGAGTTCGAATCTCCGTGGCTCCATTAGAATGCCCACCGACCGCGGTCGGTGGGCATTTCGTTTAGTCCATGGAACAGGGGTTCGGGCCGCCGCAGCGACCGCAGCCGCCGGATTGGGGGGTGGAGGGTTTGGGGGATTCTGTGGAGACGGCGAAGAGGCTCATCTTGCGGGTGGTTTTGGGGCTGTTGCAGGTGGGGCACCTCACCTTGGTGTCGGTGGTCATGGAGCGGGTGAGCTGGTCGAAGGTTTGGTGGCAGGAGTCGCAGGTGTATTCGTAGATGGGCATGGGGGGATTATAGCGAGTGGGAGTGGGTAGGGAGAAGACGGGCCGGGGACGGCCCGGCTCGGCTTTGTAGCGGGGCGTCATGGGGTCAGCGGGGGGGGCCGTGGGTTTGGCCGGAGTCGGAGAAGGTGGCTTGGTGGGCGGGAAGGCGGACGGTGAAGGTGGTGCCTTCAGAGGGGCTGGAGCGGACGGAGATGGAGCCTTCGTGTTCTTCGACGATTTTTTTGGCGACGGCGAGGCCGAGGCCGGTGCCGCGGTTGCCTTTGGTGGAGTGGAAGAGTTCGAACATGTGTTTCATCATGGTGGCGGGGATGCCGGAGCCGTTGTCGATGACTTCGATGACGGCTTGTTTGGTGTCGGGGTCGAAGCGGGCGGCGACTTTGATCAGGCCATGATGATGAGGTTCGACGGCGTCGAGGGCGTTGGAGAGGAGGTTGATGAGGACCTGGTGGATGCCGTCGGGGTCGATGGGAATGGGAGGAAGGTCGCGGTCGACGTCGGCGACGGCCATGACGGCTTTTTCGGCGGCGTTGGCGGCGATGAGCTCGAGGCACTCGTCAATGACTTTTCTGAGGTTGGCGAGTTCGAAGTTGGGTTCGCGCGGGCGCGAGTAAGCCAGGAGGTTGAGCGTTAGGCCATAGATTTTGTTGAGATTGCGGTCGACGATGCCCCAGCCTTTTTGCGCTTGGGAGACGTTGGAGGATTTGAGGCCCATTTCGACGACGTCGGCGCCGCCGCGGAGGGCCTGGAGGATATTTTTGATGGAGTGGGAAAGGGCGGCGGTGGTTTCGCCGACGGCGGCCATGCGCTCGGCTTGCAGGCCGGCTTGGTAGAGGCGGGCGTTTTGGATGGCCAGGCCCGCCTGCACGCCGATGGCGGAGAGGAGGCGGAGCTGGTCGGTGGAGTAGGTGTAATTTTTGACGGAGGAGTCGATGTAGATGACGCCGATGACTTCGTCCCCTTCACGGTCGTCGAGGCGTTTGGCTTTGATGGGGACGCAGAGGGCGGAGCGGATGCCGAGGTTGTGGATGGATTTGCCTTTGGAGAAGCGGCGGTCGGCCATCGCGTTAGAGGACAGGACGCCTTCGCCGGTATCGACGACGTGGTTGACGATGGTGCGGGACGCGTGGATGCGTTCGGAGTCGACGGCGATGGGCGTGCCCTTGGCGGCAGATTCCTTGTCTTTGGAGTGAGCGGTCTCTTCGCGGATGCGGGCGACGCGCGGGGTGAGTTCGGCGCGCTTTTCGTCGAAGAGGAAGATGATGCCTCGGTCGGCTTTGACGTGTTCGAAACAGAGGTCCATGATGATATCGAGCACATGTTCCACGTCGAACGAAGTGCCAAGCGCCGCCGAGAGCTGGTAAAGAATGCGCAGATTCGAGACGGCGGCTGCAGCAGGCTCCGGGACCGCCAGGACCATCGAGTCTTCATTGGACGGAATCGTGTGCATGATCGCCGAGTCCATGGCGTCTTCGCCGGCCAACGATACGTTGGACGAGTGCATGGAATGAACCCCGGGCTGAGCGCCAAAGACCATCAGCGTGCGGCCAATGCGGATCTGGTCGCCGAGTTTGAGGTCGTAACGGGCGGTGACGCGCTGGCCGTTGACGTAGGTGCCGTTCGAGGAACCGAGGTCGTGGAGAATCCAAGAGCCGTCGTGCGGGTGCAGTTCGCAGTGTCTGCGGGAGACGGTCTGGTCCGAGAGAGGAAGCTGACGTGACTCGCGCCCCAGCAATGCTGGCGCGTCGGGCAATTCGTATCGGCGGCCTTTGTCCGGGCCTTGTAGAACCAGAAGGGTGAGCACGATAGAAGTATATCCGGGAGATTGAGCCGGAGATAGAATATTGAAATGAAGCGATTTTGGTGGGCGACATCCGTGGTCGGCTTGATCTGTTCGCTGGGATATTCGGGAGAGACGACGATGGAAAGGTTTACTTTGGATCACGGCGGGATTGTGCGGGGAGATTTAACAAAAAAGAGCATTTCTCTGATTTTTACCGGCGGGGATTTTGGGGAGGGAACAGGACATGTTTTGGATGTCTTGAAGAAGGAAGGGATTAAGGCGGGATTTTTTGTCACCGGGGATTATTTACGAAAGCCGGAGTTAGTGGAGGGTTTGAAACGCGCCGTCGCCGAAGGGCACTATGTCGGCCCACACTCAGATAAACATCCGTTGTATTGTCCTTGGGATGATCGAGAAAAGACGCTGGTGACGGAGAATGAATTTAAGACGGATTTGGGGAAGAATATTTCGGATTTGAAACATTTAGGCGCGCTGGCGTCGGGACCGGTCTATTTTATTCCGCCTTATGAGTGGTTTAATGCCGATCAGGTGAAGTGGGCTCACGAAATGGGCGTCACGATATTCAATTTCTCGCCCGGCAGCGGATCAAACCGCGATTACATGCCTGAAACGGAAAAGCGATTCGTATCCTCACAGCAGATCATGGACGATATTTTGGCGTATGAAAAAAAGGACCCGCACGGGCTGAACGGCTATTTGCTTCTGTTGCATGTGGGCGCGGATCGGAAGGACAAGATGTTTTTGCTGTTACAGCCGATGGTGGACGAGCTCAAGGCCCGGGGATACAGGTTTGTGCGGGTAGATGAGATGTTGGCAGGTGTCGGGTAAGCTGATTGCCAGCGAATCGATCGCCATGCGAATCCCTACCTATATTTTCGCGAGCATTCTGTTGGCCGGATGTGCGCCGTCAGATGAAACAGCGAAATCTGCGAACACAGCTCCGGCGCAACCAGAGGTCCAACAGGTTGCCAGCAAGTATCAATCGCTGCGGCGAATGACGAAAAAACCTGTTTTAGTCGATGCTGGACTTGCCATGTTATGTCGCGGGATATCGCAATCCGATGTTGACGCGGCGCGTCAAGTTTCTGGTCCGCATGCGCATACTCGGGTAAGCATTTTTATGAATGATGCAGCCGCAGATACATTCGGCAAGCCGAACGCGACGTATCCGGTTGGCTCGATCGTTATTAAAGAGAAAAGAGCGATGGAGTATCTGACCTCGAATCAACCCAATCAGAAAGTCAAAGCCAATGACGGCGTCGGCGGAATGATTAAGAGATCGCCAGGGTACGATCCAGATCACGGCGATTGGGAATACTTTTATTTCGAAAGTCCCGACAAAATCGAAAGCGGCAAAATGAATTCATGCATTCAATGTCACAGCGGTGCTGCCAAGAAGGATTACATATTTGGCGACTGGGCAGCGGGCGGGGAATGACCAGCCCATTCTCACAAACCTACCCCTTCACCGCTCTTCCCTTTTTCTTCACCTTCGCCGGCATCAGCGCCCTCTCCATGTTCCGCATCGCCTGGCGCAATCGCTGCTCATTTTCCACCAGCGCGATCCGCACAAACCCTTCCCCGTTCTCCCCAAACGCCCGCCCCGGCGACAACGCCACTTCCGCGTCATCCATCATCCGCAAACAAAACTCAATCGTATCTTCGTTCTTCTTAAAGTGCGCCGGATTGATCTTCGCCCAGACAAACATCGACGCCCGCGGCGTCTCATACGTCCACCCGATCTTGTCCAGCCAGTGACACACGACATCCCGTCGCTCCTGATAAATCTTCGACTGCTCCTCCGGCACCTGCCGGCACTCGCGCATCGCAATCACGCTCGCAATCTGAATCGGCGCAAACATCCCATAGTCATAATACCCCTTGATCGTCGCCAGCGCCTTGATCATCTCGCTGTTTCCCGCGCAAAACCCGCAGCGCCAGCCAGCCATGTTGTAGCTCTTCGACATCGTCGTGAACTCCACGCCGATCTCCTTCGCCCCCGGCGTACTCAAAAACGACGGCGCCTTATACCCGTCAAAATTGATCTCCCCATACGCAAAATCCGAAATGATCATCACTCCATGCCGTCGGCAGACCTCGATCGCCTTCTCCCAGAACGCGGCATCCACCGTCATCGACGTCGGATTATGCGGATAGTTCAAAATCAGCAGCTTCGGCTTCGGATACAGCCCCGCAAACACCTTCTCCACCCGATCCAAAAACGCCTCATCATTCCCCAGCGGCACCCGGATCACATTCGCCCCCGCCATTGCCGGCGCATAAATATGAATCGGAAACGCCGGGTCCCCCACCACTACCGTATCCCCCGGCCCAAGCATCGCCAAACACAAATGGCTAAATCCCTCCTTAGATCCGATCGTCGCGATCACCTCCGTCTCGGCATCCAGTTCCACATGATACTTCGTCTTATATTTTCGGACGATCTCCTTGCGCAGCCCCCCGATCCCATTGCTTACGCTGTACCGATGGTTGCGCGGATCAATCGCCGCCTCGGTCAGCTTCTCCACCACGCACGCAGGCGTCGGGTCGGTCGGATTCCCCATCCCCAGATCAATAATATCAATCCCCTTCACTCGCTTCTCATACTTCATTTTATTGATGCGCCCAAATAAATAAGGAGGCAACCGCATAATCCGCGGCGACACATCAATCTTAAACGGCTGTTGCTGGCTCATAATTTTTCCCAAATCAATAAACGAACGCCGCGTGTCCTGACACCCGCAGCCTTCGAAAAACCGTCGTGAATTCTATAAAATGCGCGAACATCCCCCATCCGTCCGGCCGTCAGCGCCGCCAGCGCTAAGGACCGGACTTCGTAGCTGGCGGCCGTTCACGCGCCTCCGTACCCGTCGCCGGCGTCACCGCATTGGTCGTCGCCGGCACAGGAATCGTCTGCCGCGCACTCAATTCCTTCCGCTCCTGCTCCCCTTCCAGCCGCGCGCTTGCCCGATCCCGCTCCTGCGCCTGCTGCTTCTCCTGCCGCTCCACAAACTGCTTCTTCAAACTCGGATCGCGAATATCCATCGCCTGGATCGTCGCCCGCGCTAGTTCCTTCCGCAGCTCGGTAATCGTCGCATACATCAGCCGGTCATACAGTTCTTTGCGAACGCTGTCCTTCACATCCTCATACTTCACTGCCTTGGGCGCGATCTTCTGCACCAATTGAATCAGATGAAACGAATCCCCGGTCTGAATCGGATCTGAAATCTCCCCCGGCTCCTTCAGCGAAAACGCCGCGTCCTTAAATGCCTGCGATAAATTCGTGATCTCCCGGCTGAACGGCGGCAATAATCCCCCGGACGCCTTGGTCCGCGGATCACGGCTCATCTCCCGCGCCACCTTCTCAAACGACTCCCCCGAATCCAACCGCTGCCGCACCACCGCGACCTCCTGCAGATTCGCCAGTTGAATGTCCCGCACCTCGACGTTCTCCCCATACAACGCCCGGAACGCCTGCTGCAAACTCTCATCCGTTATCTTCCCCTTCAACATCGGCTCGGCGATCTTGCGCAGATACGCATTGGTCTCTATGACCAGATCAAACTCCGGCCGGCTGATCCGCTGCTGCGCCAAAAACTGGTCCAGCAGCCGATCATAATCCTTCACCTCGGCGTCCTTGAACATCCCCTTCATCGTGATCTCGCGCTCGGCATCAAAATCCGCCTGTGTCGCCGTCACCTTCGCCTGCTCCGCCTCTTGCCTGGCCGTCTCTCGCAGCGCCAGATTCATCAGCACATTTAGTCCATACGCATCAATCAGCGGCTGTTCCAAATCCGCACGCGTGATCGGCCTCCCATTAATCATCGCCACCGCCGGCTGACTCGTCGGCACCACCACTGCCGGCGCCGGCTTCTTCTCCTCCGCTGCCCGCGTCGCAGGCATCGTCACCTTCTCGCTCGGGCGCGTCGCCGGTCGATTCGCCGGCTCACACCCCGCTATCATTCCCGCAACCACAATAGCAGCGGCAGACGCAATCACAGCCGAATTCATCAACTTCACGTTGCTTGCTCCTAAGGAGATTCCTAAGTCCATCAAGTATCGCCGCACTCCCCACAACCTTCAAGCCGACCGGTTGCGATCTCCAAAAACCACGCTATAATGAATCGCACATGAAGCGAATCATTACGATTGCCCCCATTATTATTACCCCACGACAACGCGGGTAGGGCTCATCGTTCGCTCCAGATGACTTGGATTTGAAACGCCCTGCCCGACAACGGCAGGGCGTTTTCCTTTAATTGTTTCCCGTACTCCAGCAGGCTAAATATGACCACCACCACTCGCCGCATCGAAATCTACGACACCACCCTCCGCGACGGCACCCAGGGTGAAGGCTTCAACCTCTCCCTCCAGGACAAACTCCTCATCGCCCAAAAACTCGACGAACTCGGCGTCGACTACATCGAAGGCGGCTTCCCCCTCTCCAACCCCAAGGATGAACAATTCTTCCGTGACGTCCGCGAGCTCAAACTCAAAGCCAAAGTCTCCGCCTTCGGCATGACCCGCCGCCGCGGCGTCAAAGCCGAAGAAGACCCCGGCATGCGCTCCCTCCTGGCCGCCGAAACCCCCGCGGTCACCATCGTCGGCAAAACCAGCGACTACCAGGTCCGCACCGTCCTCAACATCACGCTCGAAGAAAACCTGCAAATGATCAGCGACTCTCTTCGCCTCATGCGCTCCGCCGGCCGCCAGGTCATCTACGACGCCGAACATTTCTTCGACACCTTCCGCTCCAATCGCGAATACGCCCTCCAGACCCTCGCCACCGCGCAAGAAGCCGGCGCCTCGGTCCTCTGCCTCTGCGACACCAACGGCGGCAACCTCCCCGAATTCATCGCCGAAGCCGTCGAAGCAGTGAAGAAGCACTCCAGCACCACCATCGGCGTCCACACCCACAACGACGGTGGCCTCGCCGTCGCCAACGCCCTCGCCGGTATCCGCGCCGGCGCCAACCACGCCCAGGGAACCATGAACGGCGTCGGTGAACGCTGCGGCAACATGGACCTCACCACCCTCATCGCCAACCTCCAGTTCAAATACCAACTCGACTGCCTCCGCCCCGGCACCGTCCAGCGCCTCACCGAAGCCAGTCGCTACGTCTACGAAATCGCCAATATGCAGCTCAACAACGGCCAGCCCTACGTCGGCTCCAGCGCCTTCGCCCACAAGGGAGGCATGCACGTCCACGCCGTCCAGAAAGACGCCAGCACCTACGAACACGTCTCCCCCGAATCCGTCGGCAACACCCGCAAAATCCTCGTCAGCGAAATGTCCGGCGTCTCCAACATCGCCACCAAAGCCGGCAAAAAATTCGACATCGAAAACAACAAAGAAGCCCTCCGCGCCGTCCTCAACCAGGTCCAGGAACTCGAAAACGCCGGCTATCACTTCGAAGTCGCCGAAGCCAGCTTCGAACTCCTCGTCCGCAAACAAATCAACCGCTACCACCCATTCTTCAAGCTAGATCACTACCGCGCCAGCGTCCTCAAATCCGCCGATGGAAATACCATCTCCGAAGCCACCGTCAAAATCCACGTCGGCACCACCGTCGAACACCGTGTCGCCGAAGGCGACGGCCCCGTCAACGCCCTCGACGCCGCCCTCCGCAAAGCCCTCGCCTCACATTACCCTGCCATCAATCGCGTCCATCTGACCGATTACAAAGTACGCGTCATCAACTCCAAGGCCGAAACCGCCGCCAAAGTCCGCGTCGTCATCGAATGCCGCCGCGAAAAATCCAACGGCACCAGCGACCTCTTCGGCACCATCGGCGTCAGCGAAAACATCATCGACGCAAGCTGGCAAGCCCTCGTCGACGCTTACGAATATCATCTTCTCCACGAAGAAGAGGCCGCATGAGTTCCATTCTCTCCGACATCCCCCTCGACCGCTTCCCCCGCCACATCGCCATCATCATGGACGGCAACGGCCGCTGGGCCGTCAACCGCGGGCTCGAACGCATCCGCGGCCACGCCCAGGGCGCTACCACCGTCCGCACAATCGTCACCGAATGCGCCCGCCTCCGAAAAAATTTCGCCGGCCCCGATTTCCTCACCCTCTACTCTTTCTCTGTCGAAAACTGGAAACGCCCCATCCAGGAAGTCGGCTTCCTCATGCAGATGTACGTCGACTATCTGCGCCAGGAACGCGCCACCATGATGGAAAACAACATCCGCTTCCGCCAGATCGGCCGCCTCGAAGGCCTCCCCGAACCCGTCCTCGAAGAAATGAACATCACTCTCGAACAAACCCAATCCAACACCGGCCTGACTCTCGTCCTCGCCCTTAACTACGGCAGCCGCACGGAAATCATCGACGCCATCCGCACCATCGCCGCCAAAGCCAAATCCGGCCAACTCGACCCGCGCGACATCACCGAACAACTCATCTCAGACCACCTCTACACCGCCGGCATGCCCGACCCCGACCTCCTCATCCGCACCGCCGGCGAAATGCGCATCAGCAATTACCTCCTCTGGCAAATCAGCTACGCCGAACTCTACGTCAGCAACGTCCTCTGGCCCGACTTCGGCACCAAAGACCTCCACGACGCCATCCGCTCCTTCGCCGCCCGCAACCGCCGTTTCGGCGGGCTGTCAAAATAGGCCCCTACCGATTGCCGTAATACTTCCAATACGCCTTCGCATTCAGCTTTGATGCATAATCTCCCGCCACCGCCTCTACGGTCCCATCACTTTTCTTTACAAATCCAATACGATCCCCCGCATTAAGATGCCGCACGACCTGCGGGTTGATATCTGCTGCCGTATAAAGCCCATAATCCCCTGCCTTGAGCACCCTTTCGATCCGGACAACATTGTTTCTTTCATAATCAATTCGATCTTCCACCTGCTGTACAGCACACCCCGCGCCCACAATCCCCATCATCCCGCAGACCAGACCCCTCAAACGCCAACTCAACACCATGACTCCTTTCGGTTGCATCTGATACCTTAAAGAGCTATCTAACAGCGCTGGCAACATGCGGTCGATGGTGAAAATCGCATCGGCCCCGGAATACTATGGAACAATCCCTGAAGAACCGCTTGAAGTATGGCTCCATGATGATGGCCTTCATGGTCGCCGGCCTCTGGTTCGACCACGCCGCCCAGCGCTGGACCCGTTCCCCCGAACTCCCCTACGGCGTCGGCGGCATCGGCCTGCTCGCACTTCTCCTCTTCGTCGCCCCCATCGCCGTCACTGAACTCGCCGCCCTCTTCGCCGCCGAACGTGTCCGCCCCTACCGCACCGTCTCCGGCGCCGGGTGCTGGCTCCTCATCATCCACGCCTTCCTCACCCAATTCCCCTGGTTTGAACGCATCGCCGCCTCCTCCCTCGCGTTCATCATCACCTTCGTCATGATCTCCGCCGCCCTCCGCCGTGCCTGGGGCAAAAAAACTGAAGAAGCCATCCTCCTCATGGCCGGCACCGTCCTGGCCACCCTCTACCTCGGCGGCCTCGCCTGGTTCCTCATGGCGCTCCGCGTCAAACGCGCCGCCAACGTCGAAGGCACCACCCTCGTCGTCCTCATGATCCTCCTCGTCGTCAAATCCACCGACATCGGCGCTTACTTCGGCGGCCGCGCTCTCGGCCGACACAAACTCATCCCCTGGCTCAGCCCCGGCAAAACCTGGGAAGGCCTCGCCTGCGGCATGTTCGTCTCCGGACTCGTCGGCACCGCCTTTGCCGTCGGCATCAACAACTTTCTCTGGTGGCAAGGGTCCATCTTCGGCGTCGTCATCGGCGGCATCGGCCAAGCCGGCGACCTCCTCGAAAGCCTCATGAAACGCGACGCCGAAGTCAAAGACTCCAGCCGACTCATCCCCGGTTTCGGCGGCATCCTCGACGTCATCGACAGCCCTCTCTTCGCCTCCCCGTTCGCCTATTTATTATTCAGCCTCTTCCACTATGTTCACAAATTGCCCTGGTGAAAAGGCTTACAATCCCACTTTCATCATCGACCCACCCCCTCTTTGTGTCATATAATGAATCCAACAACGCCGGCGTCTGAGCCCTGCGAAGACCCGGATTCCGTACCATCAAAAACTCAACCACGGGCAAACGCATTTGAACCTTAGCATTGCACTCGAACAACCGGACAAAAAACTAGCCCTCTTCGGAGCCTCCGATCGTTACCTCCGCATGATCCGCGACACCTTCGGCATCACCATCGTCTCCCGCGACGAAGAACTCCGTCTCGCCGGCGAACCCGACTCCGTCTCCAAAGCCGCCGCCGTCCTCGAAAATCTCCAAAAGAAACTCCGCCGCCAGGATTGGCTCAGTGTCGACGACGTCGGCTCTGCCATCGGTCATGCCCGCGATGAAATGCGCGAGCGCTCCGCCGACGAAATCGAAATCTACACCAAGGGCCGCGCCATCCGCCCCAAAACCGAAGGCCAGAAACGCTACCTCGAAGCCATCAGCTCCCATGACCTCACCTTCTGCCTCGGCCCCGCCGGCACCGGCAAAACCTACCTCGCCGTCGCCGCCGCCGCCTCCATCCTCAAACAAGGCAAAGCCAAGCGCATCGTCCTCGCCCGCCCCGCCGTCGAAGCCGGTGAACGCCTCGGCTTCCTCCCCGGCGACCTCCAGGCCAAAGTAAACCCCTACCTCCGACCCCTCTTCGACGCCCTCCACGACATGATGGACTTCGAGCAGGTCAAACGCTTCATGGTCAACGACGTCATCGAAGTCGTCCCCCTCGCCTTCATGCGCGGCCGAACCCTCAACGACGCCGTCATCATCCTCGACGAAGCCCAGAACACCACGACCTCGCAAATGCTCATGTTCCTCACCCGCCTCGGCCATGATTCCAAAATGATCGTCACCGGCGACGCCACTCAGCTCGACCTCCCCGACGGCACACGCAGCGGCCTGGTCGACGCTCGCGATAAGCTCAAAGGCGTCAAAGGCATCGCCATGGTCGAACTCGCCAAGGAGGACATCGTCCGCCACCGCCTCGTCCAGAGCATTGTCGAAGCCTACGAGCACCACAAGAAGTAACCCCGTCAGGATGTGTCGACGATGATGTGGTTCCGCACCGGAGATTCACGGCGAGCCGAGGTCCGAAAAAAACAACCCGACCTGCGCTCCCGCCTCACCTGCATCGCCCGCGGCGACGGCGTCGCCGTCTCCCTCGTCATCGCCCTCGGCTTCTTCATCGTCACCGCCGGCCTGATGCTCCTCCGCCAGGAAGTCCTCCCCTACCGTCCCGGCCAGCATGTCGCCCAGGACATCGTCAGCCGCGTCGACTTCACTTACCTCGACAAAGACCAACTCCTCCGCGCCCGCCAGGATGCGCGTGAAATGATCATCCGCATTTACAAAGAACACCCCAAAGCCTGGGAACGCCTGCAAGGAAAACTCCTCGAGCTCCCCGACCGCATGGCCGCCCGCACAGTCGACGAAACTCCCGAATCCGTCCGCTCGCTGTTCCGCAACGATGCCATCAACACGCAATCCCAACTCACTCAGGACGCCCTGACGGAATTAGCCGGTGCCCGCGAGGAATCCACCCGCAAAACTTACGAAGACTCCGTCCGCGGCTACATCGACTCCCTCCGCGGCCTCATCCTCATCCCCGACCAGGACCGCAAAGACGAAATCCGCCGCCAGGAAGAAGTCCTCCGCGCCACCCCGCGCATCGACGTTACCGGGATCGGCTCCGTCGACGTCAGCCGCACTATCGCCGCTGCCCCCACACCCTATCTCATCGACAAGCTCGAACCTGCCGCCAAAAAATGGCTCCCTCCCTCGCTTCGCGACGCCATCATCGCCTACACCGCCAACCAGATCGAACCCACCATCGACCTTGACGAAGCCGCCACCACGCAGCGCCAAAATGAAGCCTCCGCCCGCATCCCCGCCTCCGCCGGCCAGATCATTTTCAAAGCCAATCAGGTCATCAAACACCATGAAAAACCGATCAGCGAATATGAATGGACCATCATGAAAGCCGAGCAGGAGGCTTTCCTCGATTCTCTTCCGCCCGAAACCTGGTTCCGCTCCAAACTCGGTGCCATGGCCATCGTCGGCCTATTAACCATCGCCCTCGCCGCCTACGTCGCCCGCTTCCAACCCCGCATCGTCTGCCGCCACGAACGCGCCCTCGCCCTTGCCGGCCTGCTCATCCTCGGCCTGCTCGCCGCCCAGTGGTCCATGCTCGCCGAATGGCCCCTCTATCTCTTCGGCACCGCCCCCACGATCTTCGTCGCCATGCTCCTCTGCATCGCCTACGACCGCCGCTTCGCCATGGCCGTCGCCACCCTCCACGCCATGCTCGTCACCTTCGCCCTCGATCAGGACGTCGGCTTCTTCCTCGTCCTCTTCGTCGGCATCCTCGTCCTCGCGTTCCTCCTTAACGAAGTCCGCACCCGCTCCACCCTCATCGAAATGGGCCTCTACGCCGGCCTCGCCATGATGGCTACCACCGCCGCCGCCGGCTTCACCTCCCTCGACCCCATCCAGCCCGCCGCCTACATCTGGCGCAACTGCCTCTACGTCGGTGCCGGTGCCGTCGCCGTCGGCTTCGTCATCCAAGGCCTTCTCCGCCCGATGGAACACCTCTTCCGCATGACCACCGCCATGACCCTCCTCGAACACGCCGACGCTTCCCGCACGCTCCTCCGCCGTCTCGCCGTCGAAGCCCCCGGCACCTATAGCCACTCCATGCACGTCGCCACCCTCGCCGAAGCCGGTGCCGAAGCCATCAGCGCCGACGCCCTCCTCTGCCGCGTCGGCGCTTACTACCACGACATCGGCAAGGTCAACAAACCCGAATACTTCGTCGAAAACCAGCTCGACGGCGTCAACCGCCACGTCAAACTCTCCCCCAGCATCTCCTTGCTGGTCATCATCGGCCACGTTAAAGACGGCGTCGCCCTCGGCAAAGAAGGCCGCCTACCCCCCACCCTCATGTCCTTCATCCAGCAACACCACGGCACCACCCTCGTCGAATATTTCTACCACCAGGCCCGCCAGCGCTCCGACCCCTCCTCTCCCGGCGTCAGCGAAATGCAATACCGCTACCCCGGCCCAAAACCCCGCTCCAAAGAAGTCGCGATCGTCATGCTCGCCGACGCCGTCGAAAGCGCCACCCGCGCCATGAAAGAATGGACCGCCCACCGCATCGAAACTCTCGTCCACGACCTGGCCCTCAAACGCCTCCTCGACGGCCAGTTCGACGAATGCGAACTCACCATGCGCGACCTCGAACAAATCGAACGCGCCATGGTCAAAACCCTCCTCGGCATCTACCACGGCCGCATCGCCTACCCCGCCCTCCCCACCGCCCGGAGCGCCTAACCC
>DASRRR010000052.1:0-42367 GCA_035656825.1 Tepidisphaeraceae bacterium | reverse complement strand
CGCCGGGGGGGGCGATGGGGCTGCTAGCGGATTATTATGTGCCTCGGCTGGTGGGGAGGGATTCTTCCGATGTGCAGGGGATTGTGGGGGAGATGGATTCAATCATCGATAATCCATTCACCAAGGCCGCGGTGGAGATGGCGCTGTTGGATCTGGCAGGGAAGCGGCAGGGGAAGCCGATATATGAGCTGCTAGGCGGGGCAAAGAATGCGCTGAAGATCCCGATCAAGTTCAGCATTGGATTGAGAGAGCCGGACGATGCGGCGAATATCGCAGCAGGGAAGGTGAAAGAGGGATTCACCGCGATCAAGCTGAAAGTAGGCCCGGATGCGGAAAAGGATCTGGCGCGCGTAAAAGCCGTGCGCGAGGCGGTCGGGCCAAATATTCGGATGAATGTGGACGCGAACGGTGGATGGACCGTGGAGAAGGCGATCCGCGAGACGCGGCGCTATGAGCCTTATCGGTTGGAATATGTGGAGCAACCGACGCCGCGGTGGGATATCGAAGGAATGGCGAAGGTGCGGCAAGGAGTGGGCGTGCCGATCATGGCGGATGAATCGGTCTTTACGCTGTGGCAGGCGGAGCAGGTGATCGCGAAAAAGGCGGCGGATTTGATCAGCATTTATCCAGGGAAAAATGGGGGGATTTTGAAAGCCAAAAAGATTTGCGACCTGGCGGCAGACGCGGGCATCGGATGCCATCTGGGATCGAACCTGGAATGGGATCTGGCGACGGCGGCGATGTGTCATCTGGCGGCGGCGTGTGCAAATGTGCCCGTGGCGCGATTCCCGGTCGATATTCTCGGGCCGTTGTATTATGCGGTGAAGCCGCGGTCTAAAGCGATTCGGTTTGAACGCGGGCATGTGTTTGTGCCGGCGGGGAATGGATTAGGAGTGGAACTGTGCGCAGAAGAGCTTGAGGCGCTGGCGCCGTCCAAAGGAAAGAACTGATGAAGCGGTTACAGGATAAAGTGGCAATCGTGAGCGCGGCGGCCAATGGGATCGGGCAGGCGATCAGCCAGCGCTTTGCCGAAGAGGGGGCATGGGTGCTGGTGACGGATATTGATGAGAAAGCCGGCGCGATGACGGTGCAGGGAATTCGTGAGCAAGGCGGCCACGCCGAGTTTGCGCGAGTAGATATAGGCTCGCTGGAGGAGATTGAAAATGCGGTCAAATTGGTGACGGACAAATTCGGGCGAGTGGACGTGCTCTGCAACAATGCGGCGTATATTGGTAAATGGCATGATGTGCTCCATGGAACGGATGAGGAGTGGGAGGGGTGTTTGAATAAAACGCTGTTGGGAACGCAACGGTTTACACGGGCGGCGCTGCCTTGGATGATCAAGCAGAAACGCGGGTCTGTGATTATCACGTCGTCGATTCAGGGGATGGTGGCGCTGGCGGAATCGGCGGCGTATACGACCGTGAAGGCGGGGTTGATTGGATATGGACGGAGTGCGGCGCGGGATTATGGGAAGCATAATGTGCGGGTGAATGTGATTTGTCCGGGGGTAATTCGCGTGGGTTATTCGCCGAAGCCGGGGGAAGCGTTATATGACTATCATGTGTCCAATACATTCTTCGGGAGGCAGGGAGAGACGCGCGAAGTGGCGAATGCGGCGCTGTTTCTGGCGTCAGACGAAGCATCGTATATAACCGGTATCGTGTTGCCCGTTGATGGCGGCTGGACGGCGATGTGACGGGGATTATTCCATGTTGATTGGATATGTCAGCGACGAATATTACGTAGCGCTAAACAACGCGGCGTTGGAGTTTGAGCAGGAGGGGAAAAGCATGGCGATTGTTCGATCGTCGCCGCGCGGGGCGGTCTACGCGGATATTCCCCCGGGTGAATATCGCGTGACACTGGCGAAGGATGGTTACGGAAGCAAAACAGTGACGACAACGATTGATCCCGCGCGGCCTTGGCAGTTTCGTATGTTGTCCGACACGCTGTATGGATATGTATGGCCGAAATGGGTGCGGGCGGGCGACAAGGGGGAGTTACGGGTGCATTCGCCGGAGCCTTATCATGTGACGTTGTGGCGATATGGGAAGAAGAAGGAGATGGTGCGAGCGATCGGTTGGTTTGACGAGCACGGGCCTCGGGCGAATGTGCAGGTTGTGCCGGATGGGGATTTTACCTTAACGGGGGCGGAGTGGAATCGCCGGGGATTTAATCCAGCCGTCTTTCAATTGATCGCCCCGGAGCAATCCGGGCTATATTATTTTCACGCGGAGACGCTGTCGGGGAAATTTCTGAGTTTTCCGTGGGTTGTCGCGCCGCGGCAAGCGACGGCGCGGGTGGCGCTGCTGGCGTCGACGAATACTTGGAATGCGTACAATAATTTCGGCGGCAGAAGCAATTACATCAATGTCGAAGGACTTTTGCCCCAGCCAACCATCAATTCACGCCAAGATCTCGGGAAATACAACGGCAAATTACGAAGCGTGTGGCAATTCGCGGATGAGGAATATAAAGCGATCTCGTTTGACCGGCCCGAGCCTTTCAATCATGTGCCAAAAGGAACGGAAGTCGCCGATCCGATCCGCGGGCGTCAACCCTGCCATCTGGCCGAGGCGGAATGGCGCTTGATGGGGTGGATGGAGCGCGAAGGGTTTGCGTACGATTTGTATTCGGATCGACAGCTACATGATGGAGAATTGGAACTGGATAAATACGATGTGCTGGTGATCAGCACGCATCCCGAATACTGGTCGCGCGTGCATTATGAGCGGGTGAAAGAATGGGTTTTCAAGCGCGGGGGGAAATTGATGTATCTTGGAGGGAATGGGATTGATTGCGAGGTGGAATACGTTGGGGAGTCGGCGATGCGCTGCCTGAATTGGCTGCCGGCGGGGCCGGGGTTTCCGTTTGTGGATTCCAGGACGGGTCAAACCATCGATAATCGACTGCATCGGACGATGGGATCGTCGCCGGCGGAATTGCTCGGCGTCGTGTTTACTGATCCGGGGGCAATGACGTCGGCACCGTATCGGGTAGTCGATGCAAGTCACTGGATATTCGCCGGGCTCGGGTTGAAAAATGGAGATGTTTTTGGGACAGAGAGCTTGCATGAACGCTGTCCGGGCGGCGCTTCAGGACATGAGACGGATAAAGTATCTCCGTCCTCGCCAACGGGCTTGTCGGTGCTGGCGCGGGGCATGAACATCGATCAGGGAGGGGCCGAAATTATTTATCACGAAACGTCTGGCGGCGGGGCCGTGTTCTCGGTCGGGTCGATCACGTGGACAGCGGCGGTGTTGGTGGATGCGGGGTGTTCGGGCATTACGCGGAATGTGCTGGAATACTTTCTGCAGATGAAAAACTGATTTGAATTGCATGAGAAGAAATAATATTCCTTAACATATTCCAATTTAGGAATATGATAATGGCATGTCACGCAGCGCGATTCGGGTCGACATATTCAATGCCATTGCCGAACCACGACGGAGGCAGATTGTTGAGTTGTTGGCGAAGCGGGGAGCATTAGCGGTGGGAGCGTTGGTTGTGGCGCTAGGGCTTCCGCAACCGGCGGTTTCGAAACATCTTGGAGTCCTGCGCAAGGTCGGGGTGGTCGCAGTCACCAAGCAAGGCAAACAGCGTATGTACAACCTGGAAGCCGAAAAGCTGAAAAGCGTGCATGACTGGGTAAAGACATTTGAAGAACTCTGGAGTCATCAGCTCGATCGCATCAAGCAACGTGCTGAGCAGCGAGCGCGCGAACAAACGAACCCGAAGGGACAATGATGAAAACGGAAACCAGTGAACGGCAGTCAATTGAATCTTTCGAGATCAGTAAAGAGATCGAGATTTCAGCACTAATCGAGATCGCGTTTGAAGCGGTGCTGGAACAGCTTGGGCCGGAGAGCCAGATGCCCGGCGGCAAGCCGTTCCCGATGAAGATTGAGACGTGGCCAGGGGGGCGCTGGTATCGCGATCTCGGAAACAATTCCGGGCATTTGTGGGGGCATGTGCAGGTGATTAAGCCGCCGACGCTTTTGGAGATTTGCGGTCCGCTGATGATGTCATTGCCGGCGATCAATCACGTGCAGTACCGGTTGAAGGCGGAGGGCGGCATGACTCGCCTTGCGTTCATCCATCGCGCCGTTGGATTGATCCAACCTGAACATCGTGAAGGTTTACACCAAGGGTGGGAATACTGGATGAACCGCATCGGCGAACTGGCGGAGCGTAAGAATCACAGGAGGTCATAGCCATGAGCGACTGCTGCGATGCGTCCAACGATCGGACAAAGCGGACATGGACACGAAGATCCCGAGAGATTCTTGCATGGATTCTCCCGAGCACCATTCTGATGTTGGTGCCCAAGTGTCCTGTTTGCCTGGCGGGTTACGTGGCACTTTGGACAGGGGTCGGACTGTCGCTGACCACGGCAACCTATCTGCGCTGGGTGCTGCTGCTTCTTTGCATCGCATCATTGCTCTTCCTGCTAGCCAATAGTTATTTCAAGAAAAGGAACCCGAACAATGCAACACCAAATAGTGAGTCAAGAGGAATGGCTTGCGGCCCGGGTCGCGCTGCTTAAGGAAGAGAAGGAACTCACGCGGCGCAGCGACGAGCTGGCGCGAAAGCGGCAGGAACTGCCATGGGTCCGAGTCGATAAGGAGTATCGATTCGAATGTGATAAAGGGAACGCCTCGCTGGCAGATCTCTTCAGAGGGAGATCGCAGCTTCTCATTTACCACTTCATGTTCGGGCCGGATTACACGGCAGGGTGTCCGTCCTGCTCGGCGATCGCCGACGGCTTCGATGGCATCGCCGTCCACTTGGCGAACCACGACGTCACGCTTTCGGCAGTGTCGCGGGCGCCGCTGGCGAAACTGCAGGCGTATCAGCGGCGGATGGGATGGACGTTTCCCTGGGCTTCCTCACAAGGCAGCGACTTCAACTTCGATTTCAATGTCTCGTTCTCCTCAGAACAACAGCGCACCGGTGGAATCGAATACAACTATCGGCGTGAGGCGCCGACACGTGAGCCGCTTGCGGGAAAAACTGTTCAACAGTGGAAGTCGAGCGGCGGCGAAGGACCCGTCGGGCAGATGGCGGCAACGACCGGAACCGACGTGGCCACCTATACACGTGAGCGGCCGGGCATGAGCGTGTTCATGCTCCAGGATGGCATCATCTATCACACTTATTCGGCCTACTCACGCGGGTTGGACGGCCTTTGGGGCATGTACCAATGGCTCGACCGCGCCCCCAAAGGACGCAACGAGACCGGCGTCTGGTGGCGCCGACACGATGAGTATGGACCACTTGCTGAGAAGGCCGCTTCGTGTTGCCACGAAACGAAATTGTGCTGAAAGCCACGCTTATGTCTTCGAGCTTACGACCGCGACCATAAACGAATCGGGTTGTGGAATCCCGACTCCAATTTGAATCGCCGAACTCGAAAACACTTGTTTGACTGATCCTATCTCAAGCCCCATTTAACGGGGAGACAAAGAAATTCATCATGGCGGAGCCACCCGACATAGAATTTCCGCCCGTAGATTCTCTTTTTTCTTCGAGTTCAGTCGTGCTTCATGCTAAAAAGTGCTTATGCATTTAGGTAATCCGTTCACGGCATGGGATAGAAGAAATAGCCCAAGAGATCGGGCTCATAGTCGACTGGAATGGATTGGTTTCCCGCCGGGCATACGAATCGCATTTCTCTGGGTCGTTTCAGTGTTCGCGGTTTATTTTGGTAACCGGGCCAATGCAGCGGAACCTGCACCACATCGGCCAAATGTGCTGATCATCCTGGTTGATGACATGCCATTTGGCTACACGGATGTGTATCAGATCAGTCACGTCCACACGCCGAACATGCAACGGCTGGCGGATCGCGGGTCGTGGTTCTGCCATGCATACAACGATGCGCCAATTTGCTGCTCGTCACGGACGGCAATCTTGACCGGCGTTCATGCCACTCGTTCAGGAGTCTATTACAACAACGATGAGTATCGCCGCGCCAGCACATTCATTGCCAATGTCACGACACTCCCGGGACTATTTCTGAAAAACGGTTACCTGACCATCGGATATGGCAAGATCGCCCACAATACTTTCGGGAAAGACGAGATCGGCAACTTCACGCCGGGATATTACAAATATCTGAACAATCCGACTGATGTGACCCATCTGGATTCTGACCTGATCAAATACATTATCCCTGGCTCGCTGCACGAGGTGCCAGGACCGGCCACGAAAAATTGGTCATGGGGGATCCTTCCCGACGATTGGGACCGTGATGATCCGACGAAATTTCAGCAAGACACCGAGCAGGCGAACCGGACGATCGCCATCCTAAAAGAAAAGCATGATCAGCCGTTTTTTATGATCTGTGGCTTTTATCGTCCGCACGGCCCATGGACCGTGCCTCAGCGTTACTTCGACAAGTTTCCCCTTGAATCCATATCGATTCCCCCGGGATATCTAGCGGGCGATTTGGAAGATATCCCGAAGCCCGGGCGTTGGATCGCCACCAACCGCCGCGAGCATGCCGCCGTGGTGGCGGCGGGGATGTGGAAAAAAGCGATCCAGGCGATTTCCGCCTCCACGGCGTATGCCGACGAGCAGATCGGCCGAGTTTTAGATGCGCTGGATAATGGCCCGAACCACGGCGACACAATCGTCATCTTTGCCGGCGACAATGGATTTAACACCGGAGAGAAAGATCACTGGTTGAAGTTCGCGTTGTGGGAACAGACATGCCGGGTGCCGTTTTCGATCTCGGTGCCGAACATGCCGGTGCAGAAGGTGATGACGCCTGTAAGTCTGATCGACATATATCCGACGCTGGTTTCGCTGTGCGGGCTGAAGCCGCCGGAGACGCACACCTTGGACGGATTGAATCTCGCTGGGGTTCTTTCCGGATCACGCAAGGATCGCGGCGAACCGGTCCTGTCTACTTATGGTCAGGGGAATCACAGCCTGCGTAATGATCGCTTCCGGTACATTCGATATCGCAACGGGGATGAGGAATTTTATGACGACGAGAATGATCCTTACGAATGGCGCAATCTCGCTGGCGACCCGGCGTATGCGGTTTATAAGGCGGCGCTGGCAAAGTCGCTACCGAAAATTGAGGCTCCGGGTCTGAATAAGCCGCCTCCCGCGCTGACCACTGCGGCGTGGGCGGACGAAGCGTTTGAGAAGTAAGCGCAAGGCGTCATGACGGCGCGTTGGCGCGGATGGCCACCATTTGAATATTGGTCATGTCCTCGATGGCAAAGCGGAGGCCTTCGCGACCAAGGCCGCTTTGTTTATTGCCGCCGTAAGGCATGTGGTCGACACGAAACGCGGGCATGTCGTTGATGATAACACCGCCGAAGTCGAGTTTTCGGACGGCGTGAAGGGCGCGGTCGATGTCGCGGGTAAAGACGGCGGCCTGCAAGCCGTAACTGGTGGAGTTGGCCTGGCGGAGGGATTCGTCGAAGTCGCTGAAGGCGAGGATGCTGGCGACGGGGCCGAAGACTTCGTCGCGCATGACGCGCATGTCGGGCTGCGTGTCGGCGAGGAGAGTGGGGTGAATGAGAGAGCCCTGACGATTTCCGCCAGTGAGGATACGGGCACCGGCGGCCCGGGCTTCACCGATCCAGGATTCGACACGGTGGGCTTCCTGCTCGGCGATCATCGGGCCGACGTCAGTTTGTTCGGATAACGGATCGCCGACGACAAGCGATTTAGAAGCAGTCGCAAGGCGCTCGGCAAGAGGTTCGTAGATGTGCCGATCGGCGAAGATGCGCTGGACACTGATGCAGACCTGTCCGGCGTAAGCGAATGCGCCAATAGCGCAGCGTTTGGCGACAAAATCGAGGTCGGCATCGGGAGCAACGATGACCGGGGAGGAGTTGCCAAGTTCGAGAGTGACTTTTTTAATGCCGGCGGTCGCCAGGATGATGCGGCCGACGGCGGCGCTGCCGGTGAAACTGATCTTGCGGACGCGCGGGTCGGCAACGAGAGGGGCGCCGACGATTTCGCCGTCGCCTTGCAGAAGTTGCACGGCCTCGGGAGGCAGGCCGGCGTCGAGGAGGGCTTCGATCAGCAGGACGGCGGTGAAGGGGGTCTGCTCTGCGGGTTTGAGGATGATGGCGTTGCCGGAGGCAATGGCGGGGGCGACTTTGTGGGCGGCGAGGTTAAGCGGGAAATTGAAAGGCGTGATGGCGGCGACAATACCGACGGGCCTGCGCCACCAGAATCCGAGATATCCTTCGCCGGACGGGACGGCGTCGAGAGCGAGCGTTTCACCGTGAATACGGCGGGCTTCCTCGCCGGCGAGTTGAAAGGTGGTCGCGCCGCGATCAACTTCGGCGCGGGCCTGCTTAATGGGTTTGCCTGCTTCGGCGGCGATCGTGCGGGCGATCGATTCGCGCCGCTGGGTCAGAAGGGCGGAGGTTTTCAGGAGGATCTCGCAGCGGCGATGGGCAGGCATGGCCGCCATGACTTCTGCGCCTCGACCCGCGCTGATGATCGCGGCTTCGATGTCGGCAGAGGATGGAGTGGCGACGGAGCCGATTGAATCGCCGGAATATTTATTGGTGACGTCGAGGGGTTTACCAGTTCGCCATGAGCCGCCGATGAAAAGTCCAGTTTCCATGAGATGTTCGCTTTCGTGGTTGTGGGGAATTATAGGTGGCCGGCCGTGGGTAACGTGGCGGTCGGGCCGGCGAGACGGAGCAGAGCGAAGGATGCGGCGATTTGAACATCGTGGTCGGAGTCGCGCATCAGAGGGAGAAGGAGGTCGTGATCGTGGTAGGTGCCGAACTCGGCGAGAGATAGTGCAGCGAAATAACGGCCGGCGGGTGGGATGTGATTGTCCTGGACCAATTTTCGCGCGGAGTCGGGGCCGAGGGCGACTTGCATGAGAGAATAAGCCGGGGAATCGATCGGTTCGACTTTTATTGCTGTCGAAATTGCGTCATTCGCAGTAGCGGGGAGGGGTTGCAGTCGGGAGAGGACGTAGGCAGCGCGAGAGCGGATGATGGCGTCGGACGATCGGAGAAGTTTAATCAGGCGGTCGACGGCGGTACTGTCGCCGGACTGAGATAAACGCCAGACCGCGAAGGGAGACGCGGGCCCGTCGGCGTCGGCAACCTCGCGGACCTGCTGGTGCTCGGCATCGGTCGCGAAAGGCTCGGCGAGTTTGGCGAGCGCCTCCATGGCGTGCGGCTGTTCGACGCCCGATGGGTCGAATAAAACTTGGCGGATGCGGTCGGTATAAATCTTACGTCGGGACGCGACGGACGTGGCAGCGGCCAGAATGCGCCAAACGACGACGCGGTATTTGGGTTCCTTTGTTTCGGAGATGGGTTCGAAAGCGGCGCGGGCGAGTTCGGGACGGCCAAGTGTGATGAGGAATTCGGCGGCGTGAGCGCGGACCCAGGGGGAATCATCGGTGAGGGCCGCGGTGAGATGAGTATAGCAGGCGGCGGAATCGGCGGACGGATCGTGCGTGATCACTGGCGCGGCGGAGATTTGAGTGAGTGAAGCGAGAACCACAATAATACTCCTCGAATTCATTGGGTTGCGTTATTTGAAGTCGATCAATTGTCGGATGGCCGAACCGTCGGCCAGGCGATCAAAGCCAATGTTGATGTCTTCGAGCCGGATCGAAGGGCTCAGGAGCGCGTCGACGGGAAGCGCGCCGCTCTGATAAAGGCCGATCAGACGAGGAAGGTCGCGCCGCGGGACGGCCGAGCCCATGTAGGAGCCGCGGATCCCTTTTTCCTGGGCGACGATGGAGACGGCTTGAATGGATAGCTTTTGGTCGGGATGGGGAAGGCCAACGGCGACAGCGGTGCCGCCGCGCCGCACGCAGGCGTAAGCGGTGGCGAGGACCGCGGCACTCCCGACGGCTTCGAACGCGAACTCGACACCGCCGTGAGTAAGGTCATTGATGGTCGAAATGACATCGGCAGTGGTGGGATTGATGACATGGGTTGCGCCGAGCTTTTTGGCAAGGTCAAATTTAGCGGGGAGTGTGTCGACGGCGATGATGGGATAGGCACCGGCGAGCTTGGCCCCCATGATAACGCTGAGCCCGACGCCGCCGAGGCCGAAGATGGCCACTGGCTGGCCGGGGACGACTTTCGCGGTGTTGGTCACGGCGCCGACGCCGGTGAGGATGGCGCAGCCGAAGAGGGCGGCAGTGTCGAGGGCAACCGACGGATCGATCTTGATCATCGATTCCTGGACAGCAACGGTGTACTGGGAAAATCCCGAGACCCCGAGATGGTGAAGCATGCGGTTGGCGCCCTTATGGAAGCGGACGCCGCCACCGACGAGGGTGCCAGCGGTGTTGGCGGCCGCGCCAGTTTCGCAGAGCGCTGGTCGGCCGGTGGCGCAGCAAATACACCTGCCGCACATCGGAACATAGGAGAAGACAACGTGATCATCGGGCTTCAGATCAGCGACGCCGGGACCGACCTCGCGGACGATGCCGCTGGCTTCGTGGCCGAGGACCATCGGGACCGGACGCGCGCGGGAACCGTTGATGGTCGACAAATCGGAGTGGCAAAGACCTGCGCCGACAAGTTCGACGAGGACTTCGCCGCGCGCCGGGGCATCGAGTTCAAGGTCTTCAATCACCAGAGGATTCGACGTGGCGTAAGGGCGGGGTTTTCCGTTTTCGTACAGGACTGCGGCTCGGGTGCGCATGGCGGATCTCCGTTGAAGTCTCAGCGTTTGAGTTCGAGGATCATTTCCACTTCGACGCTGGCGCCGAGAGGCAACTGCGCCATCCCAAGGGCAGTCCGGGCGTGCCGGCCAGCTTCGCCGAAGACATCGCGGACCAACTGCGAGGCGCCATTGATCACCAGATGGTGGTCGGTGAAGTCGGGATCGGAGTTGACGTAGCCGGTGATGCGGACGACGCGTTCGATGGCGTCGAGAGAGCCAAAATGCTTGCGAACGGCGCGGAGCACGTTGGCGGCGCACAGCGCAGCTGCGCGGGTAGCGTCGGCGGAGCTGATCTCGCTGGGGACTTTGCCTTTGCTGGTGAGTTGATCGCCATCGAAGGGAACTTGGCCGGAGGCGTAGACGGTAGAGCCTAGAACGGCCAAAGCGTCGACAAGTTTCCCTTCCGGCGTCGTGCGCTCGATCGGATAGCCAAGGGCGATGAGTTTCTGTTCGCGTTCGTTCATATGTGGGACTTTCCTGCCTATGCCGGTAGAGACATTGAGAAAAATCGGAGCCAATTCCCATGGAAGATGCCATCGATGTCGGCGTCGTTGTAGCCCCGGGATTTGAGGATCGGGCCGAGGGTTTGCAGACCGGCGATCGTGGGAAGGTCGTGGGGGGTCTGCTCGTTGCCAAACCCGCCATCGAGATCGCTGCCAATGCCGACGTGACGAGCATTTCCAACAAGCTGGCAGATATGGTCAACGTGGTCGGCGACGGCAGTAAGCGGAACCGCAGGGTTATCAGTCCCGCGAACCTTCCACCCGGGCTGGAGCATCCAGGCATCCAGAGCCATTCCAATCACCGCATCTCGGTCAACCAGCGCATGGATCTGTTCGTCAGAGAATTGGCGATCGGCCGGGACGAGAGCTCGGCACATGTTGTGGCTGGCGTGGACCGGGCCGGCGAAGCGGTCGAGGACTTCAAAGAATCCGGGGTCGGCACAGTGGGTGAGATCAATGATCATTCCCAGGTCTTCGAACTCGTGGAGGAGTGCGCGACCGGCGGGCGTGACAGGACCTTCGCCGCCGGTGCCCATAGCGTAAGCGCCTTGGCCATAGTGCGCCAGACCAACGCAGCGCAGACCGGCGGCAAACCATTCTTCGGCCTGGGCGGGCGTGGTGATCGGATCTGCCCCTTCCATCGCAAGGATGATGCCGAGCGGCTCGTTGGCGGGGGCCGCGGTCCAGGCCTTCCAGTGGCTTTCCAAATCGCTTTGCGTACGGAGGAAGCGCAGGTGGCCTTCTTGTTCGAGGGCGCGATAGTAGGCGAGTTGGCCTTGCGCCATAGCATACGCCATCGACTGCGTTCGAAAATCCAGATCACGACGGCTGAATCCGTCGGCCGGACAAACTTCAGGTTTGGCGCGGGCTAAGACAGTAGCCAGGCACGCGGCAATGCCGGCAGCGCGCATTTCCGGGAGAGAGACCGTCCCACGACCGCGGGCCGGATGGTCAGTCATGTGCGACTCAGCGGCACGAACAGTGGCCAGCGGCTGAGTAAGGTCGCGACCCCACTGCAGCGCGGACCAGGAGAGATCAAGGTGTGCATCGAAGATGGGCTTCACTTTGGCTCCTGTGCGGCAATGGCGGGGCGGTTTTTCCAGACGTTCTCGATGAGGCGTTCTTCCCAGCGGGCAGATTCTTCGGGAGTATAAGAGTAGAAGCCGCGGCCGTTGCTGATGCCTTTAGCGCCACTGTCGACGAGGGAGCGCATCAAGTCCGGAACCTTTGTCGTGCAACTAAGTTTCGGCCAGAGACGTTCCATGACCGCGGCATAAGCGGGGATGCCGGTAAGGTCCATCCAGCGGAACGGCCCGGCGATGTTCGCCCAGACGGAGATCGCGTTACTGAAGGATCGGTCGATGGTTTCAACGTCGGCCACGCCATTTTCGAGAAGCCAGAACGCCTCGCGGAACATGGCGTAGCCGATGCGGTTGACGATAAAGCCTTCGACATCCTTTCGGACCAGCGAAGGGTCTTTGCCAGCGCGGCGAGCGAGGGACATGGCGGCGTCGGCAGTAGCGTCATTGGTTGCGTCGCCGCGGATGACTTCGAGAAAGCGAGTGAGATGGCAAGGCTCGGCCCAATGGGTGCCGATGAATCGCTCAGGATGTTTGCGACCTTTTTGCAATGTAGAAATCGGGAGAGCGGAGGTGTTGCTGGCGATCGGAATGACAGGGCCGACTACGGCTTCAAGCTGATCGAAAAGGTCGCGCTTGGCATCAAGGTCTTCAAAGATGCTTTCGATGACGAAGTCACAAGACGCGAATTCATGGATGGATTTGGCTTGGATGTAACGAGTTGACCATTCGGCGGCGAGAGTCTTCGGGAAACCACCGCGTTGAATAAGGTCGTTGATGGCAGAAGCGACATAGGTGCGGGCCTCGTCGCGGGTTTGTTGAGATCGAGCGTAGCCAATGACGCGGAACCCATGAGAAAGCAAACAGGCGACGATGCCGCGTCCAAGCAGTCCAAGGCCAGCGACGCCGACGGTTTGTTGGTTCATGATGCGGCTCCTAAAGCGCGAGACCAAGCAGTTTGAGGCTGTCGCGGTAGATCATTTTCTCGATCTCGTCAGTGTTGAGACGCGGGAGCTTGGTCCCCTCCAGCATATTGTTCAGACCGCGAACGCCGTTGATCGTGTCATTGACGGTGGTGAACGGGTAGTCGGTGCCGAAGAGGACTTTACTCCAGACGCCATATTCCTGAACGAGCATGAGAGAGTGATAAAGTTGGAACGGACGATAGTAGAGTGCCGAGATGTCAGCGAAGACGTTGGGGTGCTTGCGGAAGGTGGCGATGCATTCCCCTTCATACGGATGGCCGAGGTGGGCCATGATGATTTTGACATCGGGGAAGCGAATCGCCACCGCGTCGACATGGCGGGGAAGCGTACATTCCAGCGGAGCCTGGGCAACGAATGTCGTGCCGGTGTGGAGCAGAACGGGGAGGCGCTTTTCCGTTGCGTAGCGCCAGAGAGGATCGAGGCGGACGTCATCGGGACGAAACCCGGCGTACATGGGCAGGAGTTTGATCCCGCGCAGGCCAAGCTCCTCGTGGCCTTCGCGCATTTCCTGTTCCCAGCCGTCCTGCGTCGGATCAACGCAGAGAAAACCGAGGAGATTGTCAGGGTGTTTGGCGACATAATCGGCAACATAACGGTCTTCGACCCATTGGTCTGAAAGACGCGCCTTGCCGCCAAATACGATGGTCTTTGTGTCGGATGGACAAGTCGCGCGGTAGTCCTCATAGCGTACCGTGAGATCAACTTCGACACCGGCGCGGGCGCGAATAGCTTGCCGGCGAAATCCGTCGCCGAAATGGCGGGGATATTCCCAGACGTGGCTGTGGACGTCGATAATCATGGTGTTTCCTCAACAGCGCTGGTGACCAATTCGAAAAGGCGGTCGACTTCGCGACGGGTCTCCTCGTCCATCGTGTACCCGACCGGGCCTCGGACGATGGTGTTCTTGAAGATGCCTTGCTTGACCAGGAGATATTTTTCGATGGCCAGGAAGGCGTCGAGGCTGTTTTGAATGGCAACGAGCGATGAAATTGGCAGAGAAAGTTGGTAGGCGCGCCGGTCGTCGCCGGCTTGGAGAGCGCCCCAGAGCGCTACGATGCCGCGGATAAGATCCGCCCCGGGCATGGTCCCGACGACGCCGCGGCGGTGGCTGTCGACCAGCGCGATGCCTCCGGTGCCTTCGAAGATTCCAGCCCGTCCGCCGGTCCCGTCACGCAGTGCGGAAAGACGCGGACCGATCGGCGTCGCCTCGGGTTTGAAGAGAACGCGATCAGCGCCGAATTCGTTCATCAGCCGAGCCTGCATCGCAATCGGCATCGGCCGGCCGACGTAGCCGCTGGCATCCTGAACAACGACCGGAAGTGAAGTTACGCGGATGATCCGTTCGTAATATCGAAAGAGTTCGTCCTCGCCGACCCCAACCGAAACGGGCGGGATCGCCATGACAGCGGACGCGCCGCTCGCCTCGGCGTGCCTGGTATACGTTTCAGCGGATTTGGTGCTTTCGGCACCGACGCTGATGACAACGGCTCCCCGCGGCCTTCCGAATTTACTCGCGAGTTCCGCCAACTGCAGACGCTCGGGACCATCGAGCCGGAGAACCTCCGACACCATCGCCAGCACGATGCCGTCGGCGCCGCAGTCGTAGAGCCAGTTGATTTCCGACTCAAGGGTGGCCGCGTCGATGGATTCATCTTCAAGATAAGGAGTTTGGAAGACCGGAAGGACGCCGGATAATTTTTGGGTCTTGTTCATGAGAGTCTCCCTCGCGTGTCAACGCCGGCGACTGCAAAAGAGCCGTCCGCATGTCGAAGCCAGACAGAATCCTGCAGGTTAACGCATGGGCAGATATGGTTAGGGATGACGGTGACGCGCTGGCCGATGACCGGACGGACGGAACACGCGGAGACGTCGACCTCGCCATGCTCTTCACTCAGGCGGACGAGTTTTGCGTCGGGAAATTCAACAAGGTGGCCGTGGCCGGAATCCGGCGCGGTGACATTGCGGTCGCTGGTGAAGGTCTTCGTGCCGCCGTCGATGACGACTTTGCCGGGGATGGAAGTGCTGACAACAGTGCAGACGATCGCTGCGGCACAGTCGTCCAGCGAACAAAAACCGGCCCGGGCGGTATTCATGTCGTTGTACAGATAGGTGCCGGGGCGGATTTCGGTTTGAGATTTAACTAGATGGGATTGGTACGCCGTCGGCGTTGATCCTCCGGAGACGATCCCGGCGTCGAGGCCGGAGCGATGGAAGGCATTAATAGTTTCGGCCAGGAGAGCATCAATGCGTGCGAGTTCGGCTGCCTGTTCGTCTGCGGGGGTCCAGACGTGGCCGGGGTAGAAGAAAATACCGTCGAGGCGGAGAGAAGAATCCCGTGCAACTTTCCGGGCAAGTTCCAACGCCGCCGCGGGAGACTGAGCCCCGGTGCGGTGGAACCCGACGTCGAGATCGACAAGCACGCCGACGGTTGAATCAGCGGTTCGTGCGGCGCTGGAGAGAGCGTCGATGGCTTCGACCGAGTCGGCAGCAACGCGAACAGTGACTCCGCCACGGGCAAGCTCGGCAATCCGGCGGCAACGATGAGCGTCGGCGGCTGGGTAGGCAATAAGAATGTCGCGCGACGCGGCAGCCATTACCTCAGCCTCCCCGACTTTCGCCGCGGTCAGGCCGATCGCACCGGCGCGCAGTTGCCGGCTCGCCATCTTCAATGATTTGTGAGTCTTTGTATGCGGCCGGACGTTGATGTCATGTTCGGTCGCATAGCGCGCCAGGCGGTCGATATTGCGCTCAACCGTTGCCAGATCGATGACCAGCGCAGGCGTCGCGGCGATTTCTGTCGTTTGATCAGTCACCACGCGGTCCACCCTCCGTCGATCACCAGGTTTTGTCCGGTCATATAGCTTGATGCGTCGCTGGCAAGAAATACCAGCGGACCTTTGAGTTCTTCCGGCCTTCCCATCCGGCCGATAGGGCTTTTATCGATAAGCCTCTCCACTAACAACGACGACGCTTTCGGGGATGGAAACGGCCCAGGGCTAAGACAGTTGACCCGGACGCCGTCCTTGGCCCAATAGACCGCCAGGTGCCGGGTCATCTGAAGAATTCCACCTTTGAGAGCGTGATACGCGACCGGGCTCGCCGCCGAGATGTCAGCGTATGCATCGGGGTAGGAACCGACCGAGCCGTACATGGAGCCGATCATGATGACAACCCCCCCGCCGCCGCGCGAGACAGCATGTGCATGAAAATGACGTGCAAGGAGGAAGTATCCAGTCGCGTTAGCCATGTGCCGCGTGAACTGGTCAGCCGTAACGGTCGTCCAGTCAGCGCCGAGAGGCTCGTGGCCGTTGTTAATGACTACGTCCACGCGCCCGGCATGGCGGACGGCATCGTCGAAACCCTCTTGGACAGATATCTCGTCAGTGTGATCAATGGCAACGGCAAGGTGTGCCGCGTCACCAATTTTCGCCAGACGAGCCGCGACCGCCTGAGCATGAGCAAGTGTACGACTGCTGACGATGACGCGCGCCCCGGCCTCGGCGAGTGCGTCAGCCATAGCGCCGCCGAGGTGGCCGGTCGCGCCGGTGATAAGCGCAACTTTTCCGCGGAGGCTGAAAAGCTCCGTGTCGGCGGCAAATTTGACGGGATCATTTGTCATGGTCATGAAGCCGCGGCCGACGCGCGGGCGAATTCGTACGCTTCCTTCAATTTTGCGTCGTGGACAGTGTGCGCCCCGCGGAAAACCATCAGCAAGCCACACCGTGGATGGTCAGTTTTGTTCGGTGCGCTCCAGTGGATCGTCTGGCAGTGATGCACGAGCGCATCGCCGGCGTTGAGCGTGCCGCGGAAGACGTCGACCTCGTCGTGCGGCGGCATTTTCGCTAGCCCCATTGAATTCCCCGCAACGCCGGATGGACGATGCGGCTGCGTTCCACCGCGATGACTCCCTTTGAGATAAAAGATCGGGCCATTCGCTTCCGTGGCGGCGTCCATTGCAATCCAGATGGTCAGCACATCCGGCGGCGACTGGCAGAAGTAAGCATTGTCCTGGTGAGGCGGAACGCCCGAACCCACCCGCGCGGGTTTGTTGAACGTCTCAACGGCCATAAGAACCGGATCGCCATGAACCAGTTCGCGCACCATTGCAAGAACTGCCGGCTGTTTAGCGAGGCTGTTGAAGTACGCGTCGTGGTGTTCCATCCGCCACAGGTTGCGGACGGTTGTTCCATCCGCTTCAAATGTCCGATCGCCGGCCGGCAAGCCGGGCACAACTTCCCGGATGTAACGAGCGAGTTCGCTCCGGGTGGCTGCGAGCGCTTGCGCGTCAAGCAAGCCGGGGATGCGAATGCAGCCGTTTTCTTCGTACTCGGATAGCCGGTCTGAATTACTCATCGGATGTCTCCGGTAGAAACCCACTGGCCGGTGCCAATGCTTTGGAGAATCGCCAGATTCGTCCGAAGCGTCGCGGCCCCCTCTTCGAGCGTGCAGAGAGGCGACGATTTGCCTTCAATTGCGTCCAAAAATCCATCCGCTTGACGGACGAACGTGACGTCGCGTTCCAGGATTTTCTCATCATGATCAACCCATGGCTCGCCAGGCCGCTCCGCCGATCGCCAGCGGCTGGTGTGCGATTCGAATCGGACCGTCCCGCGCTCGCAGGCAAGCGTGATGGTCGTCTCGTTGGGAGCCTGATGCTGGTTCAGGCTGTAATTGGCCAGAAGCTCGCCATGACGAGCCAGCACATGGACGGTGTCTTCCACGTCGACCCCTTCGACGGCGAGGTGGGCCGCGTCCGCACAGACCCGGTCAATGCGCCCAGCAAGCCATTGACCAGCGTTGAGCACATGAGTGAGCGCATCCTGGACCGCGCCGCCGCCGGATTCCCGCCTGGCGTAGTAAGTATTCCGATAGGCGGGCCGATAAAACGGGAAGTTCTGCCCCGATACAGCGACGAGTTGCAGCGGTTGACCAAAACGCCCCGATGCGACGGCGGCACGCATCGCCGCGATCGCTGGATGCGCCCGCATCACATACGCGACGGCGGCGATGACTCGTTTTTCAGCAACGATTCCCGCCAGCTCATCGACCTGATCCATAGAAATACTGAGCGGCTTTTCGATCAAGACATGAACACCGCGCCGAGCAAGCAACGTGGCCTGCGCGATGTGCAGCGGCGCCGGCGTAGCGATTACAGCAGCATCAATAGTTGAATCCGTGGCGGCTTCGAGCGATCCATATGCTCCCGCTACGCCATATCGCCTGGCGACGGCATCACGAAGTTCGACATTGACCTCCACCACCGACACGCGAGTCCGCCCCGTCGCCAGAAAGCAGCGGATATGCCGCTCGCCGATAGAGCCTGCCCCGACAACCAGAACATGGCGTGCGGACGACGACACCTACTTCCCCTCCAGATAACTCCGCCCGCCGATGTTCGGCCGGGCGAATTTGAGACCGAGCTCCTTGCCAAACGTCGCCTGAAGTTGGTCAAAACCATTTTTAACGAAGACCAGGTCGCAGCCGTGGAAAACCAGGCGAGCGCCCATCGCGATCATTCGCCGGGCGACTTCGACGCTCCCGCAAGTGGCGGCCCAGTTCTTGCCGGTGTTCTTGGCCGCTTTGGCGACCTTCTCAATCGCAGCCGTGACAGTCGGATGGGAGAAATCCCCGGGGATGCCCGTCAGGACAGTGAAATCCGCCGGCCCGAGCATGAGCATGTCGACGCCAGGGACCGCCGCGATCTCCTCAGCGCGCTCAACCGCGTGCGGCTCCTCCAACTGAATCAGCACAAACGTCTCCCGATTCGCCTCCTCAATATATTGCTTCATCGGCGTCAGCAGATAAGGCACATCCGGCCCGGATCCGTCAAACCCGCGCTTGCCCAACGGCGCAAACTTCGCCCACTTCACCACTTCGCGCGCCTCCCCAGCCGAATCACAACGCGGATACATCACACCAGTCGCGCCCGCCTCAAACATGCGAGCCATGCGCATGAACTCCCCCTTGCCCGGCCGAGCGACAATGTCCGTCCCGCCAACGCGAGCGGCACGCATCAAATTTGCCGCCACCTCCACGCTATAAAAATGATGCTCCATGTCCATCCAGATCGCATCGAAACCCATCAGGCCGGCCATTTCGTAAACCGATGGGTCGGTCAGATGCAGCGCGATTCCCATCGCGGGTTCCCCTTGACGAACTTTGGCGAGCACTCGGCTTGGCTTCACAACATCCTCCAGATGGGCCGCTCGATTTTTTTAAAAATCTGACGGCATAGTATACACATTTATGTCGACATAGTATAAAATAACTACTACAAATTGCAATGCCGAAGGTCTCCGCCAACCAATCCGTCGCCTCGCAACGCGATCAGGCTTATAAGGCCATTCGCCGCCTGCTCGTCCTTCAGCAAATCGAGCCTGGGCAACGCCTCCGCGAGCCGCAGTGGGCGGAGCGATTGAAGATTCACCGCTCGGCCCTGCGCGAGGCATTTGCACGGCTTGAGGCCGAGGGGCTCATCGACCGCGGCCAACGAACAGGCTATTTTGTTCCTCGACTCACCGCGTCCGACTTGACCGAAATTACCAAGCTCCGGCTCGCGTTTGAGTGCCTGGCAGTCGAGGAAATTTGCCTTCGAGCCGACGCCTCCCTGGCGGCGATGACACAGGCAAGCAATGAATTCGCCCGCTTCATGGAAGGAAATTATTCCCTCGGCGTTCTGGAGGCAGACCGGCGATTCCACGAAGCATTGATCGATGCCGCCAACATGACCCGCCTGTCGGCGCTCTACCACCGCGCGCCCCTGCCGCTCATCCGCGGCGACACCGAAGATCAAACGCAATGGCGCCAGTCCTGCGAACGCACCCTCAAAGAACATCGCCAGATTCTGGCCGCCCTGAAGTCGCGCAACGCCACCGAAGCCAAGCGCGTCTTGCGCCTTCACCTCACGCACCAGCCGTCCCTTCCGCTTTGCCATTAAACGCTTTCCTTAGTCGGTTGATCCGGACACAGTGCTGTTACCGACGGGTGATAATTCGACCTCCGCCGGCGACGATGGTGAAATGAGTCGCGTCAGCAGCAGCGCACTGAGCAACGTCGTCAGCGCCGATGCCGGCGCGACCCAAGGCGCTGCCGCCCCGGACCACGTCACCACCACGCCGGCGCTCCAACCCAGCAGCATGCCCGTGAGCATCGCCCCGCCCGTGCAGCGCCACCCGCCGACAGCCACGACCACGCAACTGAGAAGCGGACCGGCAAAAACGCCCAAAATGATCTGAGAAAGTTCAAACAACGTCCCAAGTTTCGACACGATCCCAGCAGCCAGCGTTGCGGCAAGCCCGATCATCAGAGAATAAACCTTCGCCCACCAGAGTTGCCGGGCAGGCGTCATATTGCGGACAAAGCGGGCATGAAAATCGAGTGTGAGAACTGCGGCAAGAGTATTGATGCCGCTGGGGATCCCCGTCGCCGCCAGCAATGCCGCCAGCAGCAACCCGGCAACCCCCACCGGAAGTCTCGTGGCGACAAAATGCGGAAAAATCTGGTCGGCCTTCACGGGCAACGTCGGATCGGCGGAATATTTGTAATATGCAAAAAGCGAAAGTCCGACGAGCGTCAAAAGCCCCACCACTATGAACACGCCGATCACATTGACCGCAAACGAACGGCTAGCCGCGCGAACGTCGCCAGTCGCCAGATATCGCTGCAGCGACATCTGATCGCCGATGTAATTGGTCAGGTTTGCGACGGTCACGCCGAACAGAACCGTCCAGACGGTCAGGACCATTTTGGGATCAAGCGAGAAGTTCAAGACATCAAGCCTTCCCGAATGCGCCAATCCCGCCACCGCCGTCCCGAACGGCACCGGCATTTGCCACCAGGCCGATACGATGGTCGCGCCCACGCCAAAAATGATGACCGGAATGTGGAGCGCTTCAGTCGCGATCACACCGCGAACGCCTGAAACCACTGTATAAAGCGTATTACTCAATCCCGTCGCAAGAACGATCGGCCAAAACCATTTTTCGTCCAGCCGGCCCATGGTGATAATCGCAACCGTTGGCGCATAGATCATTGCCGCCATCCACCCGATGCGCATCAGCATGTACAGCACCGCCGCAACCGTCCGCGTAGCGCGGCCAAAGCGAACCTCCAAAACCTCATACGGATTCTTCCATCCACCCGCCAGATAGCGCGGAAGAAACCAGAATCGCAAAATGAAATAACAAGCCGGCATCCCCACCAGCAAACCCCAAAATGGGAGTAGTATCCCACTCGAAAAGACGACGCTCGGGTACGCAATAAAACTGATGCCGGAAAAAAAAGTCCCGGCGATGCTCAACCCGACCACGATCGTGTGAAACCAGCCATTCAGCGTCCCGCCGGCGATGAAATAATCGGTCGCGTCCTTGCTCTTCCCGCGCGCCAGCACCCCCACGGTGACGATCCCGATCATATACAGAGCCATGATGCTCACGTCGATCCAGTGCATGTCACGTCCTTATCATTCAACACCGACGGGCGGTGTGTGACTTTCCAGCATTTCAGGAAGGTGCTCCGCACAATACCGGCGGACTCGCATCGCGTCCTCATCGGTCCCGTAAGGATACGGCGCGCGGTTGCTCAGGCTCGTACGAAGAAATCCTGTGGCCACGCCGACCAGCCGGTCATAACCCGTGTCGGTGATGCCGCGGTCGCCAAAGGTGTCGAACAAAAACTTGAACAAGCCATCGAGCCGGGCGCATCCCTCCCGCGCACCAGTCCAATCCTTCGCCGCAACCCGCTCCCAGACACCCAGCACGAAGCGCGGCCCCCAGTAAACTGCGGAACTACAACCACCCGCCGCGCCCAGAGGCCCGAGCTCCGCCCAACGCGGCTCACTGACAAACACGTTCACAAACTCCGATAGCGCCGCACATCCCTCCGGCGTCGCGCCCAGCGTCGTTGCGGTCGCCTTCACCATCAGATACCGCGGCACGGCCTCCTTGATCGCCCGATGCTGCTCCAGCGTTAATTTCTTCTTGGCCCGCCCGGTCTCGTAAATCGAAAACGCCAGCCCCCCTGCCGCATCCGCAACCTCGCGCATGAACCGGACCACCTGCGCATCCCCGATCTCCAGCCAGAACGGCAGCGCGACCTGAATAGCATCCGCCCCGATCTCCGCTGCATACGCGGCGCGTCGGCACGCGCCAATCGTATAGGTTGACGTGCAACCAATCATGGCAGGGACTCCCCCCGCATGACACTCCTCAACGGTCGCCCGCGCAATGACGCGAAATTCGTCGAATTCCATTGCATAAAATTCACCCGTCGTGCCGCCCGTGTAGACCCCGGGCATCCCCGCCGCCGTACATCTCTGAACATCCGCGCGATACGTCGACTCGTCGATCTGTCCCGAAGTCGTCCAAGCAACGGGAAGTCCGGCCCAAGGTCCCTTGAAATTGTCTCTCGTCAACAAATGCGGTCGAGTCAATTGCTTCCCCCATCCGCAACGCGTACACGCGCAAAATAGATGTTTCCCTTCCCCGGGAGGCTTGAGTAATAGCTGACGTTCAGAGCCATCGCCATCAGCAGCAGCACTATTCCCACAATACGATTCATCCTAAGCCTCTCGACTAAAAAAACTCAATCCCCCTGCGGCGAGATAATCTTCGGCAACGCCTCTTTATCCAAGTGATAATCCTCTCCCCTGGCGCTGGCAGCGAAACTCGCGATGCGACCCGCCAGCACTTCCTTCATCTTTTTCACCCGCTCCCCCTCTTTTGCCGCGAGGTCCGTCCTCTCCTGCGGGTCTTTATCCAGGTCATACAACGCAAACGTCTTGTCATTATCCATCGACACCAGCTTCCACGGCCCGTCAATCACCGCCGACTGCTTCGCCTCCCCGGCCTCCCAACCCACCGGATTCTGCCTCAGCACCGACCGAAACACGAGCGGCTTAGAACGCTCTTTCGCCTGCCCCTCCAAAATCGGCAAAACATTCTGCCCATCCAGCGGCCGATCCTTCGGCGCCTCCGCACCCGTCAGCGCCGCAATCGTCGGCAGCAAATCATCCGTCGACATCGGCACCCCCAGCACGCTCCCACCTTGCAAATGCCCAGGCCACTCCACAATCCCCGGCACATGAATCCCCCCCTCATGCAATTCCCCCTTCCTCCCCCGATACGGCCCGGAAGAACCTAAATCATGAATCCACGACGGCCCATTGTCGCTGCAGAAATGCACAAACGTATTATCCGCAATGCCCAGTTGCGCCAGCTCCGCCCGCACACGTCCCACCTGTCGATCCAGCGCCGTGATCGCACCAAACCAATGCTGTTCGCGCATGCTCACGCTCGGATACAACGCCCGATCCTCATTCCCCGCCGCGCTCGGCGAGTGCGGAGTAAAAAACCATATCACCGCCAAAAACGGCTGCTTCGACTTCGCCGATTCGTCAATGAACTTCACTGCCTCATCCGCCACCATCGCCGAGCTATCACCCGCTATCACCCGCCCGCTCGGCTTCTCCCCCTCACGCCAAAACGTCGCCGGCCACCGCACCATTGGCTTGCCGACCAACGTCCCCTCCCCATACGCCAGCGGCCGGTCCATCACATACTTCTTATCCTTCCCCTCCGGCACCGATCTCCACTCAAAATCCCACACCGCCGGATTATACGTCGGCACCGAATACTCCGCCGCAAAACAGACATCAAACCCCTGCCTCCACGGCGGCGCAAATTCCTTCGGTGCCGCCTTCTCACCCGCAAATACCTCCGACCCATCCCGCGTCAGCTTCCCCAAATGCCACTTCCCAAAAAAACCCGTCCGATATCCCGCCTCATGCGCAATCTCCCCGATCGTGATCTCCGCCTCCGGCAACGGATACCTCCCCGCCCAATACGTCCCCGATCGAAACGCATTCCGCCCCGTCATCACACTCGCCCGCGTCGGCGTGCAGACCGGCGCCCCAGCATAAAACCGGCTCAGCCGCATCCCCTCTCGCGCCATCCGATCCAACTCCGGCGTCTGCACCGTCGGATTCCCCGTATATGCCAAATCCCCATACCCCAGATCATCCGCCATCAACAATACAATATTCGGCCGATCCGCCGCCAGCGAAACCTCCACACCCCAAAAAATCGCCGTCACACCCACAGCAGCGCGAATAATAATCGTTTGAAATAATTTCATATAAGTTCATCCATCCATTCTGGCTCAAAAGTAATTTCCACCGCCGCCAGCGCATTGTCGATATGCGCCGGACATCGTGCCCCAATCAGCACAGTATCTACATCCCGATTCCGCAACACCCACGCCACCGCCAACCGCGCCGCCGGTATTCCCGTCCGCGCAGCCAGCGCCGCCAGCCGCTCCGCTGCGGCAAATTTATCCGCATGAAAGTAAACCCCCACATGCCCCGGCACCAGATCAAACCGCGACCCCGCCGGCACCCTCTCCGCCCCGCCTCGATATTTCCCCGTCAAAAACCCCGCCCCCACCGGGCTATACGTCTGCACCCCTATCCCCTGCGATCGACACAGCGGCAACAAATCCGATTCAGCATCTCGAAACGCCAGGTTGTAATTAAACTGGGCAAATTCCAACCGCGCCGCCCCCGACCGCGCCAACCCCATCGCTTCTGAAAGCTGCCCCGCCGTGAAGTTACTACACCCCGCATGACGGACCTTTCCCATCCGAATCGCCTCACCCATCGCTCCAAGGCTCTCCTCCAGCGGCGTATTCGAATCAAAAGCATGCAACAAAAACCCATCCAAATAATCCGTCCGCAGCCGCCCAAGACTTGCATCCAACGACCCCAAAATCCGCTCCCGCGTCAGCGGCGGCGTCACCTTCGATTGCACCATCACCCGCTCCCGCCTCTCCGGACGACCCGCGAGCCACCGTCCCAAAATCAATTCCGAAGAATGAAACTCCTCGCTCGCCTCCCGAACCTCTCCCCCCGACTCACCCTTGCGGCGAGCAGCCAACGACTGCCCTCCTCCATACGCCTCCGCTGTGTCAAGCAACGTCAACCCCGCCGACGTCGCATGATCCAGCACCGCAAACGACGTCCGCTCATCAATCTCGCGCCCAAACGTCACGCACCCCAGCGACAGCCGCGGCACAACAAACGACGTTTTTCCCAGAACGCGTTGCTCCATACCAATGCCGGCACCACCGACCGGAGAACGTTCTTCCTTGACCAAAATCACACTCCACGTCGCCGAGACATCATGAAAACCCCACCCAACCCCGCCACCGCCAGCGAGGTCGGTTCCGGCACAGCCGCCAGGAGCTGAGAAACATACCCCTCACCAAACTCGGCCTCCCGCGAAGCCAGAAAATCAGGTGTCATCGGATGCAACTGTGCATAAGCCGTATCAATGATGAGATAATCGTTGGCGTCAACCAGTCCGTCCGAATTAAAATCCCCATTGCTCCAACCGACACGCTGACCCGCGAACCCGCGGTCGATCAACGCATAGTCATCGGCGTTCACCACCCCGTCCCCATTGGCATCCCCCGGACCAAACGGCTCAACAATCGGCAGCGTCTGAAACGTCGCCTCCTGCCAATATACTGTCGAGAGAGTAGCGGCCGCGGCACCCCCAAACTGGACCCGCGTGACCGTGCTCGCGCCGCCGTTCGCGTCGGTGAGTACGCGCGATGGCGTCGTGCTTCCATCAATATAAACATCCACAACGTCTTGCGTGTGATCCGACGCGTTCGGCACCATCACCATGTTAATCGTGTGATAAACGCTTAAATCGAGCGACGCGACCAGCGTGGTGCTATCGGCCGAAAAACCCGATCCGTTGGCGGCCTGATAGATCCCGTCGAGGCCGTTGGCGGGATCGTTGACAAATCCCAGAGTATAAATCCGCCGCCCATTCCGGATGTCGATAAACATCGGTGACGTATACGAAGACAACGACGTCCCCGGAGTAGACCCCGCCGTCATCTTCAAGCGCGCCGTAAATTCCCACCCACCCGCCGACGCGAATGCTGCCGTCAAATTCGGGTCTGACGTGTTCGTAACAGAATAGATAATGCTGTTGTTTGAGGTGTTACCCGTGTTCACATTCGTATTGGTGTCGTTGACTTCCCAATAATTGTGACCCCCTTCCGACCCGGCGGTAGTTGAAACGGTCGTCGGGTTCTGGCCCGAAAGCGTCCAGGAACCACCCGCCGCCGACGTCGGACTCGGCGCAGCTGTAGCTGAATCGGCAATGAACGATTTGATGTATTGAGCCTGCGCTTGCGATGTTAAAAAGCAATCACCAACGACTGCCGCCATCAATACCGCCAACGCAGCCGTTCCCTTTGACCGTGATGTAAATTTCATGTCACCCTCTCCAAAATCAAAATGATGTGTTCCCAACCTTGATAGTACATGATGATACATTTGATATACAAGGAAAAACCATGAATAATGGCAATTTAACCTCCCATTTTTCGCCAATCATGTTCGTACATGTGACACACATAATGCGCAGCATCTTCCAAAGCCCATTTCGGAAAGGCATTTAATGGATATCCGCTAAATAGTTTTTAGCGTCTGCCCTTCATGAAACCCCAGCGCCACCTCGAACCGCTCTTCCAATTCAATCAACCGCCGCCCCGAACGCATCGCCTCAAGAAGCTCCGCCGCCAGCCGGCCAACATTCGCCTCATCCGCCGTTACCGCCGTCAGGCGATGCTGCATCGCCCCCAGCCGCGTCGCCCCCCCGAAGCTGACAATCGACATATCCTCCGGCACCGCCACCCCCCGCCGAATGAGCTGCAAATAAATCAGCTCCGCCACAGCATCAAACCCCGTAAAAATCGCCGTCGCCCGCTTGCTCGACGACCGCGCGATCAACCCACCCAGCGCCGCGTCCACCTGCCGTTCGTATTCCTCATGATTCGCGTAAGGATCGGCCCCGATATAAATCACATTCTCATCCGCCAGCGCCGCGCCCTGCGCTTCCATCGCCTGGCGAAGCCCCGCCTCATAAGACTCCGCCATCGTCGAGCGTAGTGCCGAGACAAACGCGATCCGCCGATGCCCGCGCCGCAACATCGCCTCTCCCGCCAGTCGCCCGATATCATGCCCGCGGAATGCAATCAGCGGCGCACTCACCCCCTCCACCCCGCGATGACACAGCACCACCGGAATATTATTCTTCTGAAGCTGCCGAATTTGATACGCCGGCGTCGCCGGGCTCGTCGCCACCGGCACCAGCGCCACCCCAGACACCTGCTTATCAATCAACTGCAAAATCGCATCCCCCTGCCGATGCGCATCATTCCGCGTGCTGACCACAATCACCTGATTCAGCGTAGTCCCCGCCGCGTCCTCAAACCCGCTCATCAGCAGCGGATAAAACCCCGACTGCTCCGGCACCACCAGCGCCACCACATCCAGCCCCGACCTCAACCGGCTCATCGCATCCTCATGGATGAACGTCCCCTTCCCCCGCACCCGCCGAATCAAACCATTCTTCTCCATCTGCGCCAGCGCCTGACGAACCGTGCTCCGCGCCACATTCAACTGCAGCGCCAGCGTCGGTTCCGGCGGCAACGCATCCCCCGCTTTCAACTGCCCCGTTGAAACCATCGCCATCAACTGATTGCAAAGCTGTTCGTACTTGGCGACACCCGCCTGCTCAGAAATCTGGGTCAGCAGATCTTCCATGCAACTCACCATACCGGAGCAGGTGGGGATTTCAACGCGAGTAGTGGCCTGGACAGCACTTCCAACGCGCCGTCCCAACCGCCTCGATGTCGCTATGTCAATCGGGTTTGACATTGTCTCCAAACCGAATCGCGTAAAGGTCCGCATCCTTCATCACAAACCGTAGCCGCACCGCCTTGCCCGCCAGCCCCGCCAAAGACCCCCCCTTCCAGGAAACATCCCGCTCAATCTCATTGCCAATCACTTCATGGCAATCATCCAGCGCAAACCCGGGGATCACATGCCCCTCAGCATCCTGCACTTCCACCCGCATCCCCCCCGCCGCCGAAGTCGCGAAATTCAAAAACAACTTCGACCCCGAAAATATGAGCGGCTTCGTCCGCATCTCCCCCCCGTCATAATCCGCATGCACCGATGCAAACCCATCCAGCCGCATCGAATACCGCCGCAAATGCGACGTCGGCTGCCCATAATTCTGATTCACATACACCGACATCTCATTCGGCCCCGTCTGCACCACATTCAGCGCCGGATAATTCGTCCGCGACACCCAATTCGTCGCCCCGATCCCCGGCGAAACAAACGCCTCCATAAACGTGCGGTCATAAATGTTCCCCCCCCTGCTTGTCATCAATACAGCATCCGAAGTGTCATGAAAGTAACGCGGATTGACCTGAATCTCCTCCGCCTGCTGCGTCGTCAGCACCTGCCTCCCAAGCATGAACCGGGCCGCCGTCGAAATATAGATCTGCGGAGCCCGAAAATACGGGTGCGTCTGATTCGTATAAAGCTGCTCAATCGGCGCCGGCCCATCCCCATGCCGATATTCCATCAATGCCGGATTCCGCCAATGCACGAAATCATCGCTCTCCACCCGGGCAATCCGCCGGTTCTTATCTTTATAGACGCGATAGTACAGCAGATACTTCTGCTCCGCCTCCGACCAGAACGGCACATTCTGCGAATCAAACACCAGCGACTTCATCCCCGGCACATACGCCGCCTGCTCCTTCGTCAACACTGGCTTGTCCTGAAGCTTCTTCCAATGAATCCCATCCGGCGATACATACGCACTCAACCCAGGTTCGTTATACCCCCCAATCGCCTTATACTTCTCATCCGCACTCACCCCAGGCTTCGTATCAATAAACGGCGAAAAATTGTGTGTGTCCGGCGCAACATGGGCTAGTATTACATTCGTCCTCGGACTCCCATCCAATGGAAATAAATCCAGCTCCGGCTTCGTCCACCTGATCCCATCCGTTGATTCCGCATAACACAAAACCTGATGATCCCCCGTATTGCTCGTCGACTCATTCCCCGCCCCGCGATAATACGCTTGGTACTTCCCATCGGCGTGAATGATCGTCACATACGCGCAAAACACCCCCTCCCAAGGCTTATCAAACGCAAACACAGAACCTTCATCGCAAGGCCGATGCATCTGCAAGCTCACCTTGTCCAGCGAATCGACCAGCAAATAATCCACAAACAATTCCCGCCGCGACCCAATCTCCACCGGCGACTGCGCCCGCGCGATTCCCGCCGAAATCAGCGACGCAAATATCAAAAGAATGAGTATTCCGATTGATTTCATGTGCTTTTCAATCCAACACCGCTACCCCAAACCCAACCACGGGCCAGATCTACCCCGCCATCCGTCCAGGAATCGCCGCCTATCGCGGATATGTAAAATTATCGTCCGTCAGGATGGTGACGTCGATACGTGCCTCGGCGTGCCCATCGGCGTAAAGGGCGTTAGGCCCTTTGCCGACACCGTCCTTGCGATTGTGACGGAAGACGTGCTGGCGGATCTGGGTCGACGCGGTATTGAAGTTGGTGGTCAGCGTATACAGCAGACCTGACGTCCCCGTCGCGACCGGCGGGCAATAACCGGTGCCGTTCGACAGGTACGTTGCGTACCCGTCCCAAAGGAGGCAGACCGTGCTGGAATGACGTACCTTGGAGCGCGGCATCGGGCCGGTCATCAGTTTCTGGTTCCCGGCAACGAGTGCCGGGTCCGGAACCGACCAAGGAATCCGGCGTGCTAGATTGTTATATGCGACGTACGGGATGGTATAGCTGAAATAGTACTTCGGGTCCGTCCACGCTATCGACCCGCTCGTCGGATCCCCGGCCAAGAATCCGTCCGCGGACGGCTTGTCCTGCCGATTGTCTGCCGGGCACTGGAAGACGGCCGTGTTCACCTTTGCCACGTCCCGAAGCAGCCCCGCCCACGAACGCCCCTGTCCGTTGGAAACCAGCCCATTGTTCGCAACCACGTTTACCGAGAAACTCCGCTCGAGCGCCAGCGGCATGATCTGCCTGCTTACGCTCGCGTACAAGTCGATCGCCAACCCCAATTGCTGCAAATTCGCCAAACACTGCGTGACCTGCGCCGCCCGCCGCGCCGACTGTAGCGCCGGCATCAATATCGCAATCAGCAACGCGATCACTCCAATGACCACCAACAACTCTACCAGCGTAAACCCCACCGCCGCTCGGACGAATCGGAATGGCAAACGCCGAGAATCACGAACGACCATAAAATGTCCTTTCTCACGGGCAAATGCGATTGGGCTCGAAGCGATGTGTCATGACCGACTCGCTTCGCATCATGATCGTACATCATCGTACATGAACTCATTCATTAAATGCAAGCTTTTTCTCGACGACTTTTTTTAAATCACTCCGCCGTCACCCAAAATGAATACAGATCAGCATTTACCATCAGAAACCTCAATCGCACCGCCTTCTCCCCAAGATCAGACATGCCCTTCCCCTTCCACTTCACCACAGCATCCAGTTGGTCCCCGCCAATCGCCACCGAATCCTCCGCCGTCAGCCCCGGCATCGCCTTCCCATCCCCATCCAGCACCTCAACCTTGATCATCCCCGCCTCCCGAACCACCGCATTCACATGCAGCGACTTCCCGTCAAACCGGATCGGCTTCGTCGTCACCTGCCCCGGATTGCCCGTATCCCCCGTACTCGCATTCGTCAGCGACACCCACCCATCCCGCCGCCACGTCGCCATCCCGCACTGCCCAATATTCTTCCCCCGATGCGGATCATCCAAATCCTGCCCTCCATGCCCATTGTTGAACGCCCCGTAATACATCACGATTTTCGCATCGTCCACCAGGATATTCGACGCGCAATAATGCGCCCCTGCATCCCAAGCTCCCGCCTTCCCCGCCTCAATAATCCGATCCCGCACCGGCCGCGCCCAATGCACCAAATCCCGCGACGACGCAATCTCCACATCCACCGGCCCATCCCCCGTCCGCGCCGATCTCCCATCCGTATAATTCAATATCGAAAACACCCACGGAAACCCCACATACGTGCTCTCATACCGCGACACCGGCATCCCATAAATCTGCGCCTCTAACCCCCCCATCGCCTCCGCATGCCCGTCATCCGCATAATCCCCGCTCACCGCAATCCGCGGCGTGCTCCAAGTCACCGCATCCGCACTCGTCGAAATAAACGCCGTCCTCTCATAAATCCCCGGCGTCCGTGCCGTAAACATCCGCTTCTTCACCGTCGCAATGTACTGCTTCCCCACCGGGTCATACGCGATATTCGACACATCCCCATCAAACAACACCGGCTTCTCCGACGCCTGCGTCCAGTGCAATCCATCCGGCGAATACCACACATAATACCCCAGCGTGCTATTCACCTTCCCCGTCTTAAACGACATCGAGATATACCGCCGATCCGCCGGCGCATCCGGGTTGTACGCCACCGTCCCCTCCCCCGGCACCAGGTTGTTCGCCTTCGACCCCTCATAATCCACCAACCCCAACTCCGGCTTCGTCCACGTCACCCCATCCGTGCTCTCCGCATACGCCATATGATAATTCGGCGCAACCTCGTTATACGCCGTATACCACATGCGCAATCGCCCATCGATCTTGTACACCGATCCATAAATATACGCGCTGCCCTCCCAAGGCTTATCCGCCCGAACCACCGGCAGCGGCGACAACTTCCCCGCATGCACCACCCGCCCAACGTGATACGCCGACTCAATCCGGTAATCGTCCAAAAACAACTCCCGCTCCCTCCCAATCGCCGGCTCATACTTCGGCTCTGCCGCCTGCAAATCCACCTCATCCCAGTACGTCGTCCCCGCCGATTTCTCCGCCACAATCGACACCACCACATGCGCCACCCCCGCCGGCGCCGTCCCCATCACTTTCACCGTCTGCCAATCCTCCCCCCACGTCCCCACCACCCGCTCTTTCCCCAACGACTTCCGATTGTAATCCCAAAACTCCATCTCCAGCGCCGGCACCGTCCCCGCCTTCCCCTCCCCCTTCACTTTCGCCGTCAACGTCAGCACATCCCCCGGCTCACACACAATCCCCTCGCTCCCCACAGTCACCCCCGCCGACCCCCCTGCTATCTTCAACGACGCCATCCCCTGCGTCCGATCCTCCGCCTTATTCACCACCCGCACCGCCCCCTCATCCCCCTGCACCGTCCACGCAATCGGATGCCCTGCCCGATCCCCAATATCAAATCCCCCATTCGGCAACATCGCCGCCCGCTTCCCCACAATCGCCTCCGGCAATCCCTGCCCCCACACCGCCGCACAAGCCAACATGCACGACAACAGCCCGATTTTCGCAATTCTTCTCATCACCCATTCCATCCCATGATTTTAACGCCGATTCCTGCGCCACATTCCCACCACCATCATCCCCCCCGCCAGCACCCCTCCCCACCCCGGCTCCGGTACTACATCCAAACTAATCGATCCCATATTCGTCGTATACCCATACAACGCCGCATCCCCCCCGATCCAAAACCGCAAGCTCACATCCTGATTTTCCAGCAACGACAAACTCTCCGGAAAATTCGCGATGTAATACTGGTCATCATATTTCTCCAGCGTCATCAGCGATTCCGTATACCCCGGGATCGGCACTCCATTCGCATCATAAAACCCCACCTCAATCGACCCATGCTCTCCCAGATCCGCATTGAGAAATAACTGGCTCCCATGCATCACAAACGGATCCGTCTCCAGCAGCCCCAACGCCACCCCATCACTGGCCGTCATCGCCACAAATCTCCCCGCGTCAATCGTCGCCAGCCCCACACTCGAATACCGCGGCGGCGCCCCAGCCGGCAGATTATGAACCCCATCCCACCCCTGATAATAAATCTGAATCTTCCCATCCTTCTCAAACGGCGCGTACGGCAGAATCATTCCGTCATCCCACGTCCCCGCCGCACCCACCGGCATAAACGTCGCGTCATTCGCCACCCGCGTCCAGTTGATCCCATCCCGGCTCGCCACCAACTGCACATTGATCGTCTGATCCCCCATATGCCCCGTCGACCGCCCGCTGTCCTTATACGAACGCACCAGCCCGATATACATCCCCTGATATTCAAACACCGACATCCCATAAAACTGCGGATCAATCGCCGTCATCGCCGGCGTCGAATGATCCGGCGTCAACACCACCTGCGGCGTCGACCAATTCACAAAATCGCTGCTCTCAATCCGCACAATCTGCCGGTAATCCGCCACCGGGTTCGGCAACGTCGTGCTCGTCCAATTCGCCCACCCCTTGGCATAAATCACATACTCATGCTTCTGATAGTCATACATCATCTCCACCACATCGCTCGGCGACTGCTCCTTCGCCTGCGTATAAAGCTGCGGTGCCGCCGGCGTCTTCGTCACCGTCCAATGAATCCCATCCGGCGAAGTCCCCGTAAACACCCCCGAATCCCCATAATATTCCCCCTTAATCCCATCCCCATCCGCATCCGTATCCCCCGCATCCCAATACGCAATCTTATACCGCTTATTCGGATCTGGGTCCGAGTCATCCTTAATCACCGCACAGTTGTACATCGTCTGAATCCCCACCCCCTGAAATAACATGTTGTTAGCAGTCGAACCATCAAACGAAACCAGCCCAAGGTTCGGATACGTCCAGTTCACCCCATCCACGCTGGTCGCATAAGAAATCGCATTCGCCCCCCCATTCTCCTGATACCAAGCCTTATAGATTTTATCCGTATCGTCATAAATCACCGTCCCAAAACTCCGATGCGGATCCCACGCCCCCCCCGACCCCGTAATCACCGGCTGCGGCATCATCGCCGGCTGCTCCAACACCCGACTCACCCCCGACATTAAATGAATGTTCGTATCATCCAGAAACATCTCCAGGTTCTGCGTCGGATCAGCAAACAACCAACCCCCATTCACCAAAGCCACAACCAACACGCTCACACGGATTCGACCGGAAATCATCTTGCCTCCCATGTGAAATCCCTGAATTCGGAATACACTATCTCCCATTAATATGTACGAACACATACATACAAGCAAGCATTGTATGGTCTTCCCCGCCTTTCGCCAGAAAATTCCGACCCTTCAGAACCGTTTTTCTATACCCCCTGGCCGATTACTTTCGCATAGGCACTTTTGCCGCGAGCAAAACCCTATAAATCACTGCATTTGCTCCCAAGACCACACCCCGCCCGAAAGTGTGAAGCGGGTCTGCTGTCCTGATCCCCCATGCTTGCTCATGTCCATTCGTGACTAAATCTCTCCAACTTACCCCTTCCCAAAAATCTCCTGCATCACCACATAATACGTCATCTCCATCCCCATCGACACATACGTCCGCTGCGCCTCCGCATTCTCCTTCTCCACATACAACCTGACCCCCACCGCCCCCGCCTCCTTCGCCGCCGCCACCACATGCCGATACATCCTCCCAAACACCCCCCGCCTCCTAAACCCAGGCGTCACATACACCGACTGCACCCACCAGATATCCCCATTCCGCCAATCCGACCACTCATGCGTCACCATCACCTGCCCCGCCACCACGCCTCCCACTTCCGCCAAAAAATAAATCGCCTTATGCACATCCCCCAGCGCCGCCCGCACCCCCGCCAACCCCAGCACAGGATCGAGCCGCACCTCCTCCGTCTCCCAAGCCATCTCCACATTAAACCCCGCAATCACCTCCGCATCCCCCATATTGGCCAGCCGCACAGCCACATCCTCATTACCCATCATAAATCTCCCCCTACAGGCTACTCGACCCCCGCAACCTGATCCAACACTTCATCCAACAAAGAAGCTGCACTCTCAACTCCGAACACTTCAACTCAATATCCCACCACACTGATCGGCGAAGGAACACAGTTTGGATCTCAATGCAAACCATTAACGTCCAACATTGCACTTCACATATTACGCCACACGCGCATCGCCGCGTGACGCCTTTCCGCCCAGGAAGAATTCCCGCACATGCCTGCAAACGCAACCGGGCTAAGAGCCCAAACATTCACGACCGGCGTCCCATCCGGATCATGCTTCACCACCGTATATCCCACCGCCTGCGCCTGATACTTCGCCAGCATCGCCGTCATTCCGATATTAAACGATGCGCCGATAAGAAAAAGTGCCGGGAACCTTAAAGCCTTTTAGAACTATAAATCGCATCAAACCCGATCCCTAACTTCATAACCAAACATCCCTCGTTTAAACCCCTGCGCCTTCGCCGCCCACCGCCCCGTGATCGTCATCGGCTCCGCCGCATCTGTCGTATTAGGGCGATTGGTCAACAATAGTATGCGTCGTGCAAGCCCGGCTCGCAATTCAAAGGATCGGCGCTCATCCAAAAAACCCGCCAAAATCCGTCACTTTTTTAGTCGTTTCTCATGACAAATCGCTCCCTCCCGCATCTTTCCCACCAGTCCCCGTCAAGCCTCGTAAACTGATTTTCACCTCCTCCCGCGGAAGTTTTTCCTCCCCCGCCGGTACTATTTCTCCAGCTACAACCGATCTTAACTGGCTAACTGAAAGGAGCCGCTATGTCTCGCAAGCAGGTTCTCGTCGCACTCTTCGCTGGCGCAATCTATTTGGGCATCTCAGGTTACGCCTCCGCCCAGGACAATACCGGCAACGCCCCTCCCCCCGCCGGCAACAATGATAACGGCGGCAACCGCACTGATCGCGGCAACCGCGGCAATCGCGGCAACTTCGACCCCTCCCAGTTCCGTCAACAAATGATGGACCGCATGAAAGAACAGCTCGGCTCCTCCGACGACGAATGGAAAGTCCTCGAACCCCGCATCGATAAAGTCATGACCCTGCAACGAGATGCGCGCGGCGGCAGCATGTTTCGCGGCCGCAGCAGCGACCGCGGCGGCTCCGACCGCCAGCAGTCCGCCGACCAATCCGCCGTCCAGAAAGCCCAGGCCGACCTCAAGTCCGCCCTAGACGATAAGTCCATATCCGCCGACGAGATAGCTAAACGCCTCGCCACCTACCGCCAGGCCAAAGAACAATCCAAAGCCGACCTGGCTAAAGCCCAGTCCGACCTCAAGGAATTGCTCAGCCAGCGCCAGGAAGCGCAGTTAGTCATGTACGGCATGCTCGACTAACGCTTTTCCCGGCCAGAACTTGTATCATCCCCTCCTCGTTTTCAGCCTCCGCTGGAAACGAGGAGTTCTATAGATCAAAGAGGACCCCGCGTGGCGGACTTACTTGCTTTATTAGTTCGAGATGGGCTGCTGGATGAAACCGCGGCGGCGCGGGCGCGGGAATTGTTGCAAGATGGGAAAGGGCCTGAAGATGCGATTCTTCAAGCCGACGGGCTGAGCGAGGAAAACCTCCTCAAATTCCTCTCCAAAACGTACGAAATCCCCACGGTAGACCTGGAAAAGCGCGAAATATCCCCCGATTTCATCGGAAAATTCCCCGCCCGCCTACTGATCCAAAACCGCCTGATGCCCGTCGAAGAATCCGACGGCACCGTCTCGGTCGCCACCAGCCGGATGTTCGACCATGCCGGGATGGACGAGTTGCGACTCGTGTGCGGGCGAGAACTTAAGCCTGTCCTGGCGACCACCGCCGAGATCGAACGCGCCATGAAACGCCTGCTGGGCGTCGGTGCCGACACGCTCCAGTCCTTGATGAAGGAGCAGGAAGACGTCCAGGTCATCGACGATGACACCGGCGGCGAAGATCTCGACCTGACCAAGGCCGCCCAGGACGCCTCGATCATCAAGTTCGTCAATCAGATTTTGACCGAAGCGATCGAAGCCCGGGCGACGGACGTTCACTTTGAACCATTCGAAGACCAGCTTCGCGTGCGCTATCGTATCGACGGCGAACTCGTCGCCGCCAATATCCCGGCACAGGTGAAGCGCCTGCAGCCGGCGATTGTGTCGCGATTGAAGATCTTGTCGCATCTGGACATAGCCGAGAAACGCCTGCCGCAGGACGGGCGTATTAAGTTGAAGATTGCCGGGCGCGAGATCGACGTCCGCGTGTCGATCATCCCGATGCTGCATGGCGAGGCGACGGTGCTGCGTATTCTGGATCGGGGGGATTCGGTCCTGTCGACGGATGTGGTCGGGATGGCGGAGCGGGATCGGAATGAGTTCGACAAGGTTCTGGAAATGCCGCACGGCATCGTGCTGGTCACCGGGCCGACGGGAAGCGGTAAAACGACGACGCTGTATGCGGGGCTGACGAAAATTAACTCGATTGATCGCAAGATCATCACGATCGAAGATCCGGTCGAATATCAGCTTAAGGGCGTCAATCAAATTCAAGTTAACACCAAGGCGGGGTTGACGTTTGGCTCGGGTTTGCGGGCGATTTTGCGTCATGACCCGGATGTGGTGCTGATCGGTGAAATTCGCGATAAAGAAACCGCCGAAATAGCGGTGCAGGCGTCGCTTACGGGGCACCTGGTCTTTTCGACTTTGCATACCAATGATGCGCCCAGCGCCGCCACGCGACTGATTGATATGGGTGTGGAGCCGTATCTGGTGGCGTCTTCGCTGGAAGTGGTTCTGGCCCAACGACTGGTGCGGGTGATTTGCCCGAAGTGCAAAGAGGAATTGCCGCGGGCGGAGATCGATCGGCTCAAGAGTGAATTCGGCGAAGTCGTTCCCGACGAACTATTTAAGGGCACCGGCTGCCGACACTGCGTCGGCACTGGCTATCGCGGCCGAACGGGTATTTTCGAACTGATGATGGTGACCGACGAAGTGCGGCAATTCATTCTCGACCGGGCACCATCCGGGCATATCCGTAAGGCGGCGACGCGGGATGGGATGATGTCGCTGCGGCAGGATGGGTGGAGGCTGATTCGCGAGGGGCGAACGACGGTGGATGAAGTCATTCGCGCAACCAAAGAAGAGCACGTAGGTAAGGCCAAGTAGAAAAGAAGAACGATGGCGGCTTTTCAATACATAGCGATTGATGGAAGTGGCAAACAGGCCCGAGGCATGGTGGAAGCGGAGTCGCGCGCGGGGGCAATGGATCGGGTGCTGGGATTGGGGTTGTCGCCGCTGGAGTTGACGGAGAAGGCGGGGAATGCGGCGCGGAAGAAGGTGTATACGGGGCCTAAGAAGATGGGGGGAACGAAGTTATCGCAGGCGGTGGTGGAATCATTTACGCGGGAGCTGGCGAATTTGCTGGGGGCGGGGTTGCCATTGGCGCGAGCGCTATCGCTGCTGAAGCGCGAGGCGTCGCATCCGGCGGCGAAGTTTGTCTGGACATCGGTGCATGATGATGTGGTGGGGGGCGAGTCGCTGGCGGAGGCGATGGCGAAGTGGCCTCGGGTGTTTTCGAGCGTGTATGTGGCGATGGTGCGGGCTGGGGAGGCGGGGGGATTTCTGGATGTGGTGCTACAACAGATCGCGGATTTTCGGACACGCGAGGCGGATTTGAAGGGGAAAGTGAAAGCCGCGATGGTGTATCCGGCGGTTTTGACGGTGATGGCGGTGGGGGTGCTGATATTTTTGCTGACGTTTTTTATTCCGCGGTTCAGCGGGATTTTTAAGGAGTTCGGGGGGGCGCTGCCTGGATTGACGAAGGTGATTGTGGCGGCATCGCAGGGGATTGTGAAGTATGGGGCGATCGCGGTGATCCTGATCGTGGCGGCGGTGATTGCGTATCGGAAGGCGATGGCGACGCAGGGGGGGAGGCGGAATATTGAGCTGGCGTTTTTGCGGATGCCTGGGGTGGGAAAGGTGATTGCGCGGTTTGCGTTGGTGCGGTTTTGCCGAATGCTGGGGACGCTGGTGGGGGCGGGGGTGCCGCTGGTGGCTTCGTTGAAGGTGGCGAAAGAGGCGCTGGGGAATCAGACGCTACAAGATACGGTGCAGCACGCGATCACGGAGGTGCAGCGCGGGGCGCCGCTGGCGAAGAGTCTGGCGGCGAGTGATCGGCTGTTTCCGGCGTCGGTGGTGGAGATGATTACGGTGGCGGAGGAGACGGGGAGGTTGGATAAAGAATTGATGCGGTTGTCAGTGGCTTTTGAGGCGGATTTGGATCGGGAGCTGAGGATGTTGGTGGCGCTGGCGGAGCCGATCATGTTGTTTGTGATGGCGAGTATTATCGGGACGGTGGTGGTGGGGATGCTGCTACCGGTGTTTAATTTACAGGATTTGATGCACTAAAATTTTCAGGGGTCAGGGTTCAGGAAAGAAAGAAAAGAAAGAGGTAGTTATGAATCGTCGGAATGCGTTTACGTTGATTGAGTTGTTGCTGGTGCTGGTGATTTTGGCGGTGCTGGCGGCGGTGGTGGTGCCGAAGTTTACGCATCGGTCGGAGGATGCGAAGTTGACGGCGGCGAAGACGGATATATCGAATATGGAGACGGCGTTGGATGCGTTTGAGATTGATTGCGGGAGGACGCCGACGTCGGAGGAGGGGTTGCAGGCGCTGGTGCAGAATCCGGCGAATCTGCCCGATTGGAAGGGGCCTTATTTGAAGAGGTTGAATATGGATCCGTGGCAGCATCCGTATGTTTATGTTTCGCCGGGGCAGCATAATACGAGTGGGATTGATTTGTATTCGATGGGGCCGGATGGGCGTGAGGGGAATGATGATATTACGAATTGGCAGCAGTGAGTTGTGGGGAGGGGACGCGCGGCCCAGAGGGCCGCGGCTAAACGGGTGATTGATGAATTTGGTATCGCGCAACAATTCGAGCAAGACGCGGGCGCGGGGGCGTTCGGGGTTTACGTTGCTGGAACTGGTGCTGGTGATGATTTTGATCTGTACGGCGCTGGCGATTTCGGCGCCGGATTTACGGGGGTTTTCGGCGAATTCGAAGATGAAGAATGTGGCGCAGCAGGTGCTGGCGCTGACGAATTATGCGCGGGCGGAGGCAGCGGGGGAGGGGCGGACGTATCGGGTGAATTTTGATCAGACGGGGTATTATGTCTCGGCTGAAGATGACAGCGGGCAATTTCAGCAATTGCAGAATGAGATGGGGCAGACATTTCAGTTGCCGGATGGGATACAGGCGCAACTGACGCGGAGCGACGGGCAGCCGGGGGAGTATATTGAGTTTCATGCGGATGGAAGGGCGGATGCGGGGCAGGTGAAGATATCGCATGAGGATTCGCAGTTGTATGTGGTGTGTGAGTCGCCGGCGGAGCGGTTTCATGTGGTGTCTACTTTGGCGGGAGTAGCGCAATGAAGAAGTCAATAGTCAGAAGTCAGAAGTCAGAAGGGAAGAGGGGGTTTACGTTGGTGGAGGTGTTGGCGACGATTGCGCTCATTGCGATTGTGTTGCCGGTGGCGATGTATGGGATTTCGTTGTGTGTGCAAACGGCGGGCAGGGCGAAGCGGCAGGCGGAGGCGGCGACGCTGGCGGAGGGGAAGTTGCAGGAATTGTCGGCGATGGCGCAGTTGCCGCAGGTGGCGGCGTCGGGGAATGACAGCGGGGATTTCGGGGCGGATTTTCCGGATTACAAGTGGCAGTCGACGGTGACGACGATGGATTTGAGCATGGAGCAGATTGATGTGCGGGTAATGTGGACGGCACGCAATCAGCAGCAGGACCTGACGGTTTCGACCTGGGTGTTTTTGAACAGCGGAGCGACGACGGGGGGGACGGGATGACAACTCACTTAGACAAAGGACACTGGCAGCAAGCTGCCAGTGGCACAAGACGGCGGGGGTTTACGTTATTGGAGTTGATATTGGCGATGGCGCTGACGTGCATGTTGGCGATGACGCTGTATGCGACGTTGCGGACGGCGTTTCGGGCGCAGGCGAGCGCGACGGGGGCGGTGGAAGCGCTGAGGTCGGCGCAGATCGCGATGGAATTTGTGGGGAAGGATTTGACGTGTGCGTTACCGCCGACGGGAGTAATGGCGGGGGCGTTTTACGGGATGCCGATGGGGACGCCGACAACGGATTCGGCGGGGGATATGAGTGATTCGGTGGAATTTTATGCGGTGGTGTCCGGGGTGGAGGATGATACAGATCCGACGAAAGACGATGGGATGAAGCGGATCAATTACACGATTGCACCGGGGCCGAATGGGGAGAAGTGCTTGGTGAGGCGTGTGCAGGGGAATTTGACGGCGCAGGAGCAGTTGCCGGCGGTGGATGAGATCATTTGCAGGAATGTGGCGTCGTTGAGTTTTCAGTATTTTGACGGGACGCAATGGACGGATACATGGGATTCGACGGCGGAGCAGGACACGTTGCCGCTGATGGTGGAGGTGACGATTGAGCTGATGCCGGTGGGGAATCAGAAGCAGGGGTATCGGTTGACGCGGACGTATGGGTTGCCGTGTACGGTGGCGGGGAATTTGACGGGGGGGACAACGTGAGAAAAGTCAGAAGTCAGAAGTCAGAAGTCAGAAGGAAGAGGGGGTCGGTGTTGATTGTGACGATTGGGGTGTTGGCAATATTGACGGCGCTGGTGTTGACGCTCGGAAGGTCGATGCGGGTGGAGGCGATTACTTCGGCAAACTATGCGGGGACGGTGAAGGCGGAGGGGATTGAGCAGGCAGCGGAGCAGTATGCGATGGCGCAGTTGGTGGGGCAGCCGGATGAGGCGGATGAGGTTCTGACGCTGGACCCGTCGAATTTCATGGGGATTCCGGTGGGGGACGCGGGCTATTTCTGGATCATTCGGCCAAACTATGATGATCCGACGATGCAGAGCTATGGGCTGATGGATGAGTCGGGTAAGCTGAATATCAATTCGACAGCGATTGCGTCGGAAGATGGGCTGATGATGCTGCCAGGGATGACGCAGGATATGGCGGATGCAATCATCGATTGGCGGGATGAGGATGATGACGTGACGGGGAGCGGGGCGGAGTCGTCGACGTATTTGATGCTGCCGAACCCTTATATGGCAAAGAATGCGCCGTTTGAGAGTGTGGAGGAGTTGTTGCTGGTGCAGGGGTTTACGCGGGAATATTTGTACGGGGATCAGATGGCGAGCGGGCATTTTATTCCGTATGACCAGTCGGGGAACATGACGGTGGGGGATTCGGCATCTTCGGATGTAGATCCGTCGCAGTATCGGGGGATTTATGATTATCTGACGGTGTTTTCGACGGCGGCGAGTACGAGCGGAGGCGGGGGTGGTACGGGAACGGGAACGGGAACTGGGGGAGGAACAACAGGTGGGGGAAGCACAGGAAAGCGCAGCCAAGTGAGTACAGGGG
>DASRRR010000051.1:0-4850 GCA_035656825.1 Tepidisphaeraceae bacterium | reverse complement strand
GGGCAGGCTGTGGCGGCGGCGCGGGTGGTCTTGGCCAAGCCGACGGAAGAGGGGAAGAAGTGATATGGATAGAAAATTTCTTGCATAAAAATTAATCAAAACAGCATTATTGAGTTGATTTAGATGAAATATTGAGAATACTGATTAAGTAACATTTCATGTCCGTGTCATTTGGGCAGCAGGAGGGAATTTAATATGCGGAAGACGTTATCAACATTGGTGATCTTGTCGTCGGCCACGGTGGCTTCAGCCACAACTTTGGTTCACGATGCAATTAATTATAGTGCGGTGGGAAATCCTATTTTAGGAGTTGCTCAGACAAATGCGGCTGCTATTGGGATTTGGACAAGCCAAGGCAAAGCTACTCCTATTAACGGATATACTGTTGAGCCGGTGATCACCGCGGGCAATGTGACCTATCCCGGTATGCCGGCGGTTGGCAATAGCGTTCTGCTTAACAACACGTATGGGCAAGCATCGCCCGGTGCGAATGGTTCGCGACTCTCCGTTGGGACGGTTAACAGCAGCACGACTCCTACGCTGTACTATTCGTTTATTGTGTCCGTACCGACCCCAACTTTGCCGAGCAGCAGCTCGGCTTATTTTGCAGGGTTGGATAATTTGACGTCAGGAACCTATACGACTTTTGCCGGATTATTCGTTCGTCAGGATGCCACTGTCAGCGGCAATCTGGATCTTGGCATCAGTACCAGTGGATCGATCAATCTGGGGTGGAGCGGCGCATATACTCCGAATACGCCGTTGTTTGTTGTCGGATCGTTCACATTTGGCGGCGTGGCTACTTTGGACGTTTATCCCGTTGGTACTGCGATACCGACCGCCGCGCCGGGGTCACATACAGCCGTTACAAGTGCGGTGGATAGTTCAACCGTCACACAGATCAAGAATTTTTATCTGCGGGGCAACCTGAGCGAGCCTCAGGGGATCACGGCAGATGAGGTTAAAGTCGGTACGACCTGGTCTGATATTTTGCCGCTTTATGGGGATACGAATGATGACGGGAAGATCAATGCGGATGATTATGCTTTAATTGATCGGGGATTAAGCCGATATCAGAGTGGGGCGATTGCACCCGGAGCGGCGGTGTGGACGGACGGGGATTTCAATGGCGACGGGGCGGTGACTGCAGCGGATTATATGATTATAGACCAGGCATTATTGAACCAGGGTGGGACGTTGTCGCCAAGTTTGCTGGCGGAGCGGGAGGCGGAGTTTGGGGCTGGGTATGTGAGTGCATTGACGGCGGTACCGGAGCCGGCGTCGCTGGGTTTGATTGGGATTGGCGTTGCCGGGTTGTTTGGTCGTCGGCGTAAGTGAATTGTTGGCTGAGTAGGATTCTGAAAGGAGTACATTCCAGATGCGTAGGCGCAAAAACGGATTTACCCTCGTTGAATTGCTGGTGGTTATTGGGATCATTGCGTTGTTGATTTCGATCCTGCTGCCGGCGCTGAATCGGGCGAGGGAGAATGCCAATCGGATCTCCTGCTCGAGCAATCTACGCCAGATCAGTATGGCGTTTGTCATGTACACCAATGAGAACAAGGGGTGGTTTCCGAATATCGCCGTTTTCGGCGGACCGAACCCACCGGCACTTGGTTATGGCTATCAAGCCGCACCGCTCGGATATCCTGCCGACTGGTATGGCTGGCCCGATGACTGGATCATCTGGCGCGGAACGGCGCAGGGTATTCCAAGAGACCCAACTTTGCCGCTCCGTGGCGCTATCGTCAAATACCTGGGAAATCCCACATCGACCAAAATCATGACCTGCCCGTCCGACGACACCTCCTGGCGCCAAGCTCAGGCCATGTCGAATCAGGATTTCTATCCTTATTCATATGTGATGAACTCTTATCTCTCTTGGGGCACTAATTCCAGCCCTTGGGTTCCAGGCTCCCTCGTTACCCCGCAAAATAACCTCCGCTATAAAGGCTTTTCCGTCTCGAAAATCAGCCAGGTCAAAAACTCTTCGCAGATTATCATGGTCTACGAAGAAGACGAACGATTCCTACGCGACGGCCGCGGGCAGCTTCAAAGCCCCGCTATGGGAGCCAACATAAATAATGACGTCGGCATGCTCGCCATCCGCCACGATAACAAACGTGTCAACCCCGACGATATTGTGTCCGGGGCTTCGACCATCACCAAAATCTCCGACCAAGTTAACTGCCAGCGCAAAGGTAATGTTGGATTTGTCGATGGCCACGGGGAATATATCACTCGCCTGCTGGCCTCTACTCCTTCCTCCTATGTTCCCCTACCGGGCTACGTCATTACCGCGCCGTACTAAAACATTCGCGACAAAATGGTGATGAGACCCACGGAGCGAGTTCCGTGGGTCTTTTTATTCGGCGGAGGCGTTGGCGGGGATGTTGCGTTGGATGGTGAGGGAGACGGGAGAGGGTTGGGGTTTGGTGTCGGGTTCGCGGTGGTTGTGGCAGGGGTCGGCGGGGTTTTCGAAGTCCAGGCCGCAGGCGCCGTTGTCGCTGTGGCCGCATTCCTGGGGGTTGTTGGTGAGTACGACCAGCGGGGCGGGTTTGCGAGTGGCCATGGCGGCGCGGCGGAGGGCGGAGGCGCGTTTGGCGCGGTAGCGGCTGAAGCCCCAGGTGCCGAGGACGATGGCGGTGGTGAGGATCTGGGCGGCGAGGGTTTCGACGGAGTTGTAGAGGCCAAGCCACTGACCGGTCCAGGCGGGCCAGGAGCCGGAGAGGAGTTTGTGGACGGGGAGCCAACCGACGGTCTGCATGGAGCGGACACCGGTGCCGACGAACATGATGAGGACCATGCCGATGAGGAAGGCGGTGCCGAGGAGGAGTTTGAAGTAGGGGAGTTTGAGGCCGAAGGCGAGGGCGGCGAAGCCGAGGATGAAGAGGATGACGAGACCGACGCCGACGCCGAGGGAGACGGGAGCGCCGCCGACGTCCATCATGAGGCTTTGGATGAAGAGTACGGTTTCGAAGCCTTCGCGGTAGCCGATGAGGAAGCCGACGGTGATGAGCTGCCAGGCGGTGTCGCCTTCGGCCTGGCTTTTGAGGGTGCAGACCCATTGGCGCCAGTAGATTTGCTGGAAGAGCCAGTTGGTGATGAGCAGGAGAATGAGGATGGCGAGGATGCTGGTGACGGCTTCGATGGTTTCGCCGTAATAGTGGAGGCGGGTGATGACGGTTTGGGAGAGGACGACGGTGATGAGGGTGGCGACGAAGGAGAGGACGACGCCGAACCAGATCATGAGGCGTTTGCGGCGGTTTTCGTCGCCGCGGAGACCGGCGAGGATGGCGACGATGACGAGGAGGCCTTCGAGGCCTTCGCGGAGGACGATGGAGCCGGCGTTGAGTGCGGCGGCGGTGGGGGAGACGCCTGATTTGAGGAGGGCGCCGGCGCGATCGAGGCCGGCGGAGACGCGGGAGTAGGCTTGTTCGAGGGGAGCGCCGCCGACGCGGCGGTCGAGGAGGGCTTTGACGCCGGGCTGGTCGAGGCCGTCGAGGAGGAGGTGTTCGATGTCGGTGGCGAGTTGGGGGTCGCGGGGCATGAGACGGGCTTCGAGGTCGGGGTCGTAGGTGGTGTAGGCTTCGAGGCGGAGGCTTTCGGCTTCGGACCAGCGGCCGTCGTTGGCGGCGGCGAGGCTTTGGCCGAGGAGGGAGCGGGTTTCGAGCATGACTTCGTCGACGATATCGGCGGTGGTGCCGCCGCGATGGAGGGTGATGGCGAAGGGGCCTTCGAGTTGTTTTTGGGCGCGGGAGAGGATGTCGCCGAGGCCGTCGGGGGATTTTTTGACGGCGATGTAGGCCTGGGCTTCGGCGAGAGTGGTTTGGAGTTTTTCGAGGGGGTCGCGGAGAGCGCCGTTTTGTTCGGCGAGCCAGATGGGGGCGAGTTCGTCGGTGAATTGTTTGGCCTGGGCGGTGAAGGAGACGGCTTCGCGGTATTCGAGGGGGGTGGTGATTTGTCCGTCGCGGACGCCGCCGGCGTATTCGCGGGGGATGATGGTGACGAGCTTCAATAGCATGCGCTCATGGCGATGGCGCTCGGTGTCGGAGAGGAGGCTGGGGAGATGGGTTTCGACGTTCTGGCAGAAGGTGGATAATGCGAGAGGTTCTTTTTCCCAGGGTAATTGGTTTAGTTGAGCCACTTCGGTGGAGATTTTGGAGGGGTTGAGCAAGGAGGCGGTGGTCAGGTTGGCTTCGTGGCAAAGCGCGGGGGGGATGTCGGTGAGGGTGCTGGCTTCGCCGAGTTCTTCGGCGAGGCGGCCGGGCATGGGGACGTCGGGGTGGGCGGCGGCGTCGCGGGCGGCGGCGAGGAGTTGGCGGACGCGGGCGGTTTCCCAGGTGATGGCTTCGCGGACGAGGACGCGGGCGGCGTCGGCGCGCTGGGGTTGGCCGGCGGGGAGATTAGCGAGGATGAGAGCGCCTTCGCTGGCGGAGACGCCGCGGGGGAGCATGAGTTCGGCGCGCCAGGATTGGGCGTCGGAGACGCGGCCTTCGCGGGTAGCCTGGGCCATTTCGAGGACGATGGCTTGTTGCAGGCGGGCGCGGAGCTGGCCGACTTGGAGTGGGTAGGGGGCGTTGGCGGTTGGAGGAGCGGTGAGGAGGGGGCGTTCTTCGTTGCCGAACAGGGACGCGAGATTGGCGGGAACGGTCGGGGCGGGGGCGGCGGCAGGGTTTTCGTACCAGTTGACTAGGGCGTCATTGAGGTTTTCGATCCATGTGCCGACTTGCGCGGCGGGGGTGTCGGCGCGGCAGGTCGTGGTGGATGATAGGAGGAGGAAGAGGAAGGTAAGGAAGACACTGGCAGGCAAGCTGCCAGTGGCACGATGGGCACGATGGGGACGGGTG
>DASRRR010000050.1:0-98994 GCA_035656825.1 Tepidisphaeraceae bacterium | reverse complement strand
TATAATGAGGCGCGGCCTCACGGATCGCTGGGCTACCTGGCTCCCAGCGAGTTCGCAAAACGGAGCCGGGAAACTAAACGGCCTGAACGGGTCTGAGAACTCTCATTACGAATGGGCACAATTTGGGGGCAGGGTCATTGGGGCCGCGATTCTATATCACCAAGCTGGGACATTATTAGGGATCAGGGTAACTGTTTACCGTAGTCAGGAAGTATTGTTTTTGGCAGGGGTTAGGAGATCGGTCAGGAGGGTGATGTTTTTGCCTGCCCAGGCGGCTTTGAGCAGGGTTTGAATCGTTTCAAGCACATCCCGGCCCTGTTGCCGGGCGGTGCGCATCACGCTGGCCAGGATCGCCCAGGCCTGGGCTCCACTCTGGCTGCGGTTGCCGCCGATGATCTTGCGCATCACCACGGCCGGTCGAAGCGCCCGTTCGGCATGGTTGTTGGTGGCGTTGACCTGGGGCTTGTGCAGGAAGGTGGTGAGGCGGGTGTCGTACTTCCTGAGCCGAGCCGCGATCCGGCGGGCGTCGGGGTCCTTTTCAATGCTCTCTCCCAACTGCTTCAATCGTTTCTCCAGAAGCCGCACCTGATGCTCATAAGCCGCCGGGGCCAGAGGGTCTTTTTTCTGGCGCAGGCGGAGCATCTCCCCAATCAGGCGTTTACAGCGTTTGAAAAAGGGGTGATCGATCAGCTCCGGACGTCGGGCGGACGTCTCCCTGAGTTCACGCAGCAGGTGGGCCAGGCATTTCTGCTGCGGGCAGTCAAAGCGGTCATAGACGCTATAGAAGTCGCTGACGAGCGTGCCGGAGTTCTCCAGGCCGAAGGTCTCTCCCAGCAGGCCGGTGATGACTTTCCTGCCGCGGCTCTTGTCGACGTGATAAAGGGTGTGGGTGTCGTTGGTCAGCGTCCAGAGGCAGGCGTTCCTCCCGTCGACGCGCCAGGAGGTCTCGTCGGCGTAGACGACCCCCGCGGCCCGCAGGGCCTGCTTGAGGCGGTGGTATTGATCCTCCAGCCACCGGCCCAGACGCACCAGTTGTTTACAGACGGCCCCGGGGCTGAGGGCCAGTCCCGGCAGGTCGGCAAATAACTGCGTGATCTGACGCAAAGGCAGGCGGTAGCAGACCCGCATCATCGCCGCCGTCGAAAGAGCGTTGATCCCCAACTGGGCATGAGGCAGGTCGCAGGCCGGGGGCTGATGATCGGCGCGGCTCTCGATGGTCCTGCGGCAGGAGGGGCAGTAGCCGCTGGTGGTATGATAGCAGGTGGTGATCACCCGGGCCGGGATGATGTCCTCCACCAGCCGCTTGTGTCGCCTGACCCGGGCCAGCCGTGTCTTGCAGTGCGGGCAGGAGACCTTCCCGGCGGCGTCGACCGGCAGGGGCATCTCCTGGTGAACGTCAACCGCCTCGGGCATGCGCCGCAGCGCCGCCGCATGGCCTGCCTTTCGTCCGGGGGTCTTGCGACGCCTGGCGGCAATCGCAGGCTTCACAAAGACCGCAACGGCATCCCCGGGTCCGGTCCGCGGCTTCCGGCTCAGCTCCGCCACCCGCTTTTGCAGACGCTCCTTGTCGGCGGCGAGCTTGTCGCACTGCCGCCGCAACCTCACCACCAGCGGCCTGGACTCGTCCTGTTGATGGATCTGCTGACGCAACTGATCGTTCTCCTGCCGCAGACGAGTGTTCTCCCTCCAGAGAAAATCGTTGGCCTGAAGCAGCGATAAACCTTCCATGGCCACTGCAACTTACCCCCAAAACCCAAATCGCGCGCCTCCCAAAATCCCGCCGGGACGGTAAACAGTTTCGGATCAGGACAGAACGCTGGCGAGCAAACACAGCCCGAACACCCGTGGAGGTCGTCTCCTGACACTTTGAGGCCTCACAATCGCTCCCAGCGGGAACTGGCGAAGGTCGTCAAGCAAGAGACCCCGTTACCGGCGCCACGTCGTCGGAAGTAGCAAATGACAGACTGTCATTTCGCACCGGCGATGTTGACGGTGGTCGATGAGTTCACCAGGGAGTGCCTGACAGTGGAAGCAGAGTACCGGATGAACGCGGAGTTCGTGGCCGAGACGTTGCAGAGGCTCTTCAAGGAGAAAGGCGCAGCGCCCAAGTATGTGAGAAGCGACAACGGTCCGGAGTTCATTGCCAGGCACCTGATGCGGGCGCTGGGCGCCAGTGGAGTCGAGGCGCGGCACTCGCCTATGCCTTGGAGAAGGACGGAACGGAATAGTCCGCTATCTGCGAAAGGAGATTACCGCGTATGAAGAAAAATGCCGGATTCAGATGACTTAATCCGGCCCCAAAATCTGCAAACGAGTCCACTCCGGGTAAGCAAGTCCCCCGGAGTGGTTTTATTTGATCGGCTGTGACAACTGAGAACTGGCCGACAGGCGAGTACCTTGTGACTTTCGAGTCCAATTTTTGGAATACTTTCCTTAGCGGATCCCGCTTGATGGGGATGGCAACAACGAGTAATTTGTTAACTTGTTGGGTTATTTTCCGATCTATCCTTGAACGTTTGGCCTGAATTATGTCATTGACTACGGCCGCTGACGCTCCCACAGCTTCGCGCATCGACGAAACGTTAAACGCAACGAAAGACGTAATTTTTCTCCATTTGTCTGATATTCACTTTCGTTGGCCTAAACACGGTCGCAAATACGAGCTTGATGAGGATCTACGGAACGAGTTACAGCGTGACGCAAGGACCCAAACCGACAAGCTTGGCACGCCCACTGCAATACTTGTCACGGGGGACATAGCCTTTAGCGCGTCCGATGATGAGTACAAGATGGCCACTGATTGGTTGCTGGGTGACATGTACCAGGCGACAAAGTGCCCGGGCGAGAACATATGCTGCATTCCAGGTAACCATGACATTGACTGGAATGCGATACGCAAAAGCAAATCGATTCGTGATTGTCACGAGAAACTTCGGGCGGAACAATTACATCTTCTAGATGGCACTATCCAAGAATATCTAAGTGATCCTTTCGTTTTCTACCGTGCGTTAGAGAGTTACAATAAATTTGCCTTGCAGTTCGGGTCCGACCTTTCGGTTGAGGATCCGTATTGGTCTAGAGATTTCAGCTTAAACGATACGTCAGTTCTCCGGATCAGAGGTGCTAATTCGACTCTTATTTCAGATGAGTATGACGACAATCGGACTGGAAAATTAGTTGTTCTCGGGTCCCACCAATGCACAATGAAGAACGACGATGGCGTGGAACATATGTTTTTGAGCCATCATCCCCCTCAATGGCTAATTGATCAAGATCAAGTGGATAGGCTCATTCATCGAGCACGAATTCAGATGTTTGGCCATAAGCATGAACAGAAATTGAATGAAATTGATCACCGATTGCGAGTTGCCGCGGGTGCCGTTCACCCTGAGCGTAAAGAGCGGGATTGGAAGCCAAGGTATAATTGGATGAGTATTCGGGTCGAAGGTGAGGGTGATCACCGCACCTTAGAGGTAACCGTGCATCCTCGTGTGTGGTCGCTTGATCAGCAGTGTTTCGTCCCTGACTATGAGGTATGTCTTGGCAAGGAACATCGCTCCTTTTCCCTGCCAATTGACAGTTGGACCCGCCCAGCACCGACCGCGGACCCCAGTGCGACATCTCCAGCGGTGTCCCTGCCGTCAGGTCCTGCAGCTTCGCCCGATAAACGTGATGTAGTACAGAGGCCTTTCATGGATCCTGCACGCACACTTGCACATCGATTTTTAAGCTTGCCGTATGTACGAAGAATGGAAGTTGCCCAATCTCTTAAGTTACTTCGCGACGAGGATGAGGGGATTCAGGAGGCAGAGAGGTCAAAGCGAATTTTTACAAGAGCGAAAGAGAGTAGGCAGCTCGCCCAACTCTGGAACGAAGTGGAACGCCAGCATGGTGATGGTAAGTATTCCACAAACCCATTTGAAAAATGATAAGGAGACCCAGTGGATCCTCGCTTCCCAGCTTGGTATATCGCGGCTGCGCTTGAACCGAAAGACGAGTTTCTTCGAAAGCGATGGCAGGCAGTAACGGAGGTTTCGAATTCAATTAGCCTGGCTGGCGCGTTCGAATTGGTGAGAATCTTTTACCGAATGCCTCCCAGCGACAGTGCTTTCTTGGGCAATTTCGAAGCGGCCATCCAAAAACATGATGCCGCCTTTAGTGCCGGTTCCCGCCCGGAAGAACTGTCGGTTTTGGCGGCGGCAATAATTACAGAGCTACATCAATCACCTTCTGAAATCGCAGACCTAACATCGCTTGCCGTTACTGCCTACAACTGCGGCGGCCTTGGATCACCCGGCGCTGTGCCAAGTGTGGTTGATCTTCATCGTGACTATTTAATACACCGATCACAGGATCAAAGGTCCTCAAGTGACGATGACTTTGAGACAATTTCTACGGATCTTGAGGCTGTTTTCAAGAAAGCGGAGAACGCCGATGAGCCACTTGCCGCTGTCGAACATGTGACTGAAGGTACGCGCCAGATGCTGGCGGCCCTTATCAATCGCCTGAGCGAGATGAAGCGAAGACAACAGCTCTTCCGCGAAGAATCTGATGTACTTTGGTGGGTTGCGGGCGGATACAGTCGTGACTTTAATAAGCCGTTTGGGGACTTCAAATCTTCGTCGGCATGCATTGTTGTGGGGAAAGAATTGGCGGACCTGGTAGCCGAAGTTTCTGGCCCATTTGCCGCCTCGGCGTTCATAAATCGGATTTTAAAAACGGCGGACGATAAACTTCTAGCGATGACGACATTAACCACCGCTGTAAACGGCGTTGACCTAGCCTGGGTAAAGCATCTCATTGCCGGGGGCGTTAATCTCGGAGCGGAGGCGTTCTGTCCGGTTACTCTTGCGCTAATAGAGCATGGCCGTTCGGGAGGAAAGAGTTGGTCAGGTGCATATAAGGTGGTTAGTCCTGTGAGTCCCGCGGCAAAAATGTTAGGCAACGATCTGTCATCGCAGATGTATCGTGAATGCCTGTTACTCAAGCGGATGCGAAAATCCTCCGGTGACGCATGACCCAACCCAACGCACCAGATGTAAAACAGGCTGGTCCTTCGACCTCTACAATTCTGCCAATCTCTCTGGCGGAGGACGATTCTATTGATCTTCCGCCAGGGCGATCCTTACAGCCAGACGAGTCGATGGCTATTTCATGCGCTAGGCCAACGCGGTTCATTGTCTTGGCCGGCGCTGAAGACAGCGGCAAGACGACTTTGCTTGCTAGCTTGCACGAGAGGTTTCTTCGCGGCTCATTTGGGGGCTATTTATTTGCGGGATGCGAAACGTTTCTCGGTTTCGAGCGAATTTGCCATAAGGGCCGGGGGGAGTCGGGACGATCTACCCCCGACACGGAACGAACAAAACGTACACAGGGGCGACAGTTATTACATCTTCGTCTGAGAATTGAAGACTGCAGCCGACCTGCCCAAGACCTATTGCTTTCGGATCTTTCGGGCGAAGAATTCACCGATGCAAGAGATTCTGGTGACGTCACCAAAGAGCTTAGAATTGTTCGTGCCGCACACCACTTGCTTCTATTGGTTGATGGCGAGAAAATCGCGAACCCTCGTTTTCGACAGCAGGGCCGCGACGAAGCATGCCTTCTGCTACGGACTTTCGTAGAAGAAGGGCTTCTTGGGGGAGGATCGCGGGTAGATGTCTTGTTTACTAAGTGGGATATCGCCGGTTCTCCGCACATTGCTGCGGTTACTGGACCTTTTGCCGACAGCATCGTCACTGACATAAAAGGCCAGTATGGCAAACTACTTGGTGGTATTAGGTCATTTCGGGTGACCGCTCGGGACCCAAGCGGCGCATTGCAACCCGCTACGGGACTAGAGCAAGCTTTGGCAGGTTGGGTGGAGCTAGGTGCGGAGTCTGTATCAGCTCTACCGCTAAAATTGGTAGAGCGAACAACTACCACAGAATATGATCGATTTTTCCGCCGCGAGATGCCTAATCTATTCGCGAAGGGAACTCCGTGACAAAAACCTTACTCATCATCGGGCTCCCAAAGGCGGGAAAAACCACATTCATTGCTGCGCTCTGGTACGTCGTTGAGACTGCCCGCGTTCCAGGGGCTATGCAACTTGCAAAATTGCCGGAGAATCGCCGTCACCTGAACCTCATTAGGGAACGCTGGGTGGCATGTGCGGAGCAAAAACATACATCGGCCGGAAGTGAACAAGAGATACGGTTAGCTTTGCGCGAACCAAATGGTATGGATGTAGTCGAAGTAGTCGTGCCGGATTTGTCTGGTGAATCTTTCGAAATGCAGTGGAGTCATCGCCAATGGAGCCGCGGTTATGAGGAACTAGCCAACGAGGCTTCTGGTGTTCTGCTCTTCGTTCATCCAGATCGCATGAATGATTCGCCGACAATTTCCGAGGCAACCGCGCTTGGCGACCTGCTTGAAGAATCAAGTAGTTCTCCGAACGACTCCATTGTCGGCGCAACCGGCGAATCGGAACAGGATGTTGCTGCGTCTAATGCGGCTAACGTTGAAGAGCTGCCGTGGGACAGCTCTTTTGCACCACAGCAAGTCAAACTTGTCGAATTACTCCAGTTTCTTACTGTGCGGCCCCTTCAACGTGATCGATTTCGACTAGCTGTAATTGTGTCGGCATGGGACAGGGCAAAGGCCGACGGACTAGCTCCAGACAAGTGGCTAGAACGGCGAATGCCACTCTTAGCTCAATTTCTCAAAGCGAATCACGAAGTGTTCCAATCCCAAGTTTTTGGGATATCAGCCATCGGTGGCAATCTAGAATCGGAAGCAGATCGTTTGCTTAGCATTACGGATCCCACGACACGAATTGATATCGTAGGGCCCGGCGTCGGAATGCACGATATTACCGCGCCGGTGCGGTATGTCTTTGAATAAAGGGAATGTTCGCGTGGACCGTCGAGAAATCGAGACCATCAATTTACATCAGACCGTCCACGGATACGCGGGTGGCCACCGTCTTATTCAGTCCTCAGTTTCATTGCCGCTTTCTGCGCAACGGCTCCTAGTAATCCTAAGCGACCTGTCTGGCCCGACGTCAGTGTCCGGTTTCGATACCTATTTGACGGGCTATGCGATCGTAGGCACCGAATATTATGCGCTAGCGCGAACTTGGATCGCACCGGAGATGGAAAGGCCCGGGTGTGTGTGGACACATACACTCTTGATACGCCAAGAGGATTTACAGGTTATTCCCGATTGCAGGCGGTTAAACCAGTTCTTTCGTCGTCCCAAACGCGATGATTTATCGCCCACATTTTCCCGCCCCATTACTGTCGATTTAAGTGATCCGGATTACCCGTCCTCTCTAAACGTAGGGCAAGCCGCGACCGTTCTTAAAGCAATTTATGAAGGGCAGTCGCCCGTCTTCATGCAATGCGACACGTCCGCAGAAGCAGACGATTTGTTCTTGGGAATCTGGTCACAGCAGTGGCCAACGTTAAAAACGCGATTCTTTTTCTGTAGCGGCTCGCTTTCCAATCGAGAAATTGGCGGACGATCTTTCGATCTCCAAGCAATATCTTCTCGCTTGTCCCGCGAGATACGGCGAGAGGTTCGTCGAGCAATCATTTTAGAAGGTCGTGCAGACGAGCCGCCATCGAGTGGATGGCTCAAGCAGACATTAGAAGATCTGCGGCAGACCGGGGAGACTCCATTACGCACGTTTTTGGCTTGCGTCGCATGGCCGTCAGCAGGTCGCGACTCATTTAAAGCTCTTGTTGAGATGAATGAGCTGGCAGCGGATTTAGATGGCTCCGCCGAGGGGTTTGAAGAGTTGATTCGACTAGTTGCCCAGCGATACCCAGGGCCTGATGAAGGGATTGAATTAAAGAACGCACTAACTGGGGCTCACGGTGCCATCAGAGATTTTATTAAACTCCCGACGAGATCGGCGATTCTTAGGAAACTTTCAATCACTTCCGTATACCCCGCTTTTGACGCAAATCTAATGGGACTCGCCGAATTGGCTGGAGAGCTTTGGGTCGATGACTCGGCGGCCGCACTTGAGTTATTGGTTTGGCTGTCGAGTTCACCGCTAAACCCACTCGGTGAGGAGATATTCAGAGGTTTAATCGCGAAGATTGGAGCCAATGAAATTGGAATAATCGTCCAACACGCTAGCCGCATGCTTCCGGCCATTGTTACCTCGAAACCGTCACTTGCAGCGGTTTCTACGATTTGGAAGGTAAGTCCAGACCGTCAACGCGAGATAGTCGACACTATGGTCTCATCTAATGCCGCTACAAACGCCGTAGATGTTATGCCCGCAGTGCTTTCGGCTGGGGCTGATGCTGCCGCAGAGGGAATCTCGCAACTTTTCGGATCGGAAGTCGTCGTGCCAATACTGGAGTGGCTCGACGACAATTACGCCATGCACGGATCCAACCTGGGTTCTAAATGGGCGCGCTTGCTAGCGAATAATTCCGCTATCACTTTCAACTGGTTGGCTCATCGAGATAAAATAAGAATAGAAACGGTCGCCTATATCGCGCGAACCTTAAATCCGAATTCTAAGGCGGTCAGAGATGTGGCAGCCAAGTTTTGGCTTCGGTTGTTGGATTTAAGCTCAGGTGTTTTGGCATGGCCTGAGATGATATCGTTTCATGCATTTCTATTTACTATTGCTTTAAACAACAATGGTGTGGGAAGTGATCAACTCGCCGCGCGTTCATTTGAGGTAGTTTACAGAGCGGCAGAGCTGGATGAAATTCCCTACGATACGTGGCGAATCATCCAGTCTGAATTGCCATCACTGCCGTGGTGGCAAGGATGGGATCAATGTGAACGCCTTCGGCGCGGCATAATTGCGGTGTTCGTTCGCTATGAATGGCCACCTGAGTCGATTTTTAGATGCACGAGCGATCCCAAATTGTTTGCAGCCATTCTGAATAGCTCTCAAGAACTCAAGCAGGGTCCGCAGTTCTTCAATAACCTTGCGAATTCTGTGAAATCGAATCGAATTCATGGGCCGGCGCAACTTGAAGCAATTTTACTTGCCGAGATTTAAGGGTATTTTTGTAATTAATTATGAAATGAGGCGAAGGCGCATAGGGGGATCTTCATTCCTCAAAATCATGGGGAATTCCACCGTATCAGTTAATGAATCGGGAAGCAGGGCGGCATAGTGCCGTTGGCAAATCTGGGGGGAGTTTCCCATCAAGGCTGAAATCTTGTAGAGGCTTTCGCCTTTCATCGCCAATTGGCTCCCAAACGTATGCCTGAAATCCAAGCATCCCCATTCCAATCCGTTTTTGGAATTGAATGACCGCAAATCAGCAGCGAAATTGTCCGGGTCCCACCGTTTCCCGTCCGGCGAAGGGAAAACCCAATTCCCATCGGACTTTCGCGGCCGGTATTTCTCCAAAAACCCGCGCAGGCAATTACTGATCGGCACCGCCCGGTTTTTCTTGGTTTTCGGTTGCCACGATTCCCCATTAATGGTTTTCGCCCGGACTCGAATTAATCCTTTCCCGTCGGATTTCCAATCCAAATCCTCGGCGGTGAGCCAAAGCAATTCCTCCCGCCGCAGTCCGGCGTAAATCAAAACTGCCACCATTACCTGCATTTGGCTTTGCGCGGGGAGAGAATTGATCTGCAATTCAATTTGCGGGAGGGTTAAAAACCGAATTTCCGGCGCCCGTTCCTTGTACCGCTCCACGGATGCTGCTGGGTTTTTCCCATTCGGCATCCGAATTCCCCGCTGCTCCATCGACCAATTGAATAACCGGCAAAGGATTTCCCGGTATCGATTGGCGGTTTTCGGCGCCAATCCCCGGTTCTGTACCTGACCGGAAATGAATTCCGAAATTTGAGGCGTGGTAATTCGCTCGAAACTCCCCGCCTCAATTGTCACCGCCCGGCGCCGGCGGTCCTGGCCGGGCTTCGGCGGGCGTTTCTTGGCCTTAGGGGAGAGCTTCCGGCTCGTTACCGTCAACGCCTCGCAGAACGCCATTGCAAAAGCAAGAGCCCTCTAACGTTTGAACGTTACAAGGGGATACCCGTCGTCCAGAAGGTGAAAGTCGGCATCAATCGGACACCAAAAGCGTCGCCATTTGAACCGCGGGAGGATCATGGTCGCATTATAGTTTTTCCTCATGCAGTCGATGCAGCGGACGTTTTGCTTTGCCCCGATGCCGCGCATGGCCTCGGTGCGCGGGAACAAGGTCATCGGACGTTGCGGCTCTCATGAGCCCCAAACGCAGGACGACCCGAGGGTTGGTGCGAAGAATGTAGGAAGCCGATTGCCGCAGGTGACCATCATGCCCGTCCGGACGTAGCCTGGGCTTTTAGGGACACGGATCCGGCGGCAATACGCTCGTCTTATGCGCACGTCTTCAGGCGCTTGTCGACGGGGTCGCTGCGCGGGCGAACGAATTACTATTGTGGTGTAGACGTCACAGAGGCAATTCCGCGACTGCGCGACGCACTCGTTGACGGCCGGTACTCGCTCTCCGAATACAAGCCCAGGCTTTCGGCTGAATCTCCTCTTCGCTTCTTGGACAACGTAGCTCACAGTTTTCACCGGGAACGTCACCTGCGTGCTTTCCAGGGCGGTGACGACATCGGCGTCGAAGTTCAGCAACTGGAAGCGTGGGGGAAGCAAGTTCCGGTGTTGGCGGCATTAATCAACACGAATCGGACATTGCATGTCTTTGAGAACTCACTCCCACATAACCCGCGCGAGCGCATCAATGCCCAGCAGAATTTCTGGCCACGAATGGCGTTTGAACAGGCGATCAACTGGATTGCGCGTCCAAACCCACTCCCGCTATCGTTCAACCATTGTAATGCATTGGGAGGACGTGGGCGTAAAATGGTATTGGTGCTTTGGTGGCGCTTGTCGGCACGAGCGTATATCATTTGTGTAAATGGAAGAAGCCCCGGTATTTGCCGAGGCTTCGCCGTATCTAGACTAATACCGCATCACTTTCGTTTCCGCCGACGGGCCAGTTTCACCGCCGTCATGTCTTCAGCAATGTTATCCGTCATCACCTGAGCGATGTCTTCGCGCAATGCGCTCGCATCGGAGTGCGACGGTTTTGCTGCTGCTTTTTGGGGACCGTCGAGCAAGAGCTTTTGCGACTTTAACGCGTTTATAAACGTCATGCAGGCGACGCAGGACCCACGTGTGCAATCTCCATTGCCCAACTTGTCGAACTTGAAGCTGGGGTGATCCCCCAACGACAGCGCTTCGAGCGGTGATTCAACTTGCGCGTCAATTCGCGATCGCATATGACGGCCACCGCTACTGCGGACGTCGGCAAACGACGTCGACAACTTGTGTTCCTCAGAGGCCGTCAGCCGAAACCAGCCTTGCGCCTGAGAATCGTGCCACGTCAAATACCCCTTCGGCAACACGTCAAGCGGCTCCTTGATCTGACGTGCTATATCGTACCGTGTGCCGTCTACGGCTGGCTTTTGCGGCTCAAAATAGTCGGGCGTGCAGAAATCAGATACTGGGATGCCGTTGATGTCGTACGCATAGTGGAGGTCTTCACACGGATCGCATATCGCGACCAAGTATTCGACGACGGACGATCCGGTTTTAACGGTCATGGGCCGTGGACCAGCGATCGTGCGATTGCCGGAGGGGTCGGCGAGCATCTCCAACGCTTCATGGCTCGCCGCCAGCGACCAGAGTTGACCGGCCTTCACCAACGAAAACGGTTGCCCCATCCGATCTTGGTGAACGCCTGCGACTTTGAAGGACTTGATGTCGTCCATGACAATGATCGGCCAGTAGCCGAGCGGCACATCGTCCAAACTAGTAAATGGGTCGATGGTGCCCCGGACATTCCAGATCGGATAGAAGTCGGAGGTGATCTGCTTTTGTATTGCCGCACACACCGAAGTAAGTTGCCGAACACCAATCCACGTATTGCTCATTGGTTCGCAAACTAAGGCAAGGTGCCGCGTCGACATGATCGTCTCCCAAAGTAAACATGTTTGTTATCGCACTTGACCGGTCCGATGACTCGCGTCGTCCGACGCGTTATCGGTGGTATTCGATGACGGCGAACCCTGAGTAAACTTCACATCGGCTTCGACGCTGGCGGCATTCTGTGCGCCCGCCTTTTCGCCGCCTGCGGACTTCGCGGGGGCCGGCCTCGTCGTCGCCGCGACAATGAAGGTCTTTACCACGTCCGGTTCGACGCCGGGACTAAACTCGACGCTCGCATCCGTATCGTTTTCGTATGCCGATTTGTTTTCTGAGCCAGGCTTGTCGCCACCCGACGAATTCGTCACGCGAGGAGCGGTCGCCGCGGGATCCGTCGGCGCCCGAACTGGTTGCGCCGGCGGCGGACTAGTGGGGGTCGCCTTCACTGCGCCGACGGCCACTGGCTTGCCGCCAACGGCGGCACTCACCATGAAGTAGTACGACGTGTCATTCTTTAAACCCGAGATCGTCTTGGGCGGCGAAGCGATCGCTTCAACGGACTGGTTGACTTTGTCTTGGCCGACCGAGGCGAATTCTCCGTAATCGACCCTATAGCTCGTTGCACCCTCGACCGTCTTCCACATCAACGTCACTTGGCCGTCGCCGGCCGTGATGGTGACGTCGCCGGCTGTCCCAGGCTGCGCGGCCGATCTACGGCCTGCCGCCGAATGGACGGTATCGGAGGCCGAGGATGTTTTGGTACCGCTATCACCGGCATGGGCCGCGTGAACCACGACAGAGAGTTTTTTACCCGCAATCGTAAGCGGCGGGGTGAATAACTCGCCTCCGTTAGCGCGTGGCAAGATGAAGGCCGTCGGCGCGGCCGGCGAGACGACGCGGACATGCTCATGCAGCACGTTCTTGTTCGGCGAGAAGACCGGCACGGATTCGATACCGCTGGACGTGGCCGGATGGACCCGCTGCCAGTCGATCAAATCGAGACCGTGCCCGACGATATACAAGTCGGCTTCGACCGGAACCCACTTGCCGCCCGAATCCGTCTCTAGCGATATCGATTGCGGCGCAACCGCGTATACCTCGGGCATGCTGTCGCTCATCGGCTTGAGCGGCAGCGTATAGGTCCCCCCACTGGCTGACGGCAAAGCAAATATTATCGGTGCCGGATCGTCAGACGGATCGAGCAGGACGTTCGCCCAAATGACATCTCCCGACCGACGCGGAGCGTTCGCGCCGTCGGTCAGCATCCGCCCGCCGCTCACCATCCGCATCTTATCCAGTTGGACCGTGTCGAGATTGCTGCCTTCGAGAACAATCGCCACCTGCTTCTGTTGTCCTGGAGGCGGCAGCTCGATACTGGCGGGCTCGATGTGAGTTACTGTTGGTTTACGCGGTGGAGACACCACCGATTCCGGCAAGACGACTTGAATGACGTTCACCCCTGTCGATTGGGCAAGCGTATCGGCGCGCAATGTAATGAAATCCTTAAGACTGTTCTGCGCAAGCTCGTCTTGTGCGGCCTTGACGTCCTTCCTCAGCCAGTAACCGAGCCGGAGCCGTTCGGTTTCCGTGAATCGTTCGTGCTTGCCGTCAATCGGGAGCCAGTTATCCTCCGTGTGCAGTTCAACCCTCGGTTCTTTGAGGATGAATCTGCCCTTATCCACGTCGATCTGTGGAGAAATTTTCGCCGCGTCGAACCCGTAAACGACCAACGCCGGAAAGGATTGCCGCTCGAGGACCAGTCCCGGGCCTGAATACTTGCCCGCCTGCGCCCTTTGAATCGCCCGCAACTGCGGGCCGACTTGAAAGCCGAACGTCACACCATTGCTGAATGAGTTGGCAGTCACGTTCGGCGTGACCGTGCTGAAATCCTGCTCCAAGCTCTTCGCGTACTCCAGGAAGGTACTGGCCTGGGCCTTCAAACCGGCCAACTGCAAGGCAAACGCCAAATTGATCGCGATCTGCTCCTGCTGACGGAACCCGCTCGATAAATCCAACGTTTGAACGTCGGTCAGCGGCGATACGGCCGCCACGTCCGGTCCGTCATCGGAAACGGGATTAAACTGATAGCTTTCAGGGATACTCGGCGTCCCGAGGGTTTTAGAAAGGGCATCGCGATCGATCACGCTTTGGTAGTCGTCGAGATTCTCGTCCCAATAGCGAGTCGGATCGATGTGCTGGTTGGTGGCGATTTGCGCGATCGCCGGACAGAGGCGAAAGATCGACTCCATCGCCGCTCGGTCCTGGGGCAAAGCCACCTTTTGGTCGAGCGCTAGCCGGATACGCACATCGGCGGGAATCTCGGGATTCTTCACGAACTCCAAGAGGATCGTCGGCCGAGCGGTCTGCCATCGATATCGAGATTGGATCGCGACATTGGCCGCGTAATTCTTACTCGTACGCCAACCCGGATTCACCGACACGGTCGATACGCCGAACAAAATGCGCTTGTCCGTAAACTTGTTCGCTGCCGTAGGATTTCCCATGATTTGAAACATCGCCTTGACCGCCGTATCGCCGGCGGCGGTGATGAGCGCGGTGCGATCGGCCGGCACCGGCGCTCGCTGACCGCCGGCCAACTGCTGAAACGCGGTGAACAATTGGCTAGATGGAGAGTTGGCGAAGACCGTAGAAGGAAGGGTCGTCGGGACCACCAGATTCGACGGGGCGGTAGTGGGAAAAGCCGCCGTCGGAAACACGGGGGCCGAGGTTTTCGACGGTGCTGCCGGTGCTGGTTGCGATTGCATCGTTGCCAATGCTGCATAGGTGTTGATCGCATTCTGGATGATCTGCAATTTGGTCCGCGGATCGGATTCCTGACCGGCCTGCCCCAATGCGATCGTCAGGTACTGATCGAGCGCGTCGCCGACCGTCGGCGTTTTAGGTGTCGAACCTTGGACCTGGGCGGGCTTTTTGAGTGCCGCATAGTATTGTTTAACCTGGTCATTGTACGCTGCGGCTTGCGTTGGACTTAGCGAGAGGTTTAGGCCGAGCCCAAAACTAGAAATCTGCTGCTGAAATTCCGACGCCGCGCCCTGAATGTTATTCTTGGCATCCGAATAGAAATCCTCGGGTCCCTCGCTCAGATTGAACTGAAAGACATCTCCGGGGTCGGACAAGATTGGCGCGGACACTGTCATCGTGCCAAATTCCGCCTGCCGATCAGCCACCGCATCCATCACCTTGCCAAGTTCGTTCATACGGTGCGGCAGCGACGCGGCGCACGACGCGAGGAGGGCAGTGGCGGCGGGCAAGAAAAATCGCGCGGCCCGATCACAGTCGCGGATATGCACCACCGTCCGCAGAGTCATTGCATTCCATTTCATGGTTTAACTCAGTTTTGATAGTGGATTTGATGCGTTTGAGCATTCAGCCGCGACTACCGTTGCGGATCGCTCGCTTTACGGTCAGATATGCTCTGTTGGGTCGCGGCAACGCGCTTCGACCGCCAAGCCGGGCACGGCAACGAATCTGCCGCCGGTGTCAGGTTCGGCGACTGGGCGCCAGGCTGCCCAACTGGCGCATGCGATCCTTTCGGGCACTCCGTCGCAGCCGGCGGAAGTTCGCTCTGGGGGCATGGCTGAGGCGATTGTAGGGGTGCAACAACGTACGTTCGACGGGGGTCTTCCGGCACATGCAACCGATCCACAATCCAATTTGGCGGCGACTGATCGTTAACCCCAATGCTCGCGGATACGGCGAGGCTAAACCCTGCACCCCGTGAAATTTGTCCAGAGAGCCCGGACTGCTGCGACGTCACCAAAGGGCTGCTGCCATCACCGGTAAACTTCGCCGTTATGTTGCCATCTTTATCGATTGGCACGACAATCACGCCAGACTCCACGTAATGATTGTCCGAACGGAATAACCCGAAGAACGACGTCGATTCGTCGTCGTTATTCGTGCTGAGATCGTAAGTCCAATATTGGACGTCGCCGTTCGGTCGATCGATCGACTTGGGAAGTCCGAATAGTTTAATGACATCTCGCGTGTTCTGGCCGAGTTGCAATCCGCGTGAGCTATACGAGCGCGATGACGTAATGTTTGCGTCGTGCGTGCAGCCTGCGGCGCAGCAAATACCAATCAGCCATATTTCGAGACCGACCGCGAGTTGCCGCCACGGTATCTCGCCACGACGATTCGGAACTGATACCCGCCGAACGATAATGCCGCGATAGATGAAACCGAGCATAGCCTTGCTTTCAGTTTTGCGGTGAATGCGTATGCAGATGGGTCAACGCATTTTAAAATCAAGCTTAGTTTCAGAGCCGATAGCGATTTGGAAATGACTAATCGGCGCGAAGCATAAGCGTTACTTTCTCGAAAAGCAATTAACCTGAATAGGCGATGCTAGCCAATTTGATCCAATGCCGATCACCCCAGTGTTAACGTACGACGTCAACCTGACGTCTTTGCTGGGACAACCGACGGCTTACGCCTGAGCCGCAACGATGCTCGGTGAATGCCATCTAGCCCACAAGAAATCTAAAAAATTGAGGTCGTTTGTGTGTGGGCACAATCCCGAAAGCCGCGAATAACATTCATATCCAGATGCGTGAAACTTCCTCTCCTTTGTGCCCGAGCCGGCTAGCCTGTCGTTGATTGGTTCGGGGGCAGATGGACTGCTGGCGCGGCGGAAATCGCACAGCCAACGGTGGTCGTTGGAACGGCGCCGGCCTCACGAGTTCCGCGGCCGCTTCCGACTCTACCCGCTCCACCGCCATCGGTTACCTGGACGACGGCACACAAATAACGATCCACCGCACGATCTATGGAGACGCCAACCTCGACGGCCGGATTAACGCTGACGATTACGCCCTGGCCGACCGTGGTCTCGCCAAACACCTTGCAGGGTGGGTCAACGGCGATTTCAATTACGATGGCTCAGTCACGGCGGGGGACTATCTGCTGCTGGAGGGATCTTATCCCACACCGTCGGCGGCGCCGGCATCCCCGGTCGTAGCGGCGCCAGCGGTCTCGGAGACCAATCTCCCGCCGGTTTCGGCCGTTTCCGTTGCTGGTAACGCCGCGCCGGCCCCCAGTCCAGCGCCTAAGCAATAACTTGGAATGATTGACAGACTGTCAATTGCGATGTCGAGGTTGTCGCCAGGGGAAGGAAGGGTCTTGTGTAAGTATTTATCAAGACTACTCCACGAGTATCTGGTGCAACTTCGCCGATGCGAGTGCATTGGATTCGACTAGCCTAGCATCGATGCAAAACGAACAACTCAGGCTCTCTCCGCCGCAACTCCAAAGTCCCAGTACTCTACACCTCATACCCAATCACCCCATCGCTAGAGTCGGTCGCATTAAAACCGCTCTCTCCGCCACCGGCGTCTTGCCAAAGTAGCCTAACCCCAAGTCTTAGAAGTTGCGGTGCAGAACGATTGATAGAAATCATAACGCCCCCCCCAACACTGACGCGCTTGACCGTCGTCTTTTAAACTCCATGTCCTCCACGCGTCGCCAAATTATGATCAGCGGTGGGCTACTTCGTTAGGACTATGATTTCGGGTGTGTTATTATCAGAAAATCATGTCGGAATTTGCGTCTCGAGCGTCCGTTTTAACACCGCAAATAAATGCGTTCAGAGAACTCCTTCGCCGCTTTAGGCAGAACGAACGCCGAATTGAGATTTTCCGAGCCGCGATCAGCGAGGAGATGGGACCAACGCTTGTTCACGAATGCCGGGCTCCGGATTGGCACAGAAACCCAGACTCAACCCGAATGGAAAAGTTCCTCACACCGCATGTCCTGCCCGAACCTAATCCACGCTGGACGCGTTGGGTTCCTCGCCTGGCCGCGCTGAATATTAATCATTCAGCCATAGAGCGGCAGATTGTTGATCACGCATCTCGAGTCTCCAAAGCTATGGATGAAGATCTGCAAGGTGCCGACGAAACGGATCCCATTCGACACGTGGCGCAAGCGAGCGCGCACAGGCGTCTGTCTCTCTACTGGGTTACACGCGCCGACGAGCGAGCCCGAAGGTATCAGCAGATGCTCGCCACCCAGGTGAACCGCAATTCAACTCCGCAGCTAGGGGACCCAGACGGGAAGATCAGAACTGAAGTGCCGTGGTCGCTGAACAAGATTGAGCGCTATTCCCAACATCTGCACCCACATGATGTGGCAATCCTTCGCGCGCTGGCAGATGCCAAGACCACGCTAAGCCAATATCAGCTTGTAGAAAGGGTTGATGTGGGAAGCAGCAAACTTTCCCGGAAAACAATTTCGAAACGCCTGCGCATCCTTCGTACGGCGGGCCTTACCGACCGCCCTTGCGGGCTTCGTGGTGGGGACGCGATCACCGAACGAGGGATGAAGATGCTTCGATCGCTGGACGCATGACTCGGCGCCGCCCCGGCGCATTGATTACTCATTAGTTGCACACTGATTCCCCGCACGCCTCTCGGCGTTCAGCAATACTTCGCGACGTGGATACGACTCAAGAGACCGCCCGCCCAAAAGCTGCAACACCACGAATGCCGACGAGCATCGTCGAGGTTACACCTTTGCTCCTTAACCGACAGCAGCTCGGCCAGGTGCTCGGCGGCCTCTCTCCCCGCAAGATCGGATCGCTCAAGTCGGCCGGGAAACTTCCGCCAGCGGTCAAGATCGGCAGAAATGTCCGCTGGCGAATGTGCGATATAGAGCGTTGGGTAGAACAATTGTGATCAACCGACCGAAGGTAAGGATGACAAAGCCTTTCGCTCGTCGTCAGTATGAAAGTGAGTATAAAATGATAATGTCGTTTCCACATTTGCATGGCGTGCCAATACCTGAGCGATTTTGGGATGGACGTTGGTCTCCGCTAGGCGTGTCACAAAGGTATGCCGTAACGCGTGAAAATCGACGTCGGATGTGTCCACCCCTGCTGCCACACAATCCGCCCTCAATAATTTTGCAGCTATTCCACGACGGGGCACGTCAAACATTGGTTGGTCCTTCCCCTTCTCCTTAGTCCGATCCTTCATCATCGAAATGAGGCGAGTGTGCAAAGGAATGACATCGATGCGGTCCTTGTGGCGAGGGTCTTTAGCGTGGACGGTGATCGTGCCGCGATCAAGATCGATCGCCGCGGGCGTGAGCCGCACGATCTCGTTGTGTCGGAGACCGGTGAGCAACGCGACCCGGTAGACGTCCTTTCGTTCCGGGTCTTGGCATTGTGCAATCAGCTTTGTTGTTTCGGCTGGCGCGAGGCTCCGGCGTTTTCGCTTCGCGTGGCCTGCAACCTTGAGCTTCGGATACTTGTGCAAGACGTAGTCAGTGACTCCACCCGTTTGCTGCAGCTGGCGGAGGAAGGCTTGGAGACTGCCAACCCGACGATTTATCGTGCGACGGGAATCCGTCCCCTGCTCCATGAGGTTCATGCGCCAACGGTCGACAGCCGCGCGCGTGATTTCTGCGGCATGCTTTACTCCGGAAAACGTTATGAACTGTTTGATGTCACGGATCGTGTAGCTGACGTGGTTGGTCGAATTTCCTTTAGCTCGCAGGAACGTCTTGTACTCTTCAATGTGCGTGACAACCGCCTTCGCCCGCTCCGTCTTTTTCATTTCCAACTGTGGATCCAGATCCCCACGCTGGATGGCGGTCTTCTCATTTTCCAACCGAGCCGCGAGCTTCATCGTCTCAGATTTTTCGGTGTACCCCTTCACCTTTCGCTGCTTGCCATTCGCGTCGTACAGCTTCACGTACCATTTTTTTCCCACCTTGATGACACTAGCCATGTGACCTCCTTAACGGGCATCTCAGATACGGCGGCATCGAAAGAGATAGTACCAATATAGTACCAGATATGGAAAAATACTGGATAAATTACGCGAAAATTACACAATAGCTAGATTCAGGTTCTAGTGTCCAAAAGACGTGCAGGTTCAACTCCTGTCGGCCGCATAACGCCAAAAGCCTGGAAACCCTTCAAAAGGGGTTCCAGGCTTTTCTTATGGCCGATCCATATCCTTGTTACCCCCTGACAGCGTTCATATACTGCGATTTTATATGCGATTTTTATTGTCCGCGCTTGCCGTGACACTTGGGGTGATGTCGGTCGGTTCTTTGGCGGATGCGCCGTCAGGTTATCAGCTTAGCGCGATTCCTGAAGGCTACCATCTGCAATCGTATGATGATTGCGGTGTGCCCGAACGCCAGCCGCATGTGCATGCCAAGGATATTTACACATTCGGCGGGGATGTGCATGGAGACGAAAAGGCCCGCACGGTCGCGTGGGCCGAAAAAAAGATCGAAGTCGACTTTGACCGGCTCGATTCTGGCAAGCCTTATGTCATCGCCGTCACATACGCCAACGAAGCGGCGAATAATCGAGTGCAAAGCATCTGGGCCGGCTCCATCCAGCTCCAGAGCCCGCATGCGCTTCCTAAAGACAAATCCGAGAGGCTCTTTTTCACCATACCGCCTGAAACGATTCATGACGGAAAACTCCATCTGGAATTTCGGCTGGAGGCTCAGGTCAATGTCGTTGTCTCAATTGTCGAACTCTGGTCGACAGATCCTTCGCCGAAAATTCTTCGGCTTTCCAAAGTCGGCGGGATGATGTCAGACCTGCAAGGTCGTGTCATGGATCTTGCATATGACGGCTTGCCAGGCGCTGACGTAGAGCTTCGTCGCCAGGGCGAATCCAAACCATTGGCCACGACTCGGACCGACAGCCAGGGGAAATTCCGATTTCCCCGGCGCATGTTTGAACAAATCGATCGTTCGGCAAAGCTGCTGGTTACCGCGACACACGACAATATTACATCCGAACAGACAGTGAATGCCGCCGATTTATTTTTTGATCCCATTCGATATCGCCCGCTGCCATCCATCGTTGATGGATTGCAAACCCCGCAGCAATCACTGAACGGAATCTGGCGGATCAATTTGAATAGCTCCGACGAGACGCGCAGCGAGGCGATCGACGCTGCCGACTGGCACGATATCCAAGTCCCGGGCCAATGGATTGAACAGGGGTTTAACGTACCCGAAGACAAAGCGGCGCTGATGAGCCGAGAGTTTACGGTTCCGGCGGAATGGAAAGGTCGGCGGATTATTCTTCGTTTCGATTCGATCCACGCTGGCACGCAATACTGGGTGAACGGGAAAATGCTTGGATCGAGCGAGAACCTCTTCACGCCGGTCGAGTGGGATATCACTGACTTCGCCCGCATCGGTCAGACCAATCGCCTGGATCTGAAAATGATCGTCGCAACGGCCTCTGAGCGGCTTTCGTCTTCGAGCTCCTATACCGGGCATAGCCTCGGCGGAATCGACCGCTCCGTAAAGATTTTTGCGCTGCCCGACATTCATATCGCAACGATGCATCTCGATGCCGGTCTGGATGATCATTATCGCAACGGGAATCTTCAGATTGATCTGGGCTTGGCGAATACGGAGGCAGCGCCGCGGCAGAATCTCTCGATTTTGGTCCAAATCGAAGACGCCGACGGCAAACCTGTTCATCATTCGGCGGAAATTCCGACCGCCATTGACCTCAAACCGGGAAGCACGGATCTGCATATCCAGTCGTCAGTGCCGAATCCGCTGCAATGGAATGCCGAGCAGCCGAACTTGTACAAACTCAAACTTGATTTGCGCGACGGCGACAAACTCATGGAGCGCGTCGAACGCAACATCGGCTTTCGGCGAATTGAGTGGAAGAATAGCCAGCTATACGTCAACGGCGCACGCATCAAATTGGCCGGCGTCGCTAGGCACGAGGTTGATCCACTGACGGGGCGCGCCGACACCGCCCGGCACGGGGAAGAGGATGTCCGCCTTTTCAAAAGCGCGAACCTCAACTACATCCGCACGTCGCATTACCCCCCTACCGAAGAATTTCTCGATGCGGCCGACCGGCTGGGCATGTACGTCGAATGCGAAGCTCCTTTCTGCTGGGTCGCCCCGGCGGCTGATCTGACGGACATCAAGGCGCTGCTCACACCGACGTCCGCGCGGATCGATTTCTGCCATACCCATCCAAGCATCATTGTCTGGTCGATCGCCAACGAGTCGTATTGGAGCGATATATTCGATATCGCCAACAAGCTCACCAAATCACTCGACCCGTCCCGGCCAACTACGTTTAATCATCCTTTTGCCAATGAGAACGGCGAGAACTGCGACATCGTCAACCGGCACTACCTATCGATGCCTTTCGAAGATGCTGTGATGGGGGATACGCGCCCGTTCCTGCATGGCGAATGTTTCTTTGAGGTCTATCACGAGCGCACCGATGTCGGGATCGACCCCGGGCTGCGCGAGCTCTGGGCTCATGGCAGCGCTGATCCGAATTCCGATTTCGGCAAAGCTTGCATCGAAAATTGGAAGGTGCCGGGGATCCATCCGGGCATTTATCCAGGAGCCTGGAGTTACATCGTCGCATCAAAACGCTTCATCGGCTCGGTCATCTGGTCCGGGGTCGACGATCAGATGTTCACCGTCAGCGGCCAGAAATACAGCAGTGAATCTGGCAACGCCTACTGGGGTCTGATCGATGGATGGCGCCGCCCGAAGCCGGAGCTTTGGCTGGCCAAGCTCGTATTCAGTCCAGTCTGGTTTCCGGTTCGGCAATTCGACTGGACTCGGGATATGTCGACGGTGCGCATTCCCGTAGAAAATCGATATTCATTCACGAACCTGTCGCGACTGAAATTCACCTGGGAATTTGCCGGTCAAACCGGCTCGCTCAATTCTGACATTGCGCCCGGCACCAAAGGGGAGATTCTTCTACCTGTCCCCAAAGATGCCAAGGCTGGCGATGGCGTCGTATTGAAAGTTTCCGATAACGCCGGAATGCTTGTCAATACGGTCATGATCCACCTGGGCAAGCCGGCGCCGGAAAAATTGCCTGTTCCAACGGCCGGCGCGCCTTCGGAAAAAGAGGACGGCAACAAGATGATCATTCAAGGCGACCGGTTTGCCTTCGTGATCGATAAAACCTCCGGCGACTTTGATTTGACGGATCCACGACAGCATGCCCCCGTCACGCATTTTCCCAGGCTTCACATGACCCGGTTCGATTTTGGCGACCTGTCTCCCAACGCGCTACCATACGCTGTGCTACCCGCCGAGAACACGCGGGTAATCGACAACGTCTCCGCCGAAGCCAAGGACGCCGCGATTGCCATCACTACTCAGGACCATTACGAAAACTTTGCCGGCGCGGTGACTTGGGTGATTGATCGCAACGGCGTCGGTCGGGTCTCCTATGACTACACCTATACCGGGCCGGATGTACCGATCCGCGAATTGGGCGTGCGGCTGGCTGTCAAACGGGACTGTGATGAGCTGCACTGGCGGCGCTGGTCGGAATGGGATCTGTTTCCGGAAGACCACATCTCTCGCAGCGCCGGTGTGGCTCGCGCAATGCGCGATTCCAAATGGGGGCCAGCGAATTCGCCGGAAAATGTTCGCCCGACGTGGCCTTGGTCGCTGAATCAAACCGAGCTGGGCACAAATGATTTTCGCAGCATCAAATTCAATGTTTATGACGCAAAACTTCTGACGCCGAATAAAGACGGCGTTGAAGTCCGAGCGCTTGCCGATGCGCACGTTCGCGCTTGCCTGGCACCCGGGGGTGTTTTGCTCCACGTCCTGTCACGCTGCACGCTAGCGCCGACGACGGTGAAGAAAGGGGATCACCTTGCAGGAGAATATTCGATCAGCCTCACGATGCCTGTTGATCGTTAGTGGCTGCTCTTTTTACGGGTTCACGCGGATCTGGTCGGCGACCGGGACGGCTTTGTCGAGCAGGACGCAGTTCCGCCCGCGATACTCCGTCACCATCCCGGTGATGCGGAATTTGCGGTCCCGGCTGGTCAATGTGGCGTTTTCCATCTGCATGAGCGCCAGATTGGGCAGGATGACCATCGGGGGATCCTGCATGGTGGTGCCGTCGGAGTCGAAGACGAATTCTTCGTGCTGGCCGTCGTCGGTTTTGCGCAGGCGGCCGGTGCGGTCGACGACATAAGTTCCTTCGCGAACCAGCTTGGCGTCGGGGGCGCCGGGGGCAAGGGCGTACTTGCCGCTGGTGGTGTCGACGACGGGAGTGTCAGATGGCAACGGTTGCAGCGGCTTAACCACGGGCGTCGTCGGGCGAAGCATGCGAGACAAAGTCTGGCCGGGGTCGACCCGCGTGGTCGGACGTGTCGTGGCGGGCTGAGTCGTCGTGGCGGGTTGGGACAATGCCAATGGCGCCAAGACAACCAGGCTCAGTATGGCATAGGGATAGACTCGGGACGTCATGCGCGGCTCCTTGTTCTGATACATTCCATCTTCGGCTGAATGGATCAGCGGCGTCAAGCCAAGATGAGCGTTTCGCGCATTACGTTTGTTTGATTATGTGTTGCTCGGCGGGGTGAAACTCTTCACCGGCCGGTCCAGAAAATTTTTGGGGATGATGTAAATCGTCCCTTTTTCCATCGGCGCCGGAGCCGTCAGCACGCGGGTTGTAACGTGGGGCATCAGGTCGGCTTTGCGGTAATAGAGCGGCGCGGATGCACAGGGACGCTGGAATAGATCAACCGTAGGCTGAGGATTGATGGAAAACGGGCGGTTCAGCGCCTGCAATTGGAGTTGGTAATACGGCGCCAGCGAAAGACCCGGCTGACATTGCGAAGGGACCGGGGAGGGTTCAAAAAAAATCGCCGCGTGGCTGGAAGCCGCGGGAAGGGACAATAACGCCAGAGCAAGGAATGACAGTCGCGACATAATCCATCTCCTTTTGCCGAAGCAATGTTATCGGACTTGTTCACAGGAGAGGTTATCAGACTTTTCGACCTGTGCCGGGGAAATCGTGGAAAACAGGTCGACTTTCGTCGATGCGTTTGCGAAGGCAGGGAAGATGGAACGTCTATGAGAAGGTCGAGAGGCGTTCGTCGAGATCGGCCTGGGTGATGCCCGCGATGGCGAGGGTTTTTTGTTCTTCGTAGTGGCCGCGTTTGAGCTGGATCTGATGGGGGCGCAACCCGAGGGTGACCGCGAGGAGTTCGATGACAGATTTGTTGGCTTGCCCGCCGTCTTCCGAGGCGGTGACGCGGATTTTGAGGGCGCGTCCGTGGAAGCCGACGATTTCGTCGGTGCTCTGTTGGGAAATCACACGCACCGTGAGGTTGGCGACGCGCATTCCTGACGAGGCGGACTGCTCATCGGAAGATTCTCCTCTTTCCCCGTCGTCATCATCGACTTCGCGCGCTGGCCGGCCTAATGCTTCGATGGCATCTTCGTCCACCAGATCCATCAAAGGTGCTTTCGAATCATCGTCGGCATCAACATCAATCATGCGCGGCGCGCGGATCGGTGAAGGCTTCTGGCGAAAAGTCGTCCACCAGACCCGCGAGAAATGATAAACGTAATCGTCAGGATTCCGCCGCACAGACGTCTGTCCGATGTAATGCAGAATCGTTGCCGCCACCAGGCAGAGAATCTCCGCCCAGAGCACCAGGCTCAGAAATGTTTCATGCCAGAAGATGATCGCCAGAATCGGATCCATCAAATCTACTTTTTAAAAAAATCCCTAGGAAGGCTCTCGGCGGGATTCTTTCCATGCTTTCAAAGTGGCGTTGATAATGCGCCGGCCGAGCACGATCACTACGGTTCCGACCATGATGTAATAGGTCGTTGCCATGATGGCGGTTGTAATAAAAGCGCTGGTCATCTGACTCCGCTTGATGGGATCGGTCTCTTTGGAGATCAGATCAACCACTTGTCGGATGTCATCCACGAAGATCATGCGTCTCCCGGCGGAATTGAATCGAAAAGTTGTAATTCTCGGACGGCGAGTACTTTACAGCGGTGCAGTATACTTGGGAGTGACTGCCCAATTCAACTTTTCTGCCAACGTATGCCAACCGCGCGCATCGGGGTTCTCAATCAGCAGCACATCATGCGGCGACCGCCGCACCACCACACGCTGCCCGGCGGTCAATTTGTACGACGCTTCGCCGTCGCAGAAGAGGGTAGTGCCAGGGTTGACCTTGATGGCGGAGATGACCACGGTGGTCCGATCGGCAATCACTACAGGGCGGAATGACAGTGAATGCGGGCAGATCGGCGTGATGCAAAGGCAGTCGACATCTGGGTTAATGATCGGACCGCCTGCCGAAACGTTATATGCCGTCGAACCGGAAGGAGTCGAGATAATCACCCCGTCCCCAAAGTAGCGGACGCCGGATTCGGAATCGGCGGAAATCGCCAGTTCGACCATATGAAACGGCGAGCCGGCAGTGATCACCGCATCGTTGAGCGCCAAGGCATGGAAGATGCGAAGTTTGGTGACGCGATCCCCGTCCAGTGCCGGGCATGCGACATCTGCCGGCAGCACCGAAGCCTCAATCATCAATCGTCTGCGAACCGGGAGAGAGCGATTATTGAGCGCGGTAAGGGCCGGCAAGAGCTCTTCCGGCTTGAATGAAGCAAGAAACCCAAGCCGACCGAAGTTCACCCCCATAATCGGAATCTGCCGGCCATTCAGCCGCCGCGCCGCCGCCAGCAACGTGCCGTCCCCCCCTAAAACCAGGATCGCGTCCGCATTCACCTTAGACAAATCATCCCCGGCGTCCTTATCCAGCCCCGCCAATTCCATATGCGAATGGACCCAAGGCAGCAACTCATCCAACGCCGGCTGCACGTACCGCTTGTCCGCATTTGCAACGATGAACAGACGCATACAAGAGACAATATCGGATACAGGAACCCAGTGACAGCACAAACAAGACTGCAAACCGCAGCAGTTTCGCCGACAGAGTCGTCAAAAGGCGAAAAAGCTGATATGCTCTATCCTCACGCACACGGGGCGTAGCTCAGCTTGGCTAGAGCGCCTGGTTTGGGACCAGGAGGTCGCAGGTTCAAATCCTGTCGCCCCGATTCAGAAAAATCGAGAAGCCCTTCGACAAATTCGTCGGAGGGTTTTTTGTTTGAATTCCTGGCAATTTCCGATCGGCTGGGCGAGTTCAATCTCTTCCAATCGTCAGCCGGGTTATTTTGAGGGCGTTTCACACCACTGGCCAAAATTGGCTCTTTCAACGGGTCAAACAACTGGCGTGCGCTTGCCGGGCATCAGTCGTTGGCTAGAATCCCACTCGGCCGTCGCGGTCACCGATGGCCATTCGGGCGCGCAACACATCGGTTGAATCAATCCTCTAAGGAGTCCATGATGGCACATGAAGTTTCACCCGATGCGATTATGCAATTGGCTTTCGGGTACTGGGGCTCCAAGACATTACTCAGTGCGGTGGAGTTGGGATTGTTCACGGAGTTGGCCAAAGGACCGCTGACGCTGCATGAGGTTTCGTCTCGGGTCGGTCTCCATGAACGCAGCGCCCGTGATTTCCTGGACGCGTTGGTTGCTCTGGGGATGCTCAAACGCGAGCAGGACAAGTACGCGAACACCGCGGCTACCGATCTCTATCTCGACCGCGGCAAACCCATTTACATGGGAGGAATGCTGGAGATGATGAGCGCCCGCCTCTTCCGCTTCTGGGCCGACCTCACCGAAGGCATCAAGACCGGAGAACCGCAGAACGAAGCCAAGCACGGGGGCGACCTCTTCGATACGCTCTACAGCAATCCCCAGCGTCTTGAGCAATTCCTTTCCGCGATGACCGGCCTGAGCCTTGGCATCGCTCACGCCATGGCTGAGAAGTTCCCGTGGTCGCAGTACCAATCTTTCGTCGACATTGGCGTGGCTCAGGGCGGGTTGCCGGTCGTACTCGCTCAGGCGCACCATCATCTGACGGGCATCGGCGCTGACCTGGCATGCGTCAGACCGATCTTCGAAAAATACGTTGCATCCCATGGATTGCGGGAACGGCTCAGATTCGCACCGCTCGACTTTTTTCGAGAGCCGCTTCCCAAAGCAGACGTTGTCATCATGGGCCATATTCTGCATGACTGGGACTTGCCCACTAAGAAGATGCTTCTGGGCAAGGCCTACGACGCTCTGCCGGCGGGCGGGGCGTTAATCGTCTTTGAGGCCATCATCGACGACGATCGCCGCAGCAACGCCTTCGGGTTGCTGATGAGCCTGAACATGCTGATCGAGACGCGCGGCGGATTCGATTACACGGGCGCGGACTGCGCCACCTGGATGCGCGAGGCCGGCTTCAAGCAGACGCGAATCGAGCATTTGAGCGGGCCTGATTCGATGGTGATCGGGGTAAAGTAGATTCCCTATAAGCGATTATGAGTATGGCGAGCACTGCAACACCGCTTTCCAACTTCGAATTCCAGCCAGAAAAAGTTCAATAGCTGTCTTGCTGTCCCGATAGTTTTATAACCCCTTGCGCTGCAAGGAGTTTTTCGTTGGGGGATGTGATAGGATTTGAACTTTTCGCCAAGATCAGCCCGAAAACGCGGATTAGCTCCCGCTTTAGCGCTTGGCACAACGCCAACCTTTGGAAGCAGAGAATCGATGGAGCAGTAATCGAGGGGTTGCTCAATGAATTTGATCGCCGAAAGAGTCTTGCGGTGGGTCTTATTACCTGCTTTGTTTCTGTGCGGATGCGCACCAGTGCAGAAGCGTTCTGATCCTCCCCCGGTATTCGATCCCGACCAAGGCTACGTGCGAGGGGATGCGTTCGATGATGCGATGCACGACTGGATGAAGTCCCAGCACATCCCCGGCATGGCACTGGCCATTGTAGAGGATGGACATGTAAGCAAAGCGCAGGGCTATGGACTGGCGGATGTAGAGCGCGAAATACCCGTGCGGCCGGACACCGCCTTTGAGATCGGGTCCCTAAGTAAACCTTTTTTAGCAACCGGCGTGATGATGCTGATGGAAGAAAGCCGGCTGCGTCTTGATGATCCGTTGAGCAAGTACCTCGACCGAACGCCGAAAGTATGGAAGGATATCACGCTTCGGAATTTGTTGACTCATACTTCCGGCATACCGGATCTCTTCAATGATCCGATCGAGGTGAATTCCATCAATCTCTTTGGCTTGCGGATCGTCAACCATCACCTTGAGCTGAGCGGCGACCGGACGGAGCAGTCGGTGTTTGACCTGCTAGCAAAGCAGCCATTGAAATTTCCGCCGGGAACGCGATATAGCTACAGCAACAGCGGCTACGTATTGCTCGCGATGGTCATTCACAAGGTGACTGGAAAGCCGTACGGTGTATTCCTGCACAAGCGGATTTTTGAGCCGCTGGGGATGACCCGCACATGCATCTTTGGTGACGTGCCGTCCCTGCCGGACAGCGCCGTCGGCTATCAATGGGAAAAAGACCACCTGATCAGGAAATGGCTGATGCTACCGACGATTGATGGCAAGGGATACGGAAACGGCGGAATCGTGACGACGGTGCTGGACCTCGCCATGTGGGATGCCGGACTTTCGTCAGGAAAGCTTGTTTCAAAGTCCACTCTTGACCAGATGTGGCAACCCGGAAGGCTCAATGACGGGACGGAAATACCCTATGGCCTGGGTTGGGGGCTTGCCAAAGTCCCTCAAGTCCCAGGGCGCCGAATTGTATTCCATGCGGGTCGCTGGGGCGTTTGGGGCGGATTTGCGAGCCTCTTCCAAAGGTTTGTGAACGAGCGAGTGACACTGATCTTCCTGGCCAATCAGCCGGACGCGGATTGGCCGTCAATGCCGCAAACAATCTGGCAACCCTATCTTCCGGAGCCAGCGCATCCGATGACCCAACCCTCTGGGAGCGGGAAACATTAATCGGATGGATCTGATTGATTCGCCGGCGCCAGTACACCAACCATTCTCGAACAGGAGAAGATGCTCTTCACACGCCGGACGACCGGATTGCCAACTTCGTATTGAGTTTGGCGAGGACGATCGGATAACGACGGTCACGACGTTGGAGCGGAGCTGGGAACCAGGCAAATGATTCTGTCGCCGGTTGAGATTTCGACACACGCTTTCGCGAAAAGTTCAACTGGTGTCCCGTCACTCCGATTCGACTACACGGAAGTTTTCTTGCCGGCATTCCGAGCCGTCGGCGTATTTTTTCATTTCTGATCGCTTACTTTACAGCGGCCCAGACGCGATGCACGTCGTCGTGCTCATCCAGTGCTTGCAGGAACTCTCCTACTTCCTGCTGCTGGATTTCCGTCAATTCGGGAAGAACTTTTGGAATGAAGCCGATTTCGCTTGTGATCACTGTCCATCCGTTGGCCGAAAGCCACTTGGAAACGATACCCACATCCGTGCGTTCGCATATAAATTTCGCGCCGGCCGCATCTCTGGGAATGTCGTCGTTTTGTTCGCGAGTCAGCGGTTGGACTTCGTTGGCTCCGGCTTCGATGGCGGCCGCTTCGAGGTCAATATTCGCGTCCGGGTGATGTGCTTCGACCAGACCGACGTTATCGAAAACAAACTTGTTGGCACCCGACGAAGCCAGTTGACCTTTGCGGAACAGCACGCGAAGTTCCGGCGCGGTGCGATTGACGTTGTCCGTGTAAACTTCGACGATTACTGGGATGTTGTGCGGTGCGCGCCCCTCATAGACAACATGCTCGATCACCAGCTTTTCGTCACCAATGCCGGCCCCTTTGTTGATGGCGCGCTGGATGGCGTCTTTGGGAACACTCTCTTTTTTCGCTTTTTCGACAGCTGTAAAAAGCCGGGCGTTCATTGCCGGATCCGGATCGCCCATCCTGGCGGCGAGGGTGATTTCTCGCACCAGCTTGGTATTGGTCTTACCCTTCTTGAGCCCAGCAACCAATCGTTTTGCATGTAGCCATTGGCGTCCCATATTCCCGACGAATATAGCAGAAGAGAATCGCCTACGCATGACATAGTGACACTTATCTTCCTAGCCAATCAGCCGGACCCGGATTGGCCGCAGATGCCTCAAACAATTGAGCGTCATATCTTCCCAAGCCAGCGCATGACTCAGTCCCGCCCCTCGTGAAGTTCGGCGCTCGTTCGGTAGAGGAGTAAAACGGGGACGTAAGCTACTATTAATACTAGCTTACGTCCCGTTTTCATTCCCGATGAAATTTCTTTGCCAGGATCACCATGAAGCCGTCCACACTGGGTCTTCTTTCGCTGCTCGGCTTCTTGTTATGCGCCCCTGTTCTTGCCGCCGATCCGCCGGTGACTCTGGCTAAATTTGAGCCGCCGGATGGGGTTGTTTATCACGGCGCATGCATCTCCGGGGAATGGGGCGAGGCGGACTTCAAAAAAGCCCTGGCCAACTATCAAACCAAAGTCACGGACAAGCCAATGGCGCTTTGCTCCATGTTCGCGCATTGCATGGAGATGGGACATTGGAACACCTGGCGCTGGACCAAGCCGACGCCGGACGGGAACTGGGGAAATGGAGTGGGCGAGAGTATCGAACGGATCCAGGCTCATGGAATGGTGCCGGTGGTGGCATGGACGTGGATGGACTGGCATCAGATGGCGAAGTCGCCGCGCTTGCAGGATCTCGTGGCGGGAAAATATGACTGGTATCTGGATGATTGGATCACTGGAATCAAAGAATACAAAGACCCGATATTTATCCGTCTGAGTCATGAGATGGACGGGGACTGGTATCCCTATTCCGAAGGCTACAAACCCGATCCCAAACGGAACACCACCGCCGACTACATCGCATATTGGCGCTATGTCGTCGATCGGTTTCGTAAAGCGGGAGTTACCAATGTGGCCTGGGTCTGGTGTGTCAACGGGGATCGTTCCGGCGGCAAGGATTGGCCGGATTATTATCCGGGAGATGCCTATGTCGACTGGCTGGCGGTCGATATTTACAACACGCGCAATCCCAAAGATGTATTCGCCCAATTCACGCAGATGTATGGGAAGACGCGCAAGCCGATCATGATTCCGGAAGGCGGAACAATCGACGACAATATCAAGTGGAACAACCAGTGGACGAACGATGCTGTATGGACCAAGGAGTTATTTGATGTGATGGATACAACGCCTCCGATCAAGGCGTTCTGCTGGTTTGAGTGGGACCCGACGTCTTACATCGAGCGGGATGCGGGGCAGTTGGCGGAATATCGGAAGCGGATTGCAGAGAAGCGATATGTTGGGAAGTTTGAGGTGCCAGTGACACAACCCGAAGGAAAGTGATGCGGCACTCAATGTTCCCGCTAAAACGGTCCGGATGCCTCACATCAAAATTGGCTTCCCCAGCGCTCGGCGCGTGACCGTGAACTGGCCGATGTGCATGAACGGATGAGAGGCGAGGAGCATCGCTACATTGGCAACTGTCGGTGCGAATGCCTGCAAGCGTTCGGGCGTTGGCTTGGCCAGCTCCGCATCGCTGAGTTTCGCTACCCACATGGCGGCGGTGTCCATCGCCTGATCGAATCTGCCGAGAAGTTCCGCTTTGCTCGGGAAAAAAGCAGGATCGTCGATGGATGCCTTGCTCTTGCCAAATCGCGTGTCATCTTCGAATGGGAAAACGACGCTCGGATCGCATGTCGTGACCATCCCGCGCACCGAGTTGGCCAGATGCCCCATCTGCCAGATGGCATGATTGGCTGTTTTGGCCGGGCGGAAAAACATGTCTGCCTCGGAAAAATCCTTGAGGAACATGCCGATCATTCCCTTGCTCTGCATGATATTTTTTGAAAACAATTCAGCGTTGGACATCGAAAGCCTCCGTGGGTCTTGATAAGGGTTGCGGGCAAAAAACCGTTGCTGCGAATTCTGATAGGTCTTGTACGCCGATGCAAGCTCGTTCATCGCCCGAAATAGTTGTGGCGACGCGGCACTTATTTTTTATATTCTAAAATATCCCCAGGCTGGCACTCCAATGCTGCACAGACGGCCTCCAGTGTTGAAAATCGGATTGCTTTTGCCTTGCCATTTTTCAAGACAGAAATGTTGGCCATCGTGATGCCCACCTTCTCGGCAAGCTCGGTGACGCTCATCTTCCGCTTAGCCAACATGACGTCAATGTTAATGATGATTGCCATGCTGGTCTGGTTACACCGTTAAGTCGTTCTCGGATTTTATATCCACGGCATTTTGCAAAATTCGTTCAAACATCACTGCTGCAGTGGCAATTACAATCGAACCAAAGGTGATGAGGATGCCCATGAAAACCCCACCTGCCCGATCGTCACTCTCGTGAAACATAATGAAGATTTCTGCCACCACGACAAAACCGATCAGGGCTATCGCGCAATATTTTATCGTCCGTAAAGCCTTCACCGCCGCTTGCGAAAACGCCCTATTTTGTCCGGCATATCCCAATAACCTGAATGCTTGATAGAGCAACACGAAAAACGGAATAGACGCGAAATAGGCATACGCTAGAAAAGGATCTTTGAAATAGATCTCAAATGGCGTGGCGTGCGAGTTTCTACCCTCGACGCGAGGCTCCCAAAGCATAATGGCAAGAACGCCGATGCCGATGAGCACGATGACTACTTGCAGGAATACCGTTGAGCTTCGTTTCATGGGGGCTGCACCTTCTGAGAATTCCAAAGAATTGATATCACACGCAGGGGCGCCGTCGCGGTCGACCGCCAAAATATGGCCCATAAAAAATCAGCTTGCCCAACCGTGTAATACACGGTGTATCGAGAAACGGACACCAAATTCTCAATGTCCACCTTATTCCCATTATTATCGTTTGTCAATAATTATTTATCGCTATTTGATAAATAAATCGAGTTCGAGGAGAAACTCGTTTTCAAGCAGGTGTGAAGTTGTTTGGAACGCATCCGAGTGGCTTCTTCCACGATGCCGCGAGAGAATTTGCCTCAAGATCTCTTTCGCCAAGAGAGCTCGTTCCGCATACGTTGATTTTGACTCTCGCAGGCCTTATTGGTCAACCCATGCTTCGCGTAAAAAACGGATCGATTCACAACAGGCCTGAGAATTATTCAAGGAGCGAGCAATGACTAATCCTGACAACCTTCGCTATACGAAAATGACGCTCAACAATGGGTCCGGCACCATGCCCGCGCTCGGCTTCGGTACTCTCATTCCCGATCCCATGGCAACCAGAAACGCCACCAGGGCGGCGCTGGAGACCGGATTTCGCGTCATCGACACTGCCGAACGTTACCGAACCGAAAATGAGGTCGGCGACGCGATGCAGGAAGTATTCAAGAACGGAAAGATCAAACGCCAGGACGTCTTTGTCATCACAAAACTCTGGAACACGAATCATCGCCCTGAACGAGTCAAACCAGCGCTCGAAGCCAGCCTGAAGAAACTCCGACTGGATTTCGTTGATCTCTATCTCATTCATACCCCCTTCGCTTTCCAACCCGGCGACGAGCAAGATCCGAGGGATTCTAACGGTCATGTGATTTATGACCAGGGGGTAACATTGCTGGATACGTGGACAGCGATGGAAAATTTGGTGACTGAAGGCAAATGCAAGGCCATCGGATTATCCGACGTCAGCCTGGAACACGTACAGGATATCGTCAAATCCGCGCGGATTAAGCCTGCGGTCGTTCACGTCGAATCCCATCCGTATCTGCCGGAATGGAACCTTTTGAACTATTGCAAAGAGAACGGCATCGTGCTGCAAGCATTCGCTGCCTTGGGCCACAGCAGCAAGCCGAATTTGCTGGAAGACCCTGTCATCGTCGCTATCGCCGCTCGGGTCAACAAAACACCCGCACAAGTCGCGCTCGCGTGGGCGATCCAGCGCGGCACAGCCCTCCTGACCACATCGAAGACACCCAGCCGCATCCAGGAAAACTTTGAAGTCTCTGCGCTTCCTGAAGACGCCGTGCGGGAGATAAGCGATGGAATCAAGTCCCGGGTCAGATTTAATTCCGTTGTGAAAACCGGCGTTCCAGGATTCATTCCAAAAGAAAAGTGATGTTGAGTAATTCGAAAGCAATTTAGGGGACAAAATATTTATGGTGACGCCATTCTCATCTCAGAACGGCGGCGTATCTCATAAGCCTGCCAGGTCGTCAATCCACGTACCGTCGCTTTGTCCCGGCAAAAGCAGGCCTGCGCATCGGTTTTTCTGGTCCGGGTTGGAAAGTGGATTGTTGGGCTCGATTGATTACTTGAGCCGTCCGGCGTCCTGAAGATCCATGATGTATTTCACCAGGAACGGTTCAACCTGCGTGGCGTCGGCCTGGATTTGGGATTGCTTCATGTTGAAGTGGAACTTTCGCCAGGACATCCCTTCTTCGTATGTACAACCCGAAAGATGGCCGAAGTGCGGGCGGTCTGGGCAGCAGCGGATGCCGAAGCCGTATTTGCGCATCGGGAATTTGGCCCCGTGGCCTTTCATGCGGTTATTGTAAATTTCGATCAGGGGCGAGACGTTTTGTGTCCAGTTGCGCGGGACGCCGCCGCCGAAGGTCCAGATGCCGGCGGAAGTCGCGCTGGTCATAAGCTCCAGGAGCTTGGCGGTGTCTTTCTCCATGTCCATGACGACGCGCTTTTTTCCTGTTATTTCGCGAAACTTGTTGGTGCAATAGACGTCGTTTCCAAGTTCAGAGTCCGTGAATGCCGGGACGAAGACGGGGACTTTCTTGCGGTAGGCGGATAGAAGCACCGCCCGATGGTCCGGGTGATGATCTTCGAGATATTTGCCCAGCGCCCCGTGCAGAACGCTCGGGCTGATAGTCTCGCGGCCAGAAAATGTCGCCAGCGCCGCACTCATGATTTCATCGATGTGGTCGAAGTTGGTTTCTGGCTCAAGCACGTCAGTGACCCGGTTAAGCCCCAGCTTCGCCAGCGTTTCGTCATCATCCTTAGGGTTGTACTTGTAATGCTTGAGTCCAAGCCCGGGGACCAGGCCGTGCGCCATGAGCGCTCCCGTGCTGGTAACGCTATGGACCATGCCGCGGTCGATCATGTCGCAAATGACCAGCGACATCTGCGCAATGGTCATCGCGCCTGAGAGCGTGAGGAAGCGGATGATCCCCTTCTTCTGCATCATCAGACGCAACACTTCCGCGCCTTGCCTGACCTGCATTCCGACTCCGGGCATGAACGAGAGCGAATCCATGAGATCATTGACCGGATGTTCCGTTTCATTCAGCCGCTCATCAAGCACAAGTGCAAGGATCGGAATGATGAAGTTGGGATCTGCAAATACCGCATCGGGGAAGAAACCATCCTTGACCTGACCTGGCGCGCACAGGTCGTATTGGTTGATGTAGATCGTGCTTCCTGGCTCGCGCGCGTAGAGTGCAGCGGCATAGCGCTCGGAGTAATTTCCGACAACCAGAGCATTCTGAATGCGGCCTCGCCTGGATTTGGGCATCTGCTCATACTGCTCAGGCGTCATCAATTCGGAAAAGAGTTTAGCTTCCTGAACCAGGTGTTTTCCGAGCAGCTTTCCCAGGGGACTTGACAAAATGCCGTCATAGATCAGGGCAGGCTTGGTCGGTTCGGAACACCAAGCAGTGAGTTTTGCCGCGACTTCGCCAAGCATTCGCGCCCCAAAAGCGCAGCGGCTCATGCCGTCCACAATCTGGCTGACTGTTTTACATTTGCCAAGATCGAGCAGTTCGAGCGGTTGTAGTTTCAGCTTGTTGGCCATCACATTTCTCTTTTCGTCGGGTGGTCTTTGGAAACGAGGCGAAAGTGTAATGTCCCCCCATCCCAAGCGACAATGGCCGTCCCGGCAAATCGTTAATTCGTAAAATCAAGCCAAGTGTCGACGTATAATCGCCTCTACTTCAGACGGAGTCGCTGCTTCACGAAGTCCACGGCGGAGGTCTCGGTTTTGGAAGGCCCGGCCTGCAGTCGCAAGGAGTTGCAGATGAATATTGGCTCCGGATGAGGGGGAGAGCAGCAAAAAAACGACCTCAATTGGCTTTTCAGCCGGAGAATCGAGTACGCCGCCATGAGTGACTCCGACTGCAATTTGTGGGGTAGCAAGGTCATCGATTCGGGCATGAGGAAGTGCAATTCCTTCATTGAGGAACGTAGACCCCTGACTCTCCCGGGTCAGGATTCGTTCTCGAACTAGCTTCAAATCGAGATTTGGTAGATCCTCGGACAAACTCTTTAGAAGATCAGAAAGAATCTGCTCCTTTGAGACAGGGTCCTGCCAGATTCGAATCCTGGATGCTTTTAAAAGGTTAGTGATGGTTGGTCGGTTGGACTCCTGAGATTGGACGGATGCAATGGCTTCCGATGTCGGAGACGGAGAAAGATAATTGGCATCGTGCTCCTGCGATTCGGCATCCACAACTATGATCGTTACTTTTTCTGCCCCAAATATAAGGCGTTCGGCAACGCTGCGCTCGCCAACTAAATGTTTCCACCATGAAATCGGCCGGGGCTTCCCGATGACGACTTGCCCGACATGGTATTCACGGGCGAACTGTAAGATCGTCGCGGCGACGTCTTGGCCTTTAAAAGTGAAGACCGTGGCGCCAAGCTGATTAGCCAAAGTGAGCGTCTCAGCGAGCAGGCGTTGTGTGACGGCATCAATGACAGTCGGCTCTTCGCTGGGAGTCTGCACGTATACGGCGTACCAATTTCTGTTCAACCGACCCGCCAGGCGAGAGCCAAAGCGGAGCAGGCGCGCGCTGTTTGGACCGCGACTAGAGAGGCAAACCATGATCTGGTCAGAAGCCGCACCGCTTCCTTCAGGCCTTGCTTCACGCCGGCGCGAATCGATCTGTGAAGCGAGTTCACGCAGAGCCAACTCACGCAAATGCTCCAGATTGCCGGACTGGAAAAAATTATCCAACGATGACGCGATGCGCTCTTTGGGATAGATTTTTCCGTCTTCCAATCGCTTTTGCAGGTCCTCCGGAGAGAGGTCGATATTCACGACTTGATCAGCGTCGGCCAGAACAGAATCTGGAATGCGCTCACGAACCTTTACACCGATGAGACCTTCGACGGTATTGTAAAGGCTCTCCAAGTGCTGCACATTCAGTGCCGTAATGACATGAATGCCCGCCGCCAACAATTCCTGAACGTCTTCGTATCGCTTGCCATTTCGGCTCCCGGGAACATTGGTATGGGCCAGTTCATCTACCAGCACAACCTGGGGCTTGCGGACAAGACAGGCATCCACGTCAAATTCCTCAACGACAATGCCATGATATTCAACCTGCCGCCGGGGAATTTGCTCGAGACCTCCGAGTTGTTTGATCGTCTCCGGCCGATTATGGGTTTCGACCAATCCAATCACGACGTCAATGCCTTCGGCCTTGAGCCGATGGGCTTCAAGAAGCATTTGATACGTCTTGCCGACGCCAGGACCATAGCCAAGGTAAATCTTCAGCCGCCCACGCTCAGAACGACGAATAAGATGGAGAAACGTTGATGCCCTGGATTCAGCCATATTAAACTTTAAAAGACTAACGGATGGACTGTGACGCAGGTAAGGGATATTTGACATCGAGCGCGATGTTGAGCATCAGCACATTGACGCCGGCATCACCAAAAATTCCCAGGTCGGGCCTGTCAGTATGCTCGTCGATCAGTTCGTGAATCTTATCTACTGAAACGCCGCGCGCTTTTGCAACGCGCTCCATCTGCAACTCGGCATTTCGCGGACTGATATGAGGATCCAGCCCGGAACCCGAGCCTGTTACCGCATCCCCGGGAATCAATATTTTTGGCGTGATGGTCAGAGGCATTTTGTCGTCATTAAAGCTCTTGATCAGCTTCACATCGTCGACATTTCCATCTTTATCTTTGAAGGAATCCAATGCAATGGAAGAATCAAAGGGGATATTATTATCCAGGCAGTAGTGAACAATTCGATCGCTGATGCCGTCGTAGTCGACTACATCAGGGCCAGACACCGGCGGATCGCTGGGCTTCGTCGCAGGCATGGTCGTGGCTTTAATCGTGCCGCGGATCAACTTGGCGCTCAGAGGACCGAGATTGGAGCCTCCCGAACTCGTCGCGTCGTATCCATTACCCGCCGCACTGGGCCGAGGGTGAAAGTAGCCCGCGGCGGCGAAGTTCTGTCCAAGCAACGATGACCCGACAGCCTCCTCGTCTCTGGTCGTGGGCGTCCCGTCTCTTTTCACCAATGAACCATTGGCCTTATTGGGAAAGATGACCTGGGCGACTCCCCAGACAATCAGAGGATAGATTCCCGACACGATGATTGTGAGAACTATGGTAGCTGCAATGGACGTCCGAATGTGGCTCAGAAATGCTCCACCACCCTCGGCGGATTCAGTGTCGTGCGATTCGCAAAATGCCTGCTTCTGTTTCATAAATTTTCTCTCATGTCGTTATCCGATTGATTCACGATCGCCTCATTCAAGCCAGATTCAGAAGGTTGTGGACAATTAGATCGATGAGCTTGATCCCGGGGAATGGCACGATAATGCCCCCGAGTCCGTAGATGAGGAGATTGCGCTGAAGGATTGCCACGGCGGAAGCCGGGCGGAATTTAACGCCTTTGAGCGCGAGCGGGATCAGCAGAATGATGATCACGGCATTGAAAATGACGGCGCTGAGAATGGCGCTGTGAGGGCTTCCGAGTTTCATGATATTGAGCGGTCCAATCTGAGGAAATGCACCAACCAGCATGGCAGGGATAATGGCAAAGTACTTCGCCACGTCGTTGGCAATGCTGAACGTCGTCAGAGCGCCACGGGTCATCAGAAGTTGTTTTCCGATTTCGACGACCTCAATGAGTTTTGTGGGATTGCTGTCGAGATCAACCATATTCCCAGCTTCTTTCGCAGCCTGAGTGCCGGTGTTCATCGCGACACCAACATCGGCTTGCGCCAGGGCAGGCGCGTCATTGGTGCCGTCACCCGTCATGGCGACGAGATGTCCGGCGGCCTGTTCCTTTCGGAGGAGCGCCAATTTTCCTTCAGGAGTCGCCTGCGCAAGAAAATCATCGACGCCAGCTTCCTTGGCGATAGCCGCGGCGGTCAGCGGATTGTCGCCGGTGATCATGACTGTTTTGATCCCCATCGCACGGAAGCGTTCAAAACGATCGGGCAAACCACTTTTGACGATGTCCTTAAGCTGGATGACGCCGAAGACTTTTTCCTCGGAAGCAACGACAAGGGGAGTGCCACCCGAGCGACTGATCGAGTCAACTGTGGCGTCGAGTTCCTTTGGAAATGTCCCACCTGCCGCAATGAAGAATTTGCGAACACTATCTGCAGCCCCCTTGCGAATGACCTGGCCGTTCATGTTCAGACCACTCATTCGCGTTTGCGCGGTGAAAGGGACGAACTCAGCACCATTCAGATCACTGATTTCCCGGATTCGTATGCCGTATTTTTCCTTTGACAGGACAACGATGCTCCTGCCTTCAGGCGTTTCATCGGCAAGCGATGACAACTGAGCCGCGTCGGCTAGATCTTGCGGAGAAACTCCAGGTGCGGTGTGAAATTCGGTTGCCTGACGATTACCCAGCGTGATGGTCCCGGTCTTATCAAGCAGGAGCACGTCCACATCCCCGGCCGCTTCAACCGCCTTACCGCTCATCGCAAGGACATTGTGCTGGACCATGCGGTCAATACCGGCGATGCCAATAGCGCTTAGAAGCCCGCCGATCGTCGTAGGAATCAGGCAAACCAGCAGCGCGATAAGAACAGTCACCGATATCGCGAGATTCACCTTGCCATACGCGTCATCGCTCAGAAACGTCTTGGTGTACATGGCGAATGGCATGAGCGTGATGCAGACGACCATAAAGATGATGGTCAATGCCGAAAGAAGAATCGAAAGTGCGATTTCATTCGGCGTCTTTTGCCGCTTGGCGCCTTCGATCAGTTCGATCATACGGTCCATGAAAGACTCCCCGGGATTGGTGGTGACGCGCACCTTAATTTCATCAGACAGCACAGTCGTCCCGCCGGTGACAGCGCTGCGGTCGCCGCCAGCCTCGCGAATGACCGGGGCTGATTCGCCGGTGATCGCGGATTCGTTCACACTGGCGGCGCCTTCGATGATCTCCCCATCGGCGGCGATGAGCTCATTAGCAGTTACGACAATGATGTCCCCTTTCCGGAGGCTCTCCCCAGGGACGGTTTCAACCTTGCCGCTCGGCATAAGCTTGCGCCCGATACTCTTCGTGCGGCTTTTTCGCAGCGTATCCGCTTGGGCCTTTCCACGCCCTTCCGCCATGGCTTCGGCGAAATTGGCGAATATCACGGTGAACCACAGCCACATCGAAATCTGCAGCACAAAACCGATCGAGTCTCTGGTAAAAAATAGATCGAGTGTTGTAAGGGCCGCACCAGCTTCGGTGACAAACATCACCGGATTTTTCCACATATGAGTCGGATTGAGCTTCTTGAAGCTTTCGATCATTGCGAGTTTGACAATCGCCGGATCAAACAATGGACGTGCTTTGGTGGCCATATCTTTCTCTTTGCTGATGAATCTTCGAATAAATTCGTTGCAACTGACGTAGCCCGACCGCCCTTAGAACAGGGTCTTCGATCCCTGCATTAAAAAGTGTTCCACAATTGGTCCAAGTGCCAGTGCCGGCAGAAACGTCAGGGCGCCGACAATAATGACGACTCCGATCAGGAGTGCCGAGAAAGTCGCTCCATTCACTGGAAAACTCCCCGCGCTCTGCGGCACGATCTTCTTTTTCGCCAAATGACCCGCGAGCGCCAGCACCGGAACAATGATGAAAAAACGCCCCAGCAGCATGTCGATTGCCAATGTGACATCATAATGCCTGTCGCCGCTTCTGGGGTTAGCGGTCAGCCCTGCAAAGGCCGACCCGTTATTAGCCGCCCCAGAGGTATAGGCGTAATGAATTTCGCTGAATCCATGCGGCCCATTGTTATTCAATCCCGCCAGTCCCCAATCCGCTGAGCACGCCCAGGCCGTGAAAAAAAGCATGCAAAGTGACGGTGCGATGATCCCCAACACCGCTGCCTTCACATCGTAACTCTCGATTTTCTTACCCAGATATTCCGGCGTTCGACCGACCATCAGGCCGGCGATAAAAATTGCCAGCACCGCGAAGATTAACATTCCATACAGGCCGGCGCCGACTCCGCCAAAGACCACTTCGCCCATGTGCATGTTAAACAGCGGCACCAATCCGCCCAATGGCGTAAATGAGTCATGCATCGCATTAACCGCACCGCACGATGCATCGGTCGTGATCGTTGCAAATAAGGCCGAGTTGAAAATACCAAAGCGGACTTCCTTGCCCTCCATGTTTCCAAAGGCCGGATCAACGCGCATTTGCGCCAGACGAGCATTGCCCGACGCTTCGGCGCTCCAGCAGACCAGCGCTCCGACGATAAACAAGATGAACATGGCCGCCCAGACTGCCCAGCCGTGGCTTTGCTGCTTAACCATCTTTCCAAGGTAATATGTCAGCCCGGCAGGTATCGCGAAGATCGATAGCATCTGAACAAAGTTGCTGAGCGGTGTCGGATTCTCAAACGGATGAGCAGCGTTGGCGTTGTAAAAACCCCCGCCATTGGTGCCGAGCATTTTAATTGCTACTTGCGATGCGACCGGTCCTTGGCCGATCGTCTGGATAATCGGTTGACTCGCCGATACAGCGGAAGACTGATCAATCGAATTCAGTGCCGAGTAAGGTCGGAAGTTCTGAATCATTCCCTGGCTGACAAGAAATATCGCGTATACAAAGCAGATCGGCAGCAACAGATACAAATGCAGACGAACGAGATCCCGCCAGAAATTACCGATCGTCTTGCTCTGGCTTCGCGATATCCCTCTGACCAGCGCCGCCGCAATGGCAATCCCAACAGCCGCAGAAAAAAAGTTGTGCGATGCAAGAGCGACCATCTGCGACCAATAGCTCATGGTGGATTCGCCACCATAACTCTGCCAGTTTGTGTTGGTCGTAAAACTCGCGGCCGTGTTAAAAGCCAGATGATCCGATAACTCCGCCATCTTTTGCGGATTAAGCGTTGATTGTAGTGGAAGAACCTCCTGTACGCGCAAAACAACGTAGGTCATCAGCATCGTCACTAGACTGAATGTGAAAACCGCAACTCCGTACTGCTTCCAGTTCTGCTCCTTTTTCGAGTCCACGCGCAGCAGCCAATAGAGCATTCGCTCGACTGGATTTAGCAACGGATCAAGAAATGTGCCTCCACCAGCTTCGTCGGGGTCTAACACACAAAGGAGATAAAGACCCATCGGCTTGGTCAATGCGAGAAGCATGCCAATATAAAGAATAAGTTGTATCCAACCTGATGCATTCATAATGAACTTTCTTCAACTTTGGACCACGCACCGATTAAAAGTGCTCAGGCCGAATCAGCGTCCAGAATAAGTAGACAATCAACACAACCGCGACGATCCCGACAATGATGATTTCCATGATTTAAAGCCTTTCGCAGGCATATGTGTAAACAATGCTCAAAATGAAAAAAACAGCAGTCACAATTAAAAAAATGACATCCATTATAGTGAGCTCCTCTTAATCTCATTCTTCGTTTGCGCGGAATCGGCTTTCACCCTCTTTCCGGGTCTTTCGCGTCAATCCCACCGCAATTAGGATTATGATTTAATCCGCTCTAATCGTGCCGCACACCGCGGAAACGGTATCTCCAGAATAGCTTGGAGAACAAAGCGAATATTGATTTCCTCATGATATGGATATTCGCATTCACGACTTTCCCGCTTCGTCCGCTTGAGGAATTTTTCCGGCCGCCTTGGCCAGCGCGAAACTGAAACGACTACCTGATCCCACTTTACTTTGAACGCTGATGCTTCCGCCATGAACATCGATGATTTCCTTGGCAATCGCCAAACCCAACCCCGCGCCGCCGCGATTGGTTTGATCAGGCGCGCGATAGAATCTTTCAAATACTCGATGCAAATATTCGGGTGCGATTCCCGAGCCTGTATCTTCGATTGTAAAACGCACGACGTCATCGCCGTCGCGCGCTTCGATTCGCACGTTCCCTCCGCTGGGCGTGAACTTCAATGCATTATTTAAAAGATTGGAAAAAACATGGCTGATTCTCTCCGCATCCGCCTGCACGCTCGGTAGGTCTGCCGGAACATCCGATTCTAACGTAACGCCCTTATCACGGAATGCGGACCGGGCATCGTCCTTTGCCGCATTGACCAACCGTTCAACAGCCGTCGGCTTTAATTCAATCAGCTCTCGTCCGGCCTCAATCCGGCCCAGGTCAAGCAGGTTCTCAATAATGTCGTAAAGGCGATCACTATCATCCTTCGCCACCGATGCCAATTCGAATTGCTTTGGCGTTAACAAGCCAACACGCTCTTCAAGCAGCAAGTGCGTCGCCATTCGAATGGACGTAAGCGGAGTTTTCAGCTCGTGCGATACCACCGATAAAAGTCCGCTCTTCATGGAATCGAGCTTACGAAGATTGGTTATGTCGGCGAGCATCATGGTTACGCCGACCAGTTGCTGATCTTCATCGATAATCGGGACAGCCATGGGCAGAAAAAATCGCTCCTCGCCATTGAATATCTGAATGGCCGCGTCATATCCCTTTGCCTGAATAGTGCGGCGTTCCGCTACTGTTCTCTGAAAAAGCGAATGCAAATCGGTCGCTGATGTCGAACCAATCGCCATCCCCGGCTGCAATCCGAACAGACGCTGCGCCGTATCATTAGCTATTTCAACTTTGCCATCAGGGCTAACGATTGCCACCGCGTCCGGCAGACTTCCCAGCGCAAGTTGCGTGGTACGCTGTGTTCGAACCAGCTTGGCCCGATCCGTTCTCCGAAATTCACGCAGCTTGGCAGCCATGGAATTGAATGCCTCGGCCAATTGCCCTACCTCATCGTAGGATTTGACCTGCACAGTTAAATCAAGATTCCCTTGCTCGATCTCTTTGGCCGACTTAGTTAGAACCCGCAGAGGGCCCATGAGTGATCGGCTGACCAAAAACACGAATCCCGCCGCGATCACGGTTCCAATGATCGCCAGCACAATCATAGCTCGAATAGCGCTATTGGCCATTCCCTTAGCCCGGCCGTCGATAGGCCTCATATTGTCTAAATTCAGCTTGATTACCGCTTGCGCCTCTCCGCGCACATGCGGCAATAGCATTTGCAACGAAGCATATGCGTCTCTGCGGTTCTCATTCGAGGAATCAGGGGAAATTAACTTCGCAAAGCTGGTTTTATACTGCGCCCATTTGGTCGATAGATCCTTGGCTATCTCCGCTTCGCCGGCAAGGGTGACATTTTGATTTTCATTTTGAAGATTTATTTCAAAATCTGACAAAGGACCCGCCGCGGCTATCTCCGCAGCGGAGATATTCGCATCGCCGCCTGATAGATCCGCATCCCGAACCCGCAGCGCAATTTGGTCAACAGCGTCCAGCGAATCCACCATGTGCTGGCCGTATTCGGTGCTGCGCCAATTCTCATAAAAGAATTTGTCCAATGCTCCACGGTATTGCTGGAGCACAGCGATTCCGAGCGTGCTAACCGTGAGAAGAATCACAATTACGCCGCCAAAACCGACGACAAGTTTTTGCCGAAAGCTAATCATGGTCGCCCTCACGTCCAAAGCGAAAAGAGTGCCAATCCTACAAACCGCAATATCAGGATCTCCAGCCGGGTTTTCTTATGGAGATCTAATTTTAATCGTGAAAACTGCAATATTCGTTTCGCCACAGCTTGCAAATTGCACGATGCCCATTCGCAAATCCAAAACGAGTCTTACGGCCATCGCCCAACAGAAACCTCAATCAGAATCAAATAAGAGCCATTGCATTCTGCAGCCTGGGCATCCGCGTATAATTTCATCATTCACGAAAGAACTTCGCCCTGCCAGCATAAATCTCGCGAATTACCCTCCCGATCGATTAAGCAGCCATCTTTGCACCCAAGTGGCGAATTCATCCAATGCGATCTATAAAATGTTTATGGACAGTGACCGATCCGCGAAGTCGAATGAAACACTCACCATCTTGGTCGTCGACGATGAGACGTCGATCCGCAAAATGCTTATGACCTCGCTTGAAGTGGAAGGCCATCGCGTCGTCTGTGTCAGCAATTCTCAGGATGCGGCAGATGCCGCCGCTCACCGTTCATTCGATCTGGCATTCGTAGACCTCCGATTAGGTAGTCACAGCGGTCTTGATCTGATTCCCGCCCTGATTACGCAGAGCCCCTGGATGAAAATTGTTGTCATTACGGCGTATGCTTCAATCGATACCGCCGTGCAAGCAATACGAAATGGGGCGGCCGATTATCTTCCAAAGCCATTCACACCTGCACAAGTCGCCGCTGCGGTCAGAACCGCTATTGAACTTCGTCGCCTGGAAAATCGGGTGCAAGGCCTTCAAGATGCCCTTCAACGCGGCGATGTCGGCGAGATCGACCTGAATAGCCGCAGCCCAGCCATGCAGCGCGCCGTCAGCCTGGCCCGTCAGGTAGCTGCCGCTGACGCGATGGTCCTTGTCCGCGGCGAAAGCGGCACCGGCAAGGGCGTCTTAGCTCGGGCAATCCATTCCTGGAGCCCGCGCGCTGGCAAAGCATTTTCCGTCGTCTCGTGCCCATCATTATCTGGTGAGTTGCTGGAAAGCGAACTATTCGGCCATGTAAAAGGCGCGTTCACCAGCGCCGTTCGTGACAATCCCGGCCGCGTGGCGGCCTCGGAAGGTGGCACCCTCTTCCTGGATGAAATCGGAGAGATGCCTGTATCGCTGCAACCTAAACTCTTACGCTTTCTTCAGGATCGGGAATATGAGCGCGTCGGCGACAACATCACCCGCCGTGCCGACGTACGCATCATCGCCGCAACCAACGCAAACCTGGAAGATGCCGTCCGTGCGGGTCGCTTTCGCGAAGATCTATACTACCGGCTAAATGTCGTCCAAATTGATGTCCCACCCCTTCGCGAACGTCCGGATGACGTCATCCACTTCGCCGAGAGATTTCTCAAACTCCTGGGTGCCAGAAAACGAATCGCAGGCTTCACCCCTGCCGCAGTCAACGCGCTTCAGCATTATACCTGGCCCGGAAATTTGCGCGAGCTGAGAAACGCAGTTGAACGGGCGGTTATCGTTACCACGGGAGATTACGTCGGCTTGGAGCACTTCCCTGCCAGCCTCGTGCCCAAGCCTGATGAGATCCAGATCGGCGACCCTATTCCTCTCGACCAGGTTGAAGAATTGCACATCCGGCGCATCCTGTCCGCCACCAAATCTCTCGAGCAAGCCGCGGAGATTCTGAACATTGATTCCGCGACACTCTGGCGTCGACGAAAAAAATATGGGATCTAGCACTTACTCGCCTTGAAAAAATATTCTTCTAAATCGCATGAGACAACTGAGTCTTCATTTGCGAATTGCACAAATGGCAAAATAATCCGCCCTCACGCGCAGACTCCCCATCTTCAAATCCCACTTCTTCTCAAAAATATTTATCTTCTTTCACTGAGCATTTCCCTATATCGGCGATTTTTGTTGCGCACCCATCCTCATTTTCGCGCAACCCCGCCTTATCTATGGAGGATCAATTATGCTCATGCAGTTTCGTCGTTCTCTTCGTCTCATGGTGATCGAAGCGATCGTCTTATTCCCCAAAACCAAACGAACCCACCGATTCCTCATTTTCAATCCTAAATCCACGTTTCACTTTGTGAACAAACCCACGCGGAACATCTTAATCCTCGGCGTTTTTCTTCTGATCATCACCGGCTGCTCGACCATACACTCCGAAAACGTGTCACAGTTCCGCCAAGGAGTTGCCCAAACCCACCAGCAACTCGACGCCGCCTTCCACGACGCCAATGCCCTGGCACGCGAAGAAGAAATCAATTACCTCCTCGCCACCACCCGGCCAGGCATCACAGAAGCCGACGTCACACCCGCATTAAACACCGACGATGTCGCCGCATGGGACGATGCCTTCTCCAAAATCGAATCCTATGCCTCTGCTTTGGAAATGCTCCTCTCCAGCGATCAATCCAAACAGTTCAGCGACGCGATTTTGGCGCTATCCACCGACCTGAATTCCAGCAAAACCCGCATCAATATTAATCCGGGAGTGGCCGCCGCCTTTACAGAATTAGGCACGGTTCTAATTGACCTGAAAACCCAGACCAGCGCCAAAGCCGCCATGCAAATGGCAGACCCCGCCATCCGCAACACATTAACGCAGATGGCCCGTGCTATCGGCAACAGCGATCAATCCCCGGGCGTGCGCAGCGTCGTCTGGGCAAACTGGGAAACCAAGCTCGCCGAAGGACCGATTCGCGCCTACGCCGATGCACAAATTGGAAACCACCCCGAGCAAAAAAAAGTCGCCGCTCAATCCTATGTCACCATGCTCGACCAGCGCGACGCCCAGTTGCAGATACTCGCTTCACTCCGGCAATCCCTCCTCCTCCTGGCCGACGTCCACACCGCCGCCGCCAGCGGCTCAACAGCCAACGTCGCCAGCCTGATCTCCGCCATCAGCAAGCGTGTCGATGAAACCCAATCCCTGCTCATATCTCTTAAAACCAAATAGGAGAATTTCATGACTGAACTCAATCCCGATCTGGAAAAACTTCAAGCCATCCTGATCGGCACCATCGTCAAATTAAACGATCAGATTGGATCTGCACCAGACGAACTCACGGTCGATGCACTCACCACCGAAATCGCCGAGGTAGGCCACCGCATCACCATATTGGGCAATGTATTATTTTCGGCTGCAACGAAAAATACCGCCGACGCCGTCGCCGAAATAACCGCTGTCCAAAACAATGTCCAACTCGCCATTCGCCAGATCGAATCCGTCACTGACACCGTCAATGCAATAACGCCACTTCTCGAATTGGTCGATCAAGCGATCGACGCCGCCAAGCTCTTCGTCGCTTAAGGAGCTTGGAATGGACCATTGCATTTGATCGGTTATCCTGCCAAAACATGTACGACGAAAACGAACCCAACGATGAATCGCAGGCGCAGCGCTCCACCGACCCGGCCGTTCGCGCCAAAGACAAATCGGACGAACTGCGCATGGCTGCGGAATTGTTCGCGATCTTCGAAGGCTGTCGCAAATTCGACGCGCAAATTCTCCCGGGCTTCGACCCGCAACTCGCCCGCGAAGTCCAGCAGACCATCGGCAAGCTGGAGAAATCCAAAGCCCCCGACAGCCCGATCCTCCCCGAAGCATCAATTGCCGATGCCACCAAGTTATTAAACCTCCCAACCGATCGAGACCTATCCACCAACGATTATCACGTCCAGCGCCGCCCCGGCGAAGTCATGATCGCCCGCTGGCTCGCCGGCGAACAGGTCGGCACCTTCTACCAGCGCCTCCAGGCCCACTTCGACGCCGCCCTCGACGGCTTCAAAGAAGACCAGCGCCAAGCCCATGAATGGAAGCACGACCAAAACGAAAAAGCCTACCTCGCCGCCCTCGACACCATCGAAGTCCGCATGCCCGAACGCTACCTCCGCGACTCTATCCGCCAGCACAACCTCTTCGTCCTCTCCACCCAGACCGCCGATGAAATCAACATCGCCTACCTCAGCGACTACGTCATGGGCGTCAGCGCCGATGAAATCGTCGGCTCCCAATCCGCCCCCCCTGCCGACCCCACCGAAACCGACCTCGCCTGGTTCTTCAAACTCTTCTCCCTCCGCGCCCTCATCGATAACAAAGAACACATGTGCTTCTTCGCCTACCTACAAAAAACCGATGACTCTTTCGACTGGTGATCTCACGTAAACAACCGCATCTGCCCCCCCACCTCCGGCCTCCGAAAATGCGCCGTCGACAACGGCCGAATATCCCGATTGAGCCCATACTTCCGCGTAAAAACATCAAACGTCTGCGCCAACTGCTCCACGATCGCCCCCTTCCCCCGCCGCCTCCCCTCTGCCGACGCATCATACAATTTCCCCCCCCGCGCCTGCCGGATCAAAGACTCCACCTTCCGCGCCCGATCCGGATGCACCGACCGCTGCAACCAATCCAAAAATATTTCCTTCAATTGATAAGGAAGCCGCAACAACACCCACGCCGCCCGCTTCGCCCCCGCCTCCGCCACCGCCTCCAATATTCGTGGCAACTCCACATCCGTCAGCCCCGGAATAATCGGCGCCACATTCACCGACACCGGCACCCCCGCCGCCGTCAACTCCCGTATCGCCCTCAACCTCCCCATCGGCGACGACGCCCGCGGCTCCAGCTTCTGCGCCAAATCCGCATCCAGCGTCACCAGCGTAATAATCACCCGCCCCGCATTCTTCTTCGCCATCTCCGCCCACAAATCCGTATCCCGCAGCACCAGCGCACTCTTGGTCATTGTCGTCACCGGCTGCCCACACTCCACCATCACTTCCAAACACTGCCGCGCAATCCGCATCTTGTGCTCGATCGCCTGATAAATATCCGTAATCGCCGACATCACGATCGGCTCCCCCTTCCACCGCGGCGACGCCAACTCCTCGCGCAACAGCCGCGCCGCATCCGGCTTCGCCATCAACTTCGTCTCAAAATCGAGCCCACTACTGAACCCCAAATACTCATGATAAGGCCGGGCAAAACAATAAATGCACCCATGCTCACACCCCCGATACGGATTCACCGTCCAATCAAATGGCACATCCGATGTCTTGGCCACCTGATTAATAATCGTCTGCGTCCGATCCAAAAACACCTGCCGCTCCACCCGCCGCTCCGATCCATCCCCCTCCTGCCGCTCCACCCACTGCCGATCGATCTCCTCCCCCAGCACATGCAGCCGATGCGTTTCAAACCGATTCCCCGGATTAATCCCCGCCCCGCGCCGATGCGCTACTCCATCCGGCAACGCATCCCGATACACAAAATCTTCATGCTCGCTCATCTTTACATATTGCGAACATTATCCACTTCGTGTCAACTCTTACTTCAGCGGATTTGTTTGTTGAACATTCAATCCCGCTGGCACGAACCCAATCCGTGTGAACAACACGGCATTCACCTCCGGGGATTTTCCATCAGTTAAATATTCCAGCCGAATCTTCATTCCATTTCTCGCCTTTGGCAGCGGAATCGAAAACACTTCTTCCGTCCATGGCTTGGCAATACGATGGACTCCTAATTCCTTCCCATCAGCCAAGACGCGAATTCCCGCGACATGATCCGACGCTCTCGCCTCAAATTGCAACGAACCGGCCTGACCATCTTCCTTGCAGACCAACAACATTCCGCTTCCACCCCGATGGCCGTATATGAACATCGGCAGAGCAGGGTTGGAAGTAGGATAAGGCCCCTGCACAGGTCCGAATCCATCCACTGGCCGCAAACCCGACATCACTCCCCGCGACCAGTTGGTCCTCTGGAACAACACCAGTTCCTTCCCATCTTCCCCCCGAAACTCAGTCAACACTCGATAATCCTCCCGCTGCCGCATCGCCTTCAAAACCTCCCCCTGCACTTGCTCATTCGGCATGATCCCAATGCTCCCCCGCACATGATCCTCCTGCGCCAGCACAAAATCCGACCGATCCATATACGGCACATAGTCCGCCAACTTTGAAGAATAAGGCCTATCAAACATCAGCGGCTCCCGATCACATGTCGCGTACCACGACAACGTAATTTCCCGCACCGGCCCCGTCCCCATCACCGTCGTCAACTGCGGGTAAGGCTTCACCTGCTTCAACAACGCCTCATACACCTCATGATGCAGCCTCCCCGAATCCGCCCGATCCGACCCCCCAGGCCCGTAATAAACGCTCGGCCACCGATACAGAAAAAACCCGATCACGATCATCGCAAGCAACCCCCCCACCACCCCCCGATTCCACGTCGGCCGGCGCGCCGCCACATAACCAATCCAATACGCCGTCATCACAATGACCATCGCATAAAACGGCGACGCCACCAGCGGATTCTTCGCCGGATTCAGCGTCGGCATGAGATAGCACGCCAACGTGATCACCAGCAACCCCCCCGCCCGCACCAGCGCCACCCGATCGCGCCGAGCCGCCCACCACCCAATCACCCAGATCACGATGATCAAATACAAATGCCCCGCCAGATTCCTCAGCCCGCCATCGCCAACCAGAAAAAATTTAAACTGCGTCGCCCACCCATCCCACGACCCGGCGATGTACCACGTCTCTTTATATTCCCCAAAAAGCGTCTGTTGAATGTAGTAATTAAAATACCCCCAGTTCAGATAAAAGAACGGCCCCGCACACACCACCATCACGACAAATACCCAAACCCACGTCCGCACAATCGGCAATACCCCCAACCAACGCCTCTCCAGCACCAGATCCTTCACCGTCCCGATCAACCCGCATAGCCCGAGCAGCGCAATCGTGCCCGGCGTCGTCGTCGGTTTCGCCAGCATCGCCAGCGCGCACAGCACGCCCACCACGATCAGCGATTTCGTCGTCGCCCCGACAATCGGCCTAAGCATGCAGACCGCCGCCACCGCCCCCACCGCCAGCCCCCACGCAATATCAGGCTTAAAATCCGTCACTGCCATCGTCAGCATCGGTATCGTGCATAGATACAAAATCGTCAGAACCTTCACCCCAATCCGCTGCCGCCCCATCACCCAATCCGCCAGGACAAAATATCCAAAGACGATAATCCCCGATCCAATGTAAGGCGGCCACTCCTTCAAACCGAACACCAAAAAAGACACAAACGCCACCCCGCACGAAAACGGTGAGTGCGGCGTGTTGTGCAGCCACCCCTGTATGCACGCCCAGATCCCGCTAACATGCAGATCATTGATCCGCATTGCCGCGTATCGCAAATACATCACATCATCCCAGTCCGGCGGCGCGGACAATCTCCCATAACGCAATGAATAGCACACCGCCGCTATCGTTACCCCCAGCGCCGCAATCAGCCACAACATCATCCGCTTCCACGAAACCCCTTCGCGATCATCTTGCATACTTTCAGACATCCGCACTCCGAGGCGCGGCAGGCTTGTCCAAATTCGCGGTATAGCTCACCACGTACAGCGGCCGCCCTTTGCTCTCTTCAAAAATCCGGCCGACATACGATCCAAGTATTCCGTTGCTGATTAATATCGCCCCGCCCAGCAGACATAACACCACCATCAGCGAAGCCCATCCCGGCTCGACATGCCAGCGCACCAGTCCCGCCACCAGCGCCCATAGTCCGATGCACAATCCGACGATCGCCACGACAACACCCAGCGCCAAGCTAAGGCGTAAAGGTGCCGGCGAAAAAGAGACCGCCGCCTGCCACGCAAATCGCAGCATTTTCTTCAATGGATATTTGGTTTCACCGGCGGCGCGTGCCGGCCGCTTGAACCGCACCGCCGTCTGCGCAAACCCCACCCACGCCACCATCCCGCGCAGGAATCGGTGGGTTTCGCGCATTGTTTTCAGCGCGTCGAGACAGGTCCGCGACACCAATCGGAAGTCTCCGGCATCCGCCGGCAGATCTTTATGAATGAAAGTCCGCATAAAGCGATAAAAGCCCCACGCCGTCAGTTTTTTCATCGCACTTTCGCCTTCACGGCCGGCGCGCTGACCATAGACAACATCATATCCCGCGCGATACTGCACGATCATCTCCCGCACGACTTCCGGCGGATCCTGCAAATCCGCATCCATAATGACAATCGCATCCCCCGTCGCCGCATCCAGCCCCGCCGTTACGGCGGCCTGATGCCCAAAATTTCGCGCCAGCGACAACACCTTCACTCGTGCCTCATCCGTAGCCCAATCGGCTAATAGCTTCAATGTGCCATCGGCACTCCCATCATTGACGATAATCAGCTCTGCCGGGCACGTCAGTGCGTTCATGAACTCGGTCATACGCCGACGAAACATCGGCAGCACTTCCTCCTCGTTGTATGCAGGCACAACGATCGACAATAGTGCAGGTTCCGGCCGCGGTGTCAGTATGTGAAATGATTGTCCCATCAACCGGCGAATGTACCCGCACTCTCTAACTCATCGCAAGCGAATCGCTTAATGTTTGCGGCCGCGCCGATTTCCTTTGGCGGGCGGTTTGTTTCGATGCGCGCGCCCCTTGGATTGACCCTTCTGCGGCTTTTGCCGGTTTGACGAATGCCGCTCTTCCGGCGGGCTGACTCTGCCGCCGGGATGACCCAGCAATTGTTTGATCGCCAAACTCAATTCCCGTCGCGGCACATCCACCTTGACCACCGCCACCCGGGCCAAATCCCCAACCGCGATGCGCTTCCCCGTGCGCTTCCCGCGCACCACCCCGCCGCGCTCGTCAACATCCCAGTAGTCGTCCATTAGATCTTCGTAGCGAATCAATCCATCGATCAAATATTCCTGCAATTGGATGAATATCCCAAACTTGGTCACGCTGGTGATGACGCCTTGGAATTCCTCCCCGATTCGACCGGCCAGCAGTTCCAACAACTTCACTTGCCGCAGTTCTTTCTCGGCATCATCCGCACGGCGTTCGGTAAACGCCAAGTGCTTGCCCAACTCCGCCAGGTCCTCAAACGGCACGACATTTTCCAACGTCAGTTTCCGCCGTTTTCCTTTTTCCGAACGATCTTCCCGCCCCGCCCGCTCGCGTGCCACGAAATATTCATCCAGCAAACGATGCACAGTCAAATCCGCATACCGCCGGATCGGGCTGGTGAAGTGCCCATAATGCTCCGACGCCAGCGCGTAATGCCCGACAACGTCCGGCGTATATTCCGCCCGCGCCAGACTCTTCAAAACCGCCAGGTTCACGGCAAACGCATCCGGCTTCCCTTTCACATCTTCCAGCAACGCCTGCAGCGCCTTGCGATCGATTTCTTTCCCAAGCTTATATCCCGACATCTGCACAAACTGCCGCAAACGCTCCGTCGATTCCGTAGCCGGTTCGGCATGCCCGCGCCGCAGGAACGGCACCTCCAACGAATTCAGCAGCCGTGCCACCGCCTCATTCGCCTCCACCATGAACATCTCAATCAGCGTGTGCGTGTACGATTCATCCTCCGGCACCGCCCCCATCACCTTCCCCTCTTCATCCAACACCAAATCCACATCGGGCAATCCCAGCACGAGCTGCCCCGCCGCATGCCGACGCTTCTGAATCAACTTCGCCAGTTGATCCATATCATCCAGCAGCGCCACAACCTCCGGCTCATAATGCGCCACCGTCCGCGTCCCATCCGGATGCGGCACCTCTTCCTTCCGATCCAAAATCGCCTGCGCCTCCACATACCGCAATCGCTTGGCGGATTTAATAATCGTATTGGCGAACTTCGTCCCCACCGGCCTGCCATCCTCATCCAATTCAATGAACGCGCTCTTACACAGCCTCGGCACGCCTTCCTGCAACGAGCAAACGCCGTTGCTCAATACTTCCGGCAACATCGGGATCACAAACCCCGGGAAATAGATGCTGTTCCCGCGTTTGGCCGCCTCTTCATCCAGCGGCGAACCCGGCTCAACGAAAAACGCCACATCCGCGATGTGTACGCCGAGCTGCCAATTTCCATTGTCCAGCCGGCGCAGGGAGATCGCGTCGTCATAATCCTTCGCATCGTCCGGGTCGATCGTGCAGATCAACTGATCCGTCAAATCCAGCCGCTTGGCGCGCTCCTGTTCCAGCGTTCGATTGAAACGATCCAGCGCCTGCCGCGCCTGCACTTTGCATTCTTCGGGGAAATCCCCGGGCAAGTCATGCTGGATCATCACCGCGCGAAGATCGACATCTTTCTCACCAGCGACGCCGATGACATCAGTGATGACGCCAGCCGCACGCACGCCATCTTCGGGAAATCGCGTCAATTCCACCGCGACTTTCGTCCCCGGCTTCACATGCCGCGATCCCGCGTCCGGCACCTCAATCGCCTCGATAAAATCATTCCCATCCGGCAACACCACCCACTTGTTATCCCGCTTGGTCAGCGTCCCGACGAACTTCGCATCCGTTCGCTGCACAATCGACGTAACCCGCCCGTCATACTTCATCTTCCCATCGCGCAATTCCGCCCCGGTGATCGTCGCTTTGACGGTATCGCCGGTGATCGCGCCACCCTCTTTGCCAGGAGGGATGAACAAATCCTCATGCCCCTTCGGCTCTGTCGGGATCACAAACCCGAAACCGCGTTTATTCTGCTTGTACGATCCGACCACGACATCGCCGCGCTGACCAACCTGCCGCTTTTTCCCGGCAGCGACGACTCCCACGCCCACCCCGATCGGCCCTTTCGCCGCCGGCGTCGGTGCCGCTTTCGCATTGGCCGTCACATTCCCATTCTTGCCAAATCCCACGCGCCCCGCTTCGATCACCGACCCCAGCGCCTTCTTAAACCTCGGATAATTCTTTTCATCATGAACCCCGAGCTCTCTGGCGACGCTGCGCGGCTTCATCGGCCGGTAACGCTCGCCATTGACTAACTTCACTATCTTTTCTTGCAACTCTTCAGACATAATTTCCTTCAACATTCAAACAGGAACACGGCTGTCGTCTATTGCGACGAGCCAAGGTGCTCCATCCACAAAATAACTAAATAACCCCGACTAATAAACAATGAACCCCACAAACCCCTGTACGCTTACATCACTCCACCACATTCATTTCGATCGGCTCGACGGTCACCCCGCTGCCCCTTAAAAATTCGATCGCCCCTTTGACGTCCCCTTCGGACCCCACAAGTAAAACGGCCATGATTCCGATCTCATTCTGCACACTCGCCTGGCGAATGTCAAATGAGACCTCGGGAAATTTCCGGCTCATCTGCCAGATGATCGGCTTTTCCACCTGCGTCCGCGTGGGGAACGTGAACCAGCAACGCTTGCTGTATGTGCCTTGCGCCATGCTCAATATCCGCCCGCGATCGCGGGAACGATGGAAATCTCATCCCCATCCTTCACCGGCGTCTCCAGGTTCTTTTGAAAGCGAATGTCTTCGTCGTTGACGTAAATATTCACAAAACGATTCAGCACGCCCGGCCCTTTGAACAGCCGCGTCTCGATGCCGCTGGCCTTTTCCTTCAATCCGTTCAGCACTTCCCCCACGTTCGCGCCGCTGGCTTCGACAATGTCGGCCCCGTTGGTGTAGGTTCGCAGCGGCGACGGAATTCTCACTTTAACGCTCATGTATTTGCTCTTTCCCTTTGAATCGTTCCCAGAGTATAGGTCCGCACGGCGCATTTAACCAGTCGTCCGCTACCTTGAAGCTTGTTTTTGGCGGGATTTGACATGCTCCAATGGTGGCACGGGTTTTCAACCCGTGCAGCACGGCTTGCAAAGCCGTGCCACGCACATCGCCAAGAACCTGCATCCGAACCGCCTTGAATCATCCTGCCCGTCGCCTACTATTTCGACGCACAGATTGAGCACAATTGAAAGGATCTCATGCCCTGGTTTTCCCACGAAGCCGACTCGATTCCCCGCTCTGAAGTCGAACAGATGTGCCAGCGTTTGCTGGACGAAGCGAAAACGCGCTTGAACATCAAGGAATTCAAGCGCGTCCTGCTCCTCCCACCCGACCTCACCCGCGCCCACGCCGGCGTCGGCTGGATCACCGAGACGATCTACAAACTCCTCCCCGCCTCCTGCGACACCCACGTCATCCCCACCCTCGGCCAGCACGTCCCCCACACCGAAGCGGAAAACAAATGGATGTTCGGCTCCATCCCCCACTCCCGCATCCATGCTCATGATTGGCGAGGCGGCGTCACCCGCGTCGGCGTCATCCCCGGCGCGCTCGTCAAAGAAAAATCCGCCGGTGCCGCCGACTGGGACATCCCCGTCGATTTGAACACCATGACCGTCACCGAAAAGTGGGACCTCATCATCAACATCGGCCACGTCGTCCCCCACGAAGTCCTCGGCTTCGCCAACCACAACAAAAACTATTTCATCGGCCTCGGCGGCAAAGAGACCATCTGCGCCTCCCACCTCGCCGCCGCCACCTATGGCATCGAAAACAATTTAGGCAAACTCATCACTCCCCTGCGCGCCTGCTTCAACTACGCCGAGGACCAATTCCTCGGCAACCTCCCCGACGTCTACCTGCAAGTCGTCATGCAGCGCGACCCGCACAACAAACTCGTCCACTCCGGCGTCTACGTCGGCGACGATCTGGAAACCTATCTCATGGCCGCCCACCGCAGCCGCGCCCAGAATGTCACGACGTTCGACAAGCCCCTCAAGAAAGTCGTCGCCGTCATGCAGGCGGATGAATTCCGCCGCACCTGGGTCGCCAACAAAGCCGTCTACCGCACGCGCATGGCGATCGCCGACGGCGGCGAACTCCTCATCATCGCCCCCGGCGTCAACGGTTTTGGCGAACAACCCGAAGTCGACGCCTTCATCCGCAAATACGGCTACCAATCCACCCCCAATGTCATGGCCCTCTACCGCCAGAACGCCGACATGCAGGACCTCGCCCACGCGACGGCCCACCTCATGCACGGCACCAGCGAAGGCCGCTTCACCATCACCTACGCCCCCGCTTTGCTGACCAAACAGGAAGTCAACCAAGTCCACTACAACTACATGGCTCTCAACGAAGCCCTGGAACGCTACAACCCCGCCAAGATGAAAGAAGGCTTCAACACGATGCCGGATGGCGAAGAAATCTTCTTCATCTCCACCCCCAGCGCCGGCCTCTGGTCCACCAAAGCCAAACTCGCCGGGCGATGACCGTAGAGCGAGGATACCATCTAACCAATTCCTATCAGCGCATCGCGTCCCCTTAGAATTTCCCCCTTAGAATTTCTCGACGAATCGAATCGCGCCCCCTTTGGCTTCTACCTTTGAATCGCCCCGGCTGTAACTCCCGCGATCAATGGGCTCTACTCTGGCGTACCGTCATCTTTTAGATGGTGCTCTTTATACCATTTTTCAACTTTGTCCCGTAGCTCTGCCTCTTCGGGAGAACCCGGCGTGATTTTAGGGTGGTCTTTCCTCGCTTGTAACTCATTCTGGAATCGATCTTTTTCCTCAGCCGCATCTACTATTTCTTTGGCTTCTATTTCGCTTCGTATTTGCTTTTGTCGCTCCGTTAGTGGCTTGTCCCGATGAGCATCATCATATTGATTGCATAGGTCATTTTTTTGTGTGACAGAGATATCGGTGCGATTGAAGACGGAAGTAATGTACGCTACTCGTTCGGGAGTGTTTCGGATGCCAGAATACATAGCATTCTCGTCAGAAGGAGGTTGATTGGCCTGCTCTGGTTGCTCGGGAGAGGTGTGGCCAACACTCCCCAAGATAATAAATAGGACAATGGATGAGACGAGCACTCCAAGTGCAACAAAAGATCCAATGAACTGATTTTTTTGTGACCCCATGTAATAATCCGTTTGTTGCTAAATAGGATCATATCAACAATTACTAAAGGCATAAAGGGCTCGGATAGGGGGATGGGGGAACCCCAGAGGGTCAGAAGTCATTTATTGAAGGTGGACACGCGGGATGGGATTCGGATCGACTGGCCCAATAGCCGGGTCCACGCCCGCTCGAGCAACACCGAACCGATCATGCGCATCATCGCCGAAGCCCCCACAAGCAAACCGCTGAATCCAAAATCGCCGCCGTGCGGGCTGTTGTGGATCGCATGTTGAAAAAAGAAGTTTAGCCACCGATGGGGCACAGATGAACACAGATAAGAGATGGGCGGGACAAGCCGAGGCGGCGTTATTCTGAATATTTCCGTATCTCCACTCCCCTCTCAAGTGCCACCGCAAATGATCCTGTTTCTGGCCGCCGTTTTGGTCGGAATTTCTTTGACAACTCCTTTGAAAGAAATACATTGCGTAAGTCTTTCATCGTAAAGTATGTTGATGTTATCCCTACATATGTAGGAAGAATAGTAGTTATGCAGACGAAAGGCGGTCGTGTATGCCGAACTTCGGTCGAGTGGCACCCAGTATTCCGGTCTCCGACATGAACCTGGCACTGCGGTTCTACTGTGATGTGCTGGGGTTCACTGTCGCGTTCACCAACGGTGATCCGGTTTCGTTCGCCGTGGTCGACCAGGGTGACGCGCAACTCCACCTCAGCGTTCAACCCGCGAAGGCGGGCTCGTCGCACGCCCACCTCATGGTCGACGACGTCGATGGCGTGTACGAGCGGCTTCGGCAGGCAGCCGTCGTCGTCCGCCAGCCCCCGAAGGTGCAGCCCTGGGGCCTGCGCGACCTCGTTGTCGCGGACCCGGACGGCAACACCTTTGAGGTGGCCGAACCCGTCGGCAAACCGGCGTCTGCATAACCAGCCGCTGCTGTGGATGGCCCCGCGTCGCGTTGAAAGTTTGTATTTGGTATAGTGTCCCTTGGCGCGTCGCGTTGCCGGCCACAGAGCGTCATCCGTTATGGAGCAGGAACAATGGGCTCAGTGATTCTTGGGGTCGTTGGCCTGGGTGCATTGGGACTTGGGGTCAAAGGGTTTACAAAGCACGGGCTGCCGTTTAGCGAAAACAAAAGAATTACGGGCACTAGCGCCAAGGTCGTGGGATCGATCTGCGTTGCGCTTGGGTTGGCGCTCATCGTTATGGCGTTTTGGGCGATGATTACTTCACATGGGCAGGCGTAGGTCGCGGAATCCAGGAGAAGATGAATCTGAGGGGGTCAGTAGTTATTTTTGAAGGACATCCGCTGCGCGGACGACGGGTGAAGGGTCTCCCCTCCGGAAGACAGCGACGTTCAGCCGCTATCCTCTCTATATAGTAGACAGCGGAGAGGGAAGGATTGGTTGGGTCTTCTACAATGAGGAGACAGCCGGCACGTTACCGGACGCTGTCTTCCGGAGGGGAGAAACCGCATCACCGTCGCCGCAGGCGTCCTTCCTGAAACGTTGCACGTCGAACCGCGTTGGAACATCGAACGTCCGGCGCGAACCTTCGAAGCCCCGGGCCAAACCTTCGAGGGTTTGCCGAAAACTCCCGAAGCGCCGGCGCAAACCTTCGAAGCGTTGGGGCAAACCTTCGAAGCTCCGAGCCAAAGCTTCAAAGCTCCGAGCCAAACCTTCGAAGCTTTGCATCAAACCTTCGAAGCTCCGGGCCGGATCGACCATCGTTCCGGCCCGATCCAGGAGGTGATCGCCCAGTTTCAGGCCTTTTTCCCGGAAAATGATGGGCAAGTGGAGTGAGGAGAGGTGAGGGGCGATAACGACAAAATCAAAATATTTCGATGATGTCACTTAAGTGCTTGTCGCGAAATTACGATTTGAAAAGCATGCCCCGTTGGTAAGGGCCGGGCGGGTAAGCAAAGGCGTCGCGCCGGAGCACCGCCACGGCAATCCGATGGGCTCAACGCGCGGTCGGTTCGACGCGCCAAGGACATGACCATGGGCAGGAGTTTCTTCACCGGCACCGACGCCGAACTCTACATCGGCTCAGATCTCTTCGCGACCAAAATCACCGCCACCCCGACCGCCTTCGGTCTGGTCGCGGCGCAAGCCACCGCCTACTCGGCGGTCAGCGCCACCTGGCGCACGGCCTACACCGTCGCGGCCGATCCGGTGACGCGCACCAAGGCGAGCGTCTCCGCGAAAAACGCCGCGCGCACCGCCGTGAAAACCATGGCCTCGAGCCTGGCGAAAATCATCAACGGCACCCCGACCGTCACCGACGCCCAGAAGATCGACCTGGGCCTGAGCGTCCGCGCCACACCCTCCCCCGTCGCGCCGCCCGGCACCCCCAGCCGCTTCGCCGTTGCCCTCTCCGCCGGCGGCGCGCTCAAGGTGTCGTGGAAATGCGCCAACCCCGCCGGCTCGGCCGGCACCATCTATCAAGTCTGGCGGCGCGTCGGCGCGACCGGCGACTTCGTATACCTCGGCGGCTCGGGCGAGAAAAACTTCACCGACGAAACCCTCCCCGCCGGCTCCGCCGCCGTCACCTACCAGATCCAAGGCGTCCGCTCGACCTCCGTCGGCCCCTTCGCCCAGTTCAACGTCAACTTCGGCACCGGCACCGGCGGGACGCGCATCGCCTCCGCCACCCCCGTCATCACCCCCAAACTCGCGGCGTAAATGAGCACTCTCCCTAATATCCTCCCCTCCATTCTCCCCTCGATCGTCCCGGCCAAACGCCGCGTGTCGCGTAAGCACCGGCGCGCGGCGGTCGCACCGCCGGCACCGCCCATCGCGCACGTCACCAACGTCGACCGCCGCAGCCAGATCGTGCTGCGCTATACGTTCGACGTTGCCATCATCGACGCCGGCGGCTGCGGCGACCTGCGCGTCAACGACCAACCCCCGGCGGGGACCGAGCTGATCGACGATTACACCCTCGACGCCCTCTACCCCGACATGGCCAACGGCAACCACTGGACCGCCCACGTCATCGACGGCGAACCGATCTTCGCCGATGGCGCAACCCTCGCCGACGACGGCGGCATCGTCCCCGTCTGGGCCTGAGACCAGCCCATTCAGCCAAGGCCACGCTCGCGGGTCGATCATCTTCTTACGCGCCGACCAATTCCGGCTTGCGCGGCTTTTCCTTGGATGCCGCCTGCGTCTCCTCAAACATCTTGTCAAACTCCGACAGCTTCGGCTCAATCACCGTCGGCGTGATCAGCTCGTTCTGCACCACTTCCACCGTCTTCAAACCATTCCCGGTGATGCTGACGACAATCGATTCATCCTTGGGAATGCGCCCAGATTGAATCAGCTTCATCGCCACCGCCAGCGTCGTGCCGCCGGCGGGTTCGGTCCAGATCCCTTCCGTGCGGGCCAACAATTTGATCGCGTCGACGATTTCGCGGTCCGTGGCGCTTTCGCCCCACCCGCCGGAATCGCGCACCACCTGGGCGGCGTAATAACCATCCGCCGGATTCCCGATCGCGATGCTCTTGGCAATCGTGTTCGGCTTCTGCGGCTCGATAATATCGACGCCCTTCTGAATCGCCGTCACCACCGGATTGCACCCGGCCGCCTGGGCGGAATAGATCTTCGACCCCGTATCCTCAACAATCCCCAGCTTGATGAATTCCTGATACGCCTTGTAAATCTTCGGCAGAATCGTTCCCCCCGCCGTCGGCACCACCGTATGCTGCGGCAAGCGCCAGCCAAGCTGCTCGGCAATCTCAAATCCGTACGTCTTGGCCCCTTCCGTGTAATACGGCCGAAGATTCACATTCACAATCGCCCACCCATACTTATCCGCGATCTCCGTACACAGCCGATTCACATCATCATAATTCCCGCGAATGCGCACCATCGTCGGCCCAAACACCAGCGACCCGAGCACCTTCCCCAGCTCCAGATCATGCGGAATCATCACAAAGCAGCGAATCCCCGCCTCCGCCGCATGGGCGGCGGTGCTATTCGCCAGATTCCCCGTTGAAGCGCAACCCACTGTGTCGAACCCAAACTCCACCGCCTTGGAAATCGCGACGGAGACGACACGCTCCTTATACGAATACGTCGGATAATTACACGAATCGTCCTTGATCCAAAGTTCCTTGCACCCAAGCTCCGCCGCGAGTCTCCCCGCGCGCTTCAGCGGCGTCATCCCCGAATGCTTCCCCGTCACCGGCTTGGTCACCGGCAGCAAATCCTTATACCGCCACAGCGACTTCGGCCCCGCCGCAATACTCTCCCGCGTGACCTTCCCCTTCATCGCCTCATAATCATATTCAACTTCGTAAGGCCCGAAGCACTGCTCGCACACATGCACCGGCGTCGCCGGCACGCGATGACCACACTCTTTACACTTCAATCCAAGGACATAATTCATGACACGCTCCGTTGATTCAACGAAGAAGGCCTCTCCCGTAAGAAGAGGCCTTTTGCGTGCAATATCGCTTGGGGACCGCTCCTTATCTTCCCCGACACGATCTCTCGCGCCAGGCGGGACTTAGCACCACCCGCGCGACAGCTTAAAAGCCATCCCCGGCGGTTGCTGTGGCTTCAACGGGCCCAACCCTCAGCCACTCTCGATAAGAAACCTTCTTCAATTGTCAGCCCGCAATTGTAGGCTCGACTACCCCCCTGTCAAGATTTCTCTTAGGTCGACCAGCACGATTCCCCCGCACGACTATTCCAACGGCGACGATTCCGCCGATCGCCAGTATGATTTCCAATGCGGTTCCCGCCGCCGGAAGAAGATCTCCGATGTAGACATATCCCCCCTTCACTTTATCTCGCCAGTTCAAACCCGCCGCCAAAGTCAGCCCGCCGGTATCGACCCCCCAGCCATCCGCGGCCAATTTGAAAATGCGATGCTCAAGCACCAGATGCAGCCAGATGCCCAAAGTGAAATCCACCAGCAGCCCGATCCCCAGACACCATCGAACCACCGCCGACATCTTCCCCACGTTCGCCGCCACCAATGTCACGGCCATTAACGCCCACGGCAGAAAATACATCTGACCGATCCCATAATCCGACGGCAAGTCATGAACAATCCCCGCCATCACAGGCATCAGAACGATCAACATCCGCCAGTACCACACCTCGGCGGATGCTTTTTTCCTATCCTGCAACGCATCCCAAAACAGTTTTGCCAGGAACCCCATCCCCGCCAGAGCCAGCACAAAGACAAGCCAGCGCCGGAACAAATCGAATAAGACATCGCTTGCTCCCGGCACATAAGCAAACCCGACAATTCCAATGATGACTCCCCCCGCGAAAATCCAACCACGCCGATCCGCAGTCGCCCGCAGCCGCTGATAGGCAATCCACCCGGCCACAAATGCCGTCACCGAACCAATAATGAAAATCGTGTTGGCCTGATAAATCAGAAACAAATAATCGCGTACCCATCCCACCGTGCTTCTCTGGCCGTACACCCCACTCGACATCCGCAACGGATGCGGCACGAGGGTCCAGACCACATTCCTCGCCATTTTCATCACAATCTGGCCGGCCGTATTATTCGCGCTATTTCGCAGCGTCGGATTAGCCCCCCAGAAAACCATCCCATACCGGATGGTCATCAAACCAAACCACGTCATCAGCACCCCCACGCCGCAAGCAATGATCTGCGCCAGCTCCCTCCACTTTTGCCGGCGTCCGCGCCAGACAAATACCAGATAATGTGCAATCGTGACCAGCGCATAAGGCACCGACACATAATGCACCAGCGCACCAGCCGCAAAACTCGTCCACGCCGCGAGCATCCTTCCCCGGTCTCTCTTTTCAATCGCGCGCAGATACAACCAGATCGCCAGGATGACATAAAACGTCGCCGACAGCTTCGTCCAGGTATACGTCGCGTTAATCCACAGCGGCGGCAGGCAAATCATCATCCCCCACAAAACCCACATACGCCGCCCCCCGCGCCGCGCCATCCGCCCAGCCATCAAACAACACGGCAACACCGCCAGCATATTGAGCAGCGTAAAGAAAAGCTGAAATACCTCGAACCGATCCCCCAGCACACCCAGCACACACGTCGCCACCACATTCGCCATCGGCGGCCGATCCAGAAATTGATCTCGCAGCTCCTGCTGATTCGCCGGCCCGCCATTCAAAAACATCTGGGCCTTGTGATAATGCTCTATCCAGTCGCCGCACCAGAGGCCGCCCGCATAATGTCGAATGATCCCCAGGCAGAGAATCGACCACGCCGCCAGAGCGAGATAAAAGCACAGCATCCGGCGCACTGAACTCAGCCGCAAAAGCCCCGCTGCATCGCGCGCCCCACTGATCGCCGCCGCCAGACATCCCCCGGCAATCACCCAATACGCCCAGTGCCCCAGTCCCGCCAGGAAGACGATCATGCCACACAAGTAAATGATCAGAAGCGACGCTGCGATCGCAGCACAAACGCGCTCATCCGCCCGCCAGCGCAGCCGCCGCACCAGGAGCAATCCCGGCGCCCACGACATAATCCCAAACAGCAGCAGCACGCCAAGCAGTTGACCCCAGATCATCGCTCAGCCACCGCCTCCTTCATTCCGATTTCCTTGACCATATGCACGCCATCCTTTCCTTCACCATAATAATCCGGCAGCGATCCTAAACGCCGAAATCCCGCCCGATCATACAGCCGCATCGCCGCTTCATTGGCGGCATCGACCTCTAGATATACCCGCCGAACCCCTCGCGCCGCCAGCGAATCCACCATCGCATCCAGCAATTTCAGACCGATCCCCTTCCCACGAAACTCGCTCGCAACCGCCAGACTATAAATCCGTCCCGTCAAACCACTCTTATGCTTTCGCACCAGCGCAATCCCATCACCAATAACTCTCCCCCCCTCTTCAGCCACCAGAAAAATCGCGCTACGCCGTTGCTGCAAATATTGCAGTTGCCTCTTTTTCAGCGAATGAGCCGTAAAGCAGCTTCGTTCCAATTCCACCGCCGCCGCCAGATCCCCTTCTCCGGCGGCGCGAACACCAATTTCGCCATGTCGTGAATCATCCCTTCCCGGCACACTCACAACGATTTTTTTCTTCCGCTTCATCACATATTTCTGCAGCAACTTCACCGGCCGATAGCTCATCTTCGTCCACGCCAGCGATTCCAACCCCCAGTCATCCCCCACATTCACCAGCGGCCGATGTCCCCACTCCCGCGCGCAAAATTTGCTGAAAATATACTGCGCCAACCCCTTCACGCCCAGGTCGGTCTTCTCCACCGTGATCGAGCTCTGATCGTGCCCGAGCGCCTCCCCGAACGTAAACCCCCGCACTTGTTCCTTCCCCTCCTCCTCAACATAAACCACCATCCCCCGCAGCCCAAGTTGCTCCGCCGCATCCAGCGTCAATTCCGCCGCCAGCGATTCCTTCTCCCGTTTAATCGCATCCAAACTCGGAGGCTCAGCATCCGTGCTTTGCACTTCATTTTCACCCTGATGCGTGCGCCCCTTCCATGCCGCCAGCAAATTAAGGCATTGCCCCAGATGCCGCACGCGGTCATACGCTTCCACGCGGAATTTGTAGTTGCGCATGAACCGGTTCTTCGCCTGCCGCTTGCTCGCCAGGTCTCCCCCCGCCAAGTCGATCATCCGCTGCACGTCATACACATAATCCGTCCCCAGCGGCTCAACCTCGCACGCCTCCCGCCCAAACCGCCCCAGCAATTCCTCACTCACATACTCCACCCGCGACCGCTCAAGCACCCCCTTAGCCGCGTTGTACTCATCCATCAATTCATACGCCTGCTTAAGCGCAGACTCCCCGCGCGTTTCCCCCACCGGCGGCGCCAGCAGCGTCAAATCCCCCGAACCATTCGCAAATACGCAGAGGTTCCCCTCTATCTCCTTCCACAAAATCCGGAGACTGTTCCGCCAGGTGTAAAACTGCGAAAACGTATAATCCGACAATGGCTCGACCAGCGTTTTGAAATACGCGTCAAACGTGGTGCGGTCCGCCAAAGACACGGGCCGCAGCCCCCAACCCTCAAGTGGGTCTAACATATAATTTACGGTTCCTCCGCGCTGACCTGGTCCAAACGCGCCTCGCACTCCATTGCCACGCACGATTTGCAAACCACCAGTCAGCCCGCGAGCGGCTTCGATCCGCCCCGGCTGCGCCCTTCACACAACCGCGATACACGCATCGCCGTCATGTCAGGCACCATCCTATCGACACGGAATAGGACTTTCCTTCATTTCTTGATCCGCCCATCCCGTACCGACCATTCCACGGACATTCTCCCATCCGTTTTTACAAATGCAAATCCCGACCCCCGCTCTCAACAACTTCTCCCCTTTCATCCCTCCTTCATGCCGATTTCCCCACCCCCCACTTCTTCTGTAACGCCAACAACCTCATATACGACTCCTTAGGCGACAAATCTTTCCTCAACACCCCACCGAACGGCCAAAAATGCCCCCCCGCATCCGCCATGTCCCACCACCCCACCGCCTCAAAATGAGGCTTCGAATAACACAACGTGTAAATCCCCTCCAGCCAATCCGCCTGCATCGTCTCATTCCAAGGCCCATGCCACCCCGGCGTCGGTGTCCGCGGCCTCATGCTCGCCAGATCAGGCCCGTCCTCCGACTGCGTCGCGCACTCCGTAATCTGGCAAGGCTTTCCAAAATCCGCGAACCGCTCCAACATCCGATCAATCTCAAACAAATCATACTGCGGGTAATACAACTGCAACCCAACCACCTCAAACTCCACGCCATGCGCCAGGCAATCCTTTAAATACGTATAGGGAGTCCACCGCCTCGATCCATCCCAATTCCGCTCCTTGGCATATTCCCCCCACAGACAGCAATGATTGATCTGCCGGCGAATCGTCGGATTCCCCCGCCGTACCGCCGCACAAGACTCCCGCGTCATCTCCAGAATCTGCTGATGATTCATCCGCCAGAGATTCGCCTTGTCATGCGCCTCATTAATCACCTCAATCACCGGCACCGGCTTCCCCGCATACCGCCGCGCCGTCTGCTCATCCACCTGCTTATAGAGCGCCAGCAACTGCTCATACCCCCACCGCTCATTAAACACCGATCCCTTGGTCGCCCGCGTCGCCGCATCTGCAGGCCTGATCCACTCCGGCGTAGCCCCTCGCGCCATATACGTATACGCAAACGTCTTAGGCACAATCCCCCGCTTCAAACACCAATTAATCGACCCGTCCATCCTCCCATAATCAATCCGCTGCTCCGGCGGCTGCTCCATCTTCCACGTATACCACGCCACCGTTGCATAGTTATACGCATCCTCGATCGCCTTATTATATTTCGGGCTCGAATCATACCCCGCCACCATACACCCAAATAAGAATTCCTTCCGAGGCCCAGCCATCTTCTCAATCCGATGCCGCGCCCGCTCCAGCGCCAACATCTCTCCCGCCCGCATCGACTGCGCCAGAGACGAATATCCCTGCCTCACCGACGACCTCGCCCCCTCCAAATCTTTCTGAAAACTCTCCGGCAACACAACCCCCTCATCCTGCCCCTTCTTCAACGATTCTTCCACCCGCGCGAGTCGCGTCTTAGCCGCCTCCAAAACAAACTGAACCTCCTTCGCCTCTGCATATCCCGCCCCCCCATTATCCGCATAACAATAAACCTCTCCAAACCCCGGAATCTTCAGCCGAATCGTTATCTGCACCGGCTCCTTCGGCAGCGCAACCGTCGCCACCCCCGGCGATAAATCAATCCCCACCGGCAGCGGATCACCATGCATATCCCGCACCGTAATCGTCCGCGCCCGCTCCCGATCCAGCAGCGATCCATCCGCCTCCCGCAGCCGCAGCGTCAGCCCCTTCCCCGCCGCCCGCGTCGTCGGCGCATCCACAAACTCTCTGCCCAGCGACTCCACCTGCCCATACATTTCCCGCGGAATCATTGCTCCCGCCGTCAATGCCGCCGCCGTCTTCACAATCGCCCGACGTGTCGGTCGCGCCATATCGCTCTCCTTAATTCGTCCAAATCTCATGCGGCTCAATGGTAACATCTTTCCCCATCACTCCCGTCGTCACCGGCTTAGCCGTCGTATTGAAAATCATCGTCTGCCCCCCCCGCTGACACGTCCATAACCCATCCAATTTCCCATCACACCCCTTCATCCCCGCCAGCATCGGCTGCAAATCCCGCAGCCATTTCCCCTTCGACCCCAGCGGCGCAATATGCACCAGCTTCTCCGCCGTCCCCCATGCCTTCCCCTCCACATTCAGGATCGGCTTATCTCCCGCAATCACAATCTTCCCCCCCTGCTTCACATACCGATCCATCGCATCCAAAATCGGCTGATCCACAATCTCCGCCTGCGTGATGAGCAACACCTTATATTTCGCCGGCGTCAGCGCCTTATCACGAATCAGCAGCTCATCCAGCACATCAAAGTCACACAAATCCCGCAAATGATCCGCCGCCCCAACCGTCGGCAGAAGATTCCCCCCCAATCGATACAACGTCGTCGGACAATACAGCGCAATCTCCGTCTCCCCCGGCACGCCCGTATATAGATGAATATACTTCTGAATCTCCGGCACATGCGCCGCAAACTCATACGTAAAATGCTGCGACGCCCCGCAATCCGCATCCGAGAACATCCGCCTTATGTAGGTATTCTTATCCAAAGACCCCGCCGGCTCCGTCCCCATCTTCACCCCATAAAACATATACGAAGTCCCCAGCCATTTATCCCCAAACACCGCCCCCAGACAATCCGCCGGCTGCAACGTAATATGATACGGCCCCGCCATCTTCGCATACCCCGGCGAATACGTCCCCCACGCAATCGGATTAATATCATGATGCGTCCCCCCCGGCTTTAGCCTCACCCGATCATGCGGATAATACTTCAATAACGCCTGCACCGATTTTTCCGAAAAATCGATAATCGCCTGATGATACCAGGTAATAAAATCCAGCCACCGCCTCTTATCCTGCGCCGATGGAAACAACTCCGGCTTAATCACATACTGATCCGTCCCCGTCACTTCTTTCGGCGGCCTCACCTGCGAAAAAGTTTCATACCCCACTCCCCACGCACCATTGAGCGCCTCAATGGTTTGATATTTCCCCTTCATCGCCGTTTGAAACGCCGAGATCGCCTGATCATCCTCACACCAATACCCCTCATGACAATGCCCCATATCCACCCAATCCGGCACCTCCAGTGGATAATTCCCCTCCCCATAAGGCCCTAAAATGCACGCATAAATATCATCCACCCGATCCCCAAAATGATCATGCACCGCCTTATAAAACCGGTCATACCACTGGATCGTCCTCGGATCATAAACCGACAAATAATTCGTCTCCTTCGCATGCTCCGTGCATTTCATCAGCGTCCGCTCTGACTTCTTCTCATCTCGCAACCACACCGGCGGAAATTCCAGCCAGTCATACACCACATACTTCAACCCCGCCGCATGCATGAGCTTCTCCACCGCATCATGCTGCTCCCACGACCATTGCCCCTCCGCCCGCTCCACCGCCCCCCAGGCAATATAATCCTCATTCGCCACCAGACCCTCGCGTTTCCACGCCACCTGCGATTCCAGCGACGGCGGCGGCTCAATATAATTCGGCCGCTGATGCGCCCCGATCGGCGACGCCTGAATATACGTCACCGACACATTCCCCGTCGATACATTCCAAGGCCGTCCATCAAACGGCTCCGCCGCCCGCGCGCCCGCCACTCCCGACAACACCGCCGCCATAACTATAGCAATTCTCATGACACCTCATTGCCAAACCGGCAACATTTCCAATCCATCTTTCCCAACGCGAAACCGCTTCTCCCTAATCTCCGATCCAACGCCTTCCGAATAGTAAACGATGAGCACCGAATGATCGCTCAATTCCACGCAGGACGGATACGCCCCGATACACGAATCAATCGCATAAGGCCCCTGCCACGTCTTCCCCTCATCCCGCGAAACATGCATCGCCGTCCCCGGCACACGATGCCCCAGCAAAATCTCCCCCGTCGACAGCCGGTATAAATAAGGACATTGCGCCTTAAATCCAATGTCCGCTACCGCCGACCAGGTCTTCCCCTCATCGCTGCTGGTCGCCGTATACATATCCACTTTCGACGACCGCAGCGCCGCAAGCAGCGTCCCATCCTTCAGCGGAATCACATCCGTCTCCGCATCCAGCGGCAGCCCCGCCTCCTTCCCGATCGGAACCGCCGCCGACCACGTCTTGCACCGATCCGTCGACCGCAACACCCCACCCCAAGCCAGCGAAAAATCTCCCTTCTTCGCCCCCTCCTGATACACCCCCAAAATACACGTCCCATCCTTCAACTGCCGCACCGGCGACGAACAATACCAGCTCGAATTCAACCCCACCGCGACCTTGTCCCAGCTATATCCATTATCATGCGACATCACGATCTGCGATCCAACACTCTTCGCACGCTCTCTATATAGTTTCCAGCTAAAATCTTTCGAAGACGCCAGCGGCTCCCCCTTCATCGCCGTCGAAAAAAACGTGCACACCACCGTCCCATCATCCAACTGCACCACGCTCGGGTCCCGATTGTCATTCACATCATCAAAGAGCATCTCCGGGCTCGACCATGTCCGCCCCTCATCCAGCGATCGAACCATGCAAATCCTTCCCCCCATCGGCACATCAACCGCCGGAAACGAAACATGCGTATACCCCGCATAAAACACCGCCAGCAAATCCCCATTCTTCAACCGACAAACATCCGGAAACGCCTGATACGTCAGCGAAGCGAGGCCCTTCGATATCACTTTATAATCAACCGCCGCAGGCTGAGTCGAAGATTTGGCGACTTGCCCTTTCCACGCCGCGATCTGCGCCTCCAAATTTGCCGGCCATGTCTCCGAAATATGCGTCGCCCCCTCCCGATGCGCAATCCGATCAAACTCCGCCAACACCTTTCCCGTCGGCCCCTGACACAACTCCACATACAAAATTGGCAGCCAGGCCCGCTCCACCCTCTTCGTTAACTCCTCCCGCTCCGCCAGCGTCCCCGCCGTCATCGCCTGCTCTTTCGCTTGATCAATAATCCCATTCGCCTGCGCCAAAAACTCCTTCGACAAAAACGATATATCCATCGGATACCGAATCCCCGACGGAGGAGCCGCCAGCTCCTTGGCATGATCCACCCCCGCCTTCACCAGTAGCGCATCAAATTCCTCCATCGCCGGTGCCGCCACTCCATAATGCCCCACGATAAAATCCTGGACTAATTCCTTCTCATCCCGCGAAGGGTCCCACAACATCTTCGCAATCACCCATGATTTAAGCTCATCCCGCTCCGCCATCCCTTGATATCCCCCCTGCGTCATCACTCCCCACGCTTTATTCGCCGCCCAGTATTTAATATTCGCCGCGATCACATCCATATTCGGCATCGGCGCCAGATAGTGCGAAAAATTCACATTGTAATCCCAAATCGACAAATGATCGCACGCCTTCGACCAGTCCGTCACATACTTCGCCGTCCCCGTCTTCTCCGCTGGCGTAAATGGATACGACCACGCCCCCACCGCATCATTGCAAATCCGAATAATCACATTCTTCCGCGGCCGCATCGTCTTCGGCACCGGCAGCGTCTCCAAATACGCCAGCGTATCCACCATCACCCCCGGAAATTCCTTCGCCACCGCATCCGCCACCTGGTTCACCAAGAGCAGTTGGTTCGCCATCTCGCTCCCCTCCTCCTTCCTCAATTTCTCACACTCCGCGCAGTGGCACACCTGCATCACATCCAGCCGCGACACCGACACCACTTCCGTATGCGGATTTTTCCGCAGCGTCTCCAGCACATGCTCCGTCACCAGCCGCCGCACATCCGCGTTCGTCGTGCATAGCTGCACCGGCGCCCGCTTCCCATCCGCATTCATCTGGTAATACTCCGGATGATCCTTGAAATACGTCTCCGGCTTCAGCAGCTCCCCCTCCGTATGCACAAACAACCCCCCATAATCAATATGCCCCCCCTGCTCTTCCGGCACCTTCGCATCCGGCGCATTCGTCCGATTCCGCACCGACCAATCCCCATCAAAACTCACAAAATAAAACGGGTCCCGCATCTTCAATTGTGGCACATACCTCCGCGGCACCGGCGCAATCGTCAGCGTCCCCTCATGCGGCAACCTCACATCCGTCCGCGTATACCACCGGCACCCCATATCCTCTTCCAACAGCGCATACACCGCATCCATCACCCCCCGCCCCGTCGACCCCGTAAGCACAATCGCCCGCTCCTCCTCGGCAATTTTATACTCCTCCGCCTCAAACGTCGGATCCGTCGCAATCCGAATCACCTCATCCGACCCCGGATGATCCGTAATCTCCAGCGTCGCCCCCGATATCTCTTTCACCCAGTGCTGCAAATCCCCCGCCGCACTCTTCTCCACCGCCGTCGCATTCACCGGCAGCGCAATGCTATAAATCGCCCGCCCGTCCCGCGTCACCATCACCGCCGCCGCCTCCGTCCCCTTCGGCTTCAACGAATTCTTCCACTCCCCCGCCGATGACCACCCCGCCGCGCCCATCAACACCACCACCGCCATCATTCGCTTCATCATCATCTCGTCCTATCTTTATCCTTGCCCCGCCGCCGCCATATCCCGAAGGATGGCGTACGGCACCGCGACGCTCGCCATATAGATCGGATTCTGCCGATATCCCGTCCCCTTCGCAAAACACTCCCACGGCGCTCCATGTTCCGGCCCTATTCGAAAGTCATCCTCGCGCAGCGCCGCAATAAACTCATCGAAAATTCTCCCCGCCACCTCCGGATGCGACTCCGCCAACGCGCCGATCAGCCACCCCGTCGCCGTATGCCAATACGCCCCATTCTGATACTGCCCGCGCGGCACACCGCATGTCTGCTGCCACGCCGTCTCCGGCGAATGATCATGATCCGTCGGAATATGCCGCACTCCCCCCTTGTGCGTCACCGTCCCCTTCCCGATCGCCTTCACCAGCGTCTCCCGCGCCCCCTTCGCCACATCGTCCGGCAGCACATTCAAATACAACGCATAAATCGTCCCCCAAACATCCGGCTGCCGCCCCGTCTCCGTCGACGCGATCAACCACCCATCCGCCGCCGGATCAACAAACACCCTCGGCAAATTCTCCCTGATCCGCGCCGCAATCGCGACATACTCCACCCCCCGCGCCTTATCATCCATCACACCACAAATCTCCGCCATCAACCCCGCCACACGATATCGCAACAGCGACGGAAACAACAAATCCCCGACGATATATACGCTGTCATAAAACCCAAACCCCACCGCCCGCCGCGCCGGCGTCGTCGATACGATCCCCGTCTTCTCATCCACATCCACCGCCGCAAACGCCCGGTGCAGTCGGTCGATCATCGACACCCCATCTCCCTGCTTCAAAAAATCCGCCGACCCCGTCTTCTTCCAAATATAATGCGCGATCTCTCCAAAATAATAATGATCTCCCGCCGGCGGCAGCACCCCGAACGGCTCGCCCCCCTGATCCTCACCCGCCGAATACGTCCCCGGAAAATAGACCTTCCCTCCGTCGAAATTCATATGATCCACAATCGCCCAGGCCGGCACAATCGCCGCCCCATTCCGCAGACGCCGCTCCTGATCTCCATTCTGCGTCCGCGCCGTCATCGCCAGCGCATGCTGCACTTCTTCTGCCGTCATGAATCCCGCATCCATCGACATCGCGAAATCCCGCACCCAATACGCCGGATACGCCTGTCGTCCCCCCGGCCGAACCAGCGTCTTCCCCGTCGTATTCATCGGCGACCCCGCCACCCGCTCCCCCGCCCGCACGCGCGAACCCTCCACCGTCGCCTCCGTAATCCCCCGCAAAAATTCCAACGCCGCTGGATCGATCTTCATGTGACCCTTTCATACCGACCCGGCTTCTCACCGTTGCGGCGCGACAAAGTGATACGTCCCCGACCCGACCGCATACACCGCCACCCCCTTCTCATTCCCCATCGAATCCACTCCCTCCGCCATCAATATCTCCCCGCCCGATTCCTTCACCTCCGTCGGATCACTCGTCGGCAAATACACCGTCCCCCGCATATTCGCCGGCACCGTCACATCCAAATAAATCTTCCCCCCATCCAATCGCCAACTACTCACAATCTTCCCCCGAATCGAATCATACGTCGCTGACGCGCTCGTCAAATCCCCCACCACCTCCGGCCGAATCACCACGCTCGCAAACCCCACCCCATCCTCCCGAATCCCCGCCAGCGCCTTAAACACCCACGCCCCGATATCCCCAAACATAATATGATTCCGCGAATCCACATCCTTCCAAGACTCGTACAAAGTCGTCGCCCCCTTCTCCTTGATCCAATACCCCCAGCTCGGCAAATCCGTCTGCGTCGCAATCGCATACGCCAAATCCGCCCGCCCATTATCCAGCAGCACATTCATCACATACTTCGTCCCCAAAATCCCGCAATCCAAATGATCCTTCCTCGCATGAATCGAATTCACCAGATTCGCAAACACCCCCTTCTCATGCCCCGCCGGCACCAGCCCCTGATACAAAGCACAACTCAGCGCCGTCTGCGTCCCGCTTAAATACGAATCACTCTTCGCATCAAAAAATTTCCGGTTAAACGCCCCCCGAACCTCCCCCGCTAACTCCCGATATTTCCGCGCATCCTCATTTTTCCCCAGCAGCTTCGCCGCCTCCGCCAAAATCAGCGCATCCCGATAAAAATAAGCCGTCCCCGTAATCGTCGCCGGCGTCTGCGCCTCATACGGTGCCCAATCCCCCAGCCCAAAGTTAATCACCCCATCCTCCCGATTGGCCGAGAGATATTCTATATACCGCTGCATCACCCCATAATGCTCCGCCAATATGCGCGTATCCCCATAGTATTGATACAAGTACCACGGAATGTGAAACGCCACCGAATCCCACGCCGGCCCAATCCCCTTCCCATACCCCCACCCCCCCGTCGGAATAATCCCCGGCAAATCCCCGCCCGGATGCTGCGCATCCTCCACATCATTCATCCACTTCGTATATACCGCCGCCGGCTTAAAATTATAAATCCCCATCTCCGCCGCCAGTTGCGCATCCCCCGTCCACCCATTCTTCTCCCGCGTCGGGCAATCCGTCGGAATCGACATCAAATTCGACAAATACGCCCACCGCGACGCCATCCAAATCTTATTCACCAGTTCATTCGAACACTTAAACTCCCCCGCCGACGGCACATCCGTATGCATCACTTCCCCCCTAAAATTCTCCACCCCCAATTTCCCCGCCCACCCCGTCACCTCCACATACTGAAACCCATGATACGTAAACCGAGGCACATACACTTCCACCCCCCCACTCCCCTTGAGCGTATACCGATCCTCCTGAAACACCTGATCCGCCCCGCTGCGCTTCACAAACACATCAATCTGCGAAGTCTCCAGCGTCCCATCCTCTTTCACCCGCTCCCCACAGCGCATCTTCACCATCACCCCCGCCTTCCCCTTCACCATCAACTTCGGCACCCCCGAAAAATTCTGCCCCATATCCACCATCCACACCCCAGGCTTCACTTCCTTCACCGACCTGGGAACGATCTCCCCAGTCACCCGAATCGGCTGCATCTCCTGCGCCACCATCTTCCCCCGCGGCCCATCCATCACTACCGCCCCCGCCCACTCCGACTCATCAAACCCAACCTCATCCCACCCCGTCTTCTCCAGCCGCGCATCATAAAACTCTCCCCCATAAATACTGTCAAACTTGATCCCCCCCACCCCCGCATTCCAACTCCCATCCGACACCACCGTCTCTTTCCGCCCATCTACATATTCAATCTCCAATCGCACAATCCCCTTCGGTGCCGCCCGCCACGGCGCTTTATCAAACTCCCACACCGCCAGCGTATGCACATCATACCACCCCGTCCCCAGCACCATCCCCACCGCATTCTTCCCCTCACGAATCTGATCCGTCACATCGTACGTCGCATACAACACCCGCTTGTCATAATCCGTATACCCCGGATCCAGCACATGGTCCCCGACCTTCCCGCCATTGAGCCGCAATTCGTAATACCCGAGCCCGCAGACATAAGCCCGCGCCCGCCGCACCGCACCGCTCACCGCAAACTCCCGCCGCAACATCGGCGCTTGCCCCACCAATTTCCCCGTCCCGATCCACTTCGCCCCCGCCCAATCCCCCGCCTTCAGCAGCCCCATCTCCCACCATCCTGAATTCTCCGCCACCTTTCCATCCCGATCCCACACCCGCACCCCCCAATAACACCGCTGCCCCGACGCCAGTTCCTTCCCCCCATACGCCACCTGCGCACTCTGATCCGACACCACCTTCCCGCTCTCCCACAAATCCCCCTTCCCCGGCTCACTCCCCACCCGCACCTCATACGCCCTCTGCATCTCCCCGCGCTTCTCACTCTCCATCTCCCAACTCAACCGCGGCCTCCCCACATCAATCCCCAGCGGATTCTGCAAATACTCACACCGCAAACCGCTCACGCGCACCCCCGTAGAACACCCCGCCGCCACCACCCCAATCGCCACCAGCGAAATAATTTTCGTAAACATCACTTTTGCAACTGCCGGCGTAACCCGGTCGTCCCAGTTAAAACCTTCTGCAACAATATAAACACAAACAACAACACCCCGATCGCAATCCGCGCCCACCACGAAATCAAATTCTCATACGTAATCGCCGACTGAATAATCCCCAAAATGAGCACCCCCAGCAGCGTCCCCGGCACATACCCCACCCCCCCCGTCAGCAGCGTCCCCCCGATCACCACCGCCGAAATCGCATCCAGCTCCAACCCCGTCCCCGCATTCGGATCCCCGCTCAATTTATACATCGTATTCAGCACCCCCCCCAGCGCCGCACAAAACCCCGACAACGTATACACCATGATCTTCACCCGCCCCACCGGCACCCCCATCAACGACGCCGACGACTCTCCCCCGCCAATCGCATACACATTCCGCCCAAACCGCGTCCAATACGCCACCACCGTCCCGATCACCACCACCGCTAAAAACACAATCGTGGACCCCGACAAATACCCCGTCTGCTGCCCGATATGAAACTCATACCCCATCTCCGACAACTTCCCATACGCCGGGCTGACCTTGCTGGAAATCTCAATCCCCTCCACGCTGATCAAAAACGTCAGCCCCCGCGCAAAAAACAATCCCCCCAGCGTCACCAGAAACGGTGCCAATTCAAAAAACTGAATCACGCACCCCATGACAAACCCGATCACCGCTCCGATCCCCAGCGCGATCGGAATCGCCAAAGCCGGGTGCATCCCATGCTTCGTCACCAGCGTCGCGACAATGATCGTCGTCAACCCCATAATCGACCCCACCGACAGATCGATTCCCCCCGTCAGAATCACAAACGTCGACCCCACCGCAATCACCCCCAGATACGCCCCGTCATTCAGCAGATTGGTCAAATTGTACAACGACAGAAAATCATGCCCATACCGCCACCCGCACGCTCCCAGCAGAATCGCACAGACCACCACCGTCGCAATCATCGGTGCCAGCTTCTTCACGCCCGCCCCCTTTTCAGCATCCGCCCCAGCAGCGTGCGAAACTTCTCCGCCTGAAAGATCGCGATCACCAGGATGATGACCGCCTTGACGATCATCGTGCTCTCCACCGCGATCCCCTTGTTCAAGATCATCGTCCGCGTCGTCTGAATAATCATCGCCCCCACCACCGACCCAATCAGCGAAAACCGCCCACCTGACAACGATGTCCCACCGATGAGCACCGCCAGGATCGCATCCAGTTCCAGATAAAGCCCCGCGTTATTCGCATCCGCCGCCTGAATCTCGCTGGCCACATGCATCCCCGCCAGCCCCGAGCAAACCCCCGCGACGATATACGCCACCATCTTCACCCCGCGCTCATTGATCCCCGCATAGCGCGACGCCAGCGGATTGTTCCCCACCGATTCGATGAACAATCCCAGCGCCGTCTTCCGCGTCATCACCGCAACGACGATAAAGCACGCCGCCATCAGATACACCGCAAACGGCATCCCCAAAATCGCCCCCTTCGTCAGATAGTCAAACCCCGGATTGATCACATCCACAATCTGCCCCCCACTCAGCAACTGCGCAATCCCGCGCCCGCTCACCATCAGCACCAGCGTCGCCACGATCGGCTGAATCCCCAGATACGCCACCAAAAACCCATTCCAAACCCCGCACACTAGCGCCAGCCCCAGCGCCGCCGATATCCCCGCCGCCGCTCCCCAATGATGCAACCCAATCAACACCGCTGCCAGCGTCCCCGCCAGCGCCATCACCGCCCCCACCGACAAATCCACCCCTCCCGTCGCGATCACCAGCGTCATCCCAATCGACACCAGCGTCACCGGCACGCCATTGCGCAAAATATCAATCACATTCCCAAATAGCCGCCCATCCCGCATCGTCACCCGAAAAAATTCAGGCGTAAAAAAGAAGTTGAACAACAAAATCACCCCCAGCGCCGCCAACGGCCAAACCAACCGCGGCACCCCCCGCCGCTTCGAATACCGCGCCGCCCTCTCTTCCGCCATCGTGGTCATTTACGCCCCCCCTTCACTGGCAATCGTCCGCATCACCGCCTGCTCCGTCACATCCGCCCCCGACAATTCCCCCACCTTGCGCCGATCGCGCAACACCGCCACCCGATCGCTCACCCGCACCACCTCTTCCAACTCCGACGAGATAAACAAAATCGCCATCCCCTCGCTGCATAGCGACAACACCAGTTTCTGAATCTCCGCCTTCGCCCCCACGTCAATCCCCCGCGTCGGCTCATCCAAAATCAGCACCCGAGGCTGCGACGCCAACCACCGCGCGAGGATCACCTTCTGCTGATTCCCCCCCGACAAATTCTTCACCGCCTGCTCCCCGTCCGGCGTCGCGATCTGTAGCGCCGCAATATACTTCTCCGCGAGCTTCTCCTGCGTCGCTCGCGAATACGCCCGCACCCACCCCCGGCTCGCCTGCATCGCCAGAATAATATTCTCCCGAATCGTCAGCTCCGGAATAATGCTCTGCGTCTTGCGATCCTCCGGCACAAACGCAAACCCCAGCCGAATCGCCTCCCGAGGCCCGCGCAACTTCACCGCCTTCCCCTCCACCCGCACCTCCCCCCGATCCGCCCGATCAATCCCAAACAGCAACTTCGCCACCTCCGTCCGCCCCGACCCCAGCAGCCCCGCCAGCCCCACCACCTCCCCCGCACTCAATTCCAACGCAATCGGCTCAATCGACCCGCGCTTGGCAATCCCCCGCGCCACCACCAGCGCCTGCCCTTTCTTCTCCACCCGCGCCTCCGACTTCCCATACTCCAGTTCCGCCAGCTCGCGCCCCATCATCTTCCCCACCAAATCCATCCGCCCCAATTTCGCCGTCTCATACTCCCCCACCAACTTCCCATTCCTTAGCACCGTGATCCGATCCGACACCGCATAGACCTGATCCAGAAAGTGCGTCACAAACACGATCCCCAAACCTTCTCCCTTGAGCTTCCGCATCAGCCCAAACAACTGCTCCACCTCCCCCGCATCCAAACTGCTCGTCGGCTCATCCAATATCAGCAGCTTCGCTTTGATATCCACCGCCCGGGCAATCGCCACCATCTGCTGAATCGCAATCGAATACTCCCCCAGGTCCCGGTTCACATCGATCTTGATATTCAGCCGCTCCAGCGCCGCCCGCGCCCGCTTTTTCACCTGCCCCCAGCGAATCATCCCCAGCCGCCGCGGCTCCCTCCCCAAAAACAAATTCTCCGCCACCGACAACGTCGGCACCAGATTAATCTCCTGATAGACCGTACTGATCCCCGCCTCCTGCGCCTCCTTGGTCGACCCCGGCCAAATCTCCTTCCCCGCAAGCAAAATCTCCCCCCCATCCCGCCGCGTCGCCCCCGTCATCACCTTAATGAGCGTCGACTTCCCCGCCCCATTCTCCCCCAGCAGCGCATGCACCTCCCCCACTCTCACCAAAAAATCCACCCCATCCAAAGCGCGCACGCCCGGATACACCTTGCGAATCCCGCGCATCTCCAGCAGTGGCTTCTCACCCATGCACCCCGGATTGTGGAGGAGCGCCCCCTTTCCGTCCAGTAGCGCGAATCAACCCCTCCCCCCTCAAGCCCAGACCGGCACAATCCCCCCATCATCCGCCAGCGTCTCGCCATTGGCGAAGATCGGCTCATTGTCGATGGCGTGAGCGGTCCAGGTGTCCCCATTGACCATCTCTGGATAGACGGCCTCCAGCGTGTAATCCCCGGTCTGCGTCGAAGCGCTGGGGCCGAGATCGGAGACGCGCAAGTCCCCGCAAGCCCCCGTATCGACGATGACCGTATCGAAGGTGAACCGCAGAACCGTCTGCCCGAGCCGCTCAATGCCGGTGATATGCGCCTGCGCCGGCGCAGGCGGCGCGGCTGGAATAATCGCCCGCCGACGATTCCACTGACGATGCTTGGGATAGGCCGATGGCGTAGGCATCTGATTTCTCCAGTAGCCAGCAGCAAGTAGCCAGTAGCGATTTCGCCCGTGCGTCCGAGCTACTTGCTACTGGCTACTGGCTACTTGTGAAAGTTATGCAGCAACCGCAACCGCCAGCGGCTCACAATTCGGCCCCGCCTCCCCGCGCGGATTGAGCCAGTTGGCGAGGATATACGCCGTCTTGCCCACATCCCCCGGCCGGTAGTCGATCTCAAAATCCCCGCGCGTCGCCAGCCCTTCAAACCGCCACTCCGTCAGGTCGGCGGGAGGCTCTTCACCGGCGGTCGGCACATACGTATAAACCGCCGACCCTTCATATCCCGGCGGCTTGGCTTTCTTCGTCGGCGTCGTCTCATCCTTAATCAGAATCTTCACCGTCCGCCCGCCATTGCCGACGATGTTGAGCATCGGCTTGGTCGACGGTGCGGGAATCGGGGTCGGGGTATCTTTATGCACCGGGAGCCCGAGCGCGATCTTCTGATCGGGCGTGACGGCGGGATTGGCTTGTACTTTTTTCGCGATGATTCTTGCATCGGCGACCAAAACCGCCTTGCTGATGTCCTTCGCGGCAACGCTGACGGCGGTGCGCGTCGCCGGCGCGGTAGCGACCGCGAGATTCGTGGAGAAGGTCGTCAGATAACCGGCCAAAGCCGTGGCATCGGCGGGAAGAAGCCCGTACGTCGCGGGTGTAGCGGTAATTTTTCCGCTCATGTTCTGCATGAACGGGAGCAGGTCCGCATCTTTCAAAGGCAACCAACTGTTTCCCATGATGATTCTCCGAAAAAGAGTGTTCTCTTTCGAACGCGGCCCACGCGGGCGCTTGATTACAAAAACAACTTGCGTCACGGAAAGGGAACGGTGTTTAATTTTGCTGCTCTTCTCATCGAAAACTTTTGTGAGGGACTTAACGGAGATTTCGGAAAATATTTGAAGCGTGCTTATGGGGCGAAAGAAGGGGATGCAACGATAGAGGAAGACGTGCTGGATGTACGCCGCTCCGTTTTATTGACGGGCCGCGTTGATATGGATGGATTGCTGGAGGGCGATGGCCGCCTTGGTCCATTCGTGGTCGGCAGTGAAGACCGCCGTGTGGTATTCGACGGATCGGTCGATGGCGACCTTAGCCTCGGCGATTTGACCGGCCCCTTCATGCGCCAAGGCTTTGGTCTTGTACCAGCGGGCCAACCCTCTCTGGTCAAGGGTGGACTGCTGCTCGGCCCAGGCGATGGAGAAATTGGCATCGGCCAATGCCTTCGTCCACTCATTTTTCGCGAGAAAAATATCAGCGCGATAGCCGTGACAATATGCCACCGACCGGCCATTCGGACGGACCTGCCTTGCCTCCCAATCCAGAGATTGTTGGACGTACTGTTCCGCCTCCGCCAGATTTCCACGAAGCCGATAAATCTCGGCGCGGGTGCCATAGCAAATTGATAGATGCTGCTCAGTCTTAGGCGTCTGGGCTTCGTAGAAGTCGATAGAACGCTGGATATCCACCTCGGCTCCGGGCAGGTCCCCGTGATCCTTCCGGATGCTCGCCCGCTTGGCGGACAGGATCGCCAGACCGCGTGCATCCCGGGGCGTCTGGGCTTCGTAGAAGTCGATGGAACGCTGGATATCCGCCTCGGCCCCGGGCAGGTCCCCGCGCGACTGCCGGATGCCCGCCCGGCGGGCGTAATCAATCGCCAGACCGCGTTCATCCTTGGGCGTCTGGGCTTCGCCCCACTCGATGGAACGCTGGATATCCGCCTCGGCCCCGGGCAGGTCCCCGCGCGACTGCCGGATGCCCGCCCGGCTGGCGTAATCAATCGCCAGACTGCGTTCATCGCGGGGCGTCTGGGCTTCGCCCCACTCGAAGGAACGCCGGATATCCACCTCGGCTCCGGGCAGGTCCCCGCGATCCTTCCGGATGCTCGCCCGGATGGCGCACCAGATGGCGACGTCGCGCTCGCGCGAGGGTCCCTGACGGTCACCCCATTCAATAATCCGATCGATCTGCTCCGCCGCTCCCGACAAGTCGCCGGCGTATTGAAGTTGCTGGGCCAAATAGTCTCGAAGCATGGCAGCATCGAATTGGTCCAGGCCGAGCGGATTGCGGGAGAGCAATTCCGCTTGAGGAGCGTCGAGCAAATGGGCAAGCGCCAGAGCGTGCGGCGTCAGGCGCACCCGGGCGGCGAAGTTGCTGTGATGCTCCTGTTTGGACAGGACGGCGACGAGCGCCTTTCTAAGGCGCGCTAGAAGAACAAGGGTGGAGGGGCGCTCCTGCTTCCACGCCCGGTTCCGCAGCATCGACTGGGTCAGCCGATGCAGGCGCACCCAGCCGCGTACTTCTGAAGCCGGGTCCGTGGCAGCAGACGGTTCCAGATGAAGGATCGAGCGATTGGCCAATTGGTTGAGCCAGTGTTCCGCCTCGCCGGTGTCAATGCCCGCCGCTTCGGCCAGCAGTTCGAGGGGGATGCGGTCGGGATGGCAAAAGGCGGCGGCGGTGAGCAAGGCCATCGCGGGCGTGTTGGCAAAGTCGGGAAGATGAAGGGAGAGGGCGGCGTAGGTGCTGCGCTGGTACCGATGCGCCTTCCGATTGAGGGCGGGGTCTTCCAGGGGATGGGAATCGCCCAGTTCGTTCTTTTTGATTTCTGTCAGCAGCGCGGCGGGCGTCCGCGTCCGCCCAGCGGCGAGCCACGCGGCGGCGTAGCCTAGCGCCAGCCCCAGATAACCCAGATATTCGGCGACGGCGTCGAGGGCGGGATCATGGACGGACGCCTTCAGGTCCGCCCGCGCCGTCTTCAGCAGGTTGCGGGCGTCAACTTTCGACAGCACCCCCAACTCAAACGGCTCGGCCAGATCGTGCGGCAAATCGGTCCTCCGGGTGGTCAATAAGACTCGGCTGGGAGGCTGGAGCGCGAGTTCCTCGATGGCGGACCATCCCTTTTCACTTTCATTGGAGGGCTCGGCATTGTCCACGAGCAGGAGATGTCTCGATCCATCCTCCAGCTTGATGCGAATCTGCCGGCGCACCTCGCTCCCCGGCGTCTGGCCTGTCACCGGCAGGCCGAGGAACCGCGCCAGCTTCCGGCACGATTCGTCGATGGTCTCCTTCGACCCGTCGATCCACCAGCGATGGGCCCATTCCCGATGCGCCTCGAAGGCATACGCCTGAATCAGTTCGGTTTTGCCGATCCCCCCCTCCCCCTCGACGGCATGGACGACGGCGTCGGCCCGCGTGTCCGCCGAATCGCGCGGGCGGGTCAGGCGGGCGTGCAGGTCATCCAGTTCCCCGCGTCGGCCGACGAACGACCGGTTGGGCGTCAGGGGAACGTCGGGAAAGTTATTGGGGGGAAGCGTGAGGAGATGGCCGTTGTGCCTGGCAAACTCTTCAACGACGGATCGGGCGATCCGCTTCGTCAGTTCGTCACCGCGCAGGTAGGCCCCCGTCTCATTGGCGATGCGGAGGAGGTCGGACAATACTCGCCCCTGGGCGTCCAGTTCGCTCGTGATGTCCTGCGCCCATATTTGCAGGGTCGCATCGCCGGCCTCGCCGCCACCGCGCGGGATTCGGGCGATCTGTTCGGAAAGCTGGTGCATCATGCCGAGAGCGATTCCGATTTTTTCGCGCATCGACTGCTGCGATTCTTCCAGCCGCCGGAGCCGGAAAACGGTCTCCCCCAGCGCCCGGAGCGCCACGCCCGCGAAGGCCTTTCCCCCCTCCTGAAAATCGTGCTTGAGCGTGTCGTAGAGTTGCTCGCGGAAGCGCGTGTCACAGAGCTGGACCATCGTCTCGAAGTCCCGATCCTTGGTCAGAGCTTCGGGGCGAATGCCGCATTTCTCCGCCAAGGCCGGGAGAAGCTCGCGCCAGAGTTCGGGCTGACCCAACGGAGGGAACGCCGCCGAACCGGAGTGCTGCGAAATGGCCTCCACGAGACGGTCTTCGGACATGGGGCCAAGCAATTCAGGTCCCAAATCGTGCGACAGCGCGACCCACCCCTCGGACGCTTTATCCGCCAGGGTGTGCCAGAGTTTGGCGCATTCCTCAACTTTGAAATGTTTCTTGAAAATCACTTCAAGAGTGACGCCGACGGCGCGGGCGAGGTCGTCATTGGCCAGCCGGGCATGCTCGGCCTCCAGCGTCTTGTGATGCTCGTGAATCTCAACGGCCTCCACGGTCGCGCCCATCTGGTGCGCCGTCTGCAGAGCCCCTACCCCAAAAGCGGTCAATATCCCGGCCGCTTCCGTGACACCTTCGTGCGTGCCAAACAGATGCTCCGCCGCCGCAACCAGGGCGAGCAGGGCGATGGGAGAACCGCACGCCAGAATCTTGCGCGTCACCGATTTGCCGGAATGGGCTGTGTATTTACTCACCAGCAGCTAATTGTAGCAGACTCATGCAATAATCCATTCTCAATTTCTTCCGACGACAGGAAGAATGTCAGAGGACGCATCGCCAACGCCATGGCCGTCCCCCCTCATTGCGGATGATTCTCAACAGGCAACTCCGCTCCGATAAAAAGCGGGCGGAATCCCCCGCCAACCCCGCGTCCCGGAATATCGCCCGCTGCGCCCCTTTTACACGGGGCGCGGATTCTTCCATTTCCCTCTACGAAACTTTCCTAGAGGGAAATGCTCGGTCCATAGAGGGAAATACTCCGAGCGCAGAGGGAAATAAAACATTCGTAGAGGGAAATGCTCCGTCCGTAGAGGGAAATGAAACTTCCATAGAGGGCTGTGAAACTTTCCCAGAGGGAAATACTCCGGGCGCAGAAGGAAATACTCCGTCCGCAGAGGGCTGCGGAACTTCCATAGAGCCAAATACTCGCTCCGTAGAGGGGTGGGAAACTTCCGTAGAGAGGAATATTTCTTCCGCACGGGGAGGGGAGGGGAGTTTAGACACCAAGGCACCAAGGCCACCAAGCGGGCGCTCCAAGTTATGGGCCCCCCGCAAGGGCGAAGGGTCTTCTACACTATATATAAAGAGCGTCAGCACCCCAGCCCGCGCTCAAGCTTGCGGGGATCGCTTGGTGGCCTTGGTGCCTTGGTGTCTAAAACTCTTTGCTCTGATCAATTCCAATTCGGCACGGGGATGGGGAGGATGAACCACAAAGGCCACCAAACCCACGAAGAGCGAGATCGCAATCCGCAGACTCCCAGCATAGGCCAATGGTCTTCTATTCTATATATAAAGAGCGCCGGCAGCTCATCCGGCGCTCGAGCTTGCCGGGACCGCTTGGTGGCCTTTGTGGCCTTCGTGGTTCAATCTCCCCTCTTCTCCTCGACCCGCACCAAACCCACATCGATATACCCCGGCCCGCCCGTATTGCTGCAATGCACCGCCACCTCATTCTTCCCCGTCACGAGCGCACCCTGCGCCTGCTTGCTCAGCGGCTGCTCCTCATACCCCGACACCGCATGACTCCGCCGCGTCGCCAGCACGCCGTTGATATACACCTCGCACCCATCATCATGATGCATCCACAACTTCAAATCCCCCGGCTCAATCCCCGCGGGAATCTCCATGTCGCGCCGCAGCCAGATATCCCCCGTCTCCCACTTCGTCCGCACGATCCCGCCGGGCGTCTGGCCCACGCCAAAACCGCTCGGCCCCTGCTTCCACGCCGAATCATCAAACGCGGACTTCGTCCACCCCTCCCCCGGCTTGTCGGTGGTGTAGCGCCACGTCTGTCCCCCCTCCAGCGCCGACGGCACAACGGTAAACGTTGCAAACTTCGGCCCCTTCCCCAGATTCACCTGGCGAATCTGCTCCGCATCCCCCTTGAGCACCCGGTCATACGTCATCACCCCGTTGATCTCCCCCTCCACATCCGTCGTCTGCGTATAGATGCAGGCCGACAATCCCGCCGACGCATTCAATTCCCACGCCTTGGATAAAAGTCGCACATACTGCTCGGTCAACCCCTCCGCCGACTCCTGCCCGGCATAACTGAAATTCCTATCCGACTTCCACAAATGTCCCCACGTAGCCAGCCCGAGTCCCCCAAACTCCCCCAGCACCGCTGCACGCTTCTCCTCGGTCTTGGGCGCGCCCGGACCCGGATACAAATGCATATCCACCACATCCCCCACGCCCGCATCCGTCCACCCGCTGGCGTTGTCCACCAGCCGCGTCGGGTCGAGCCTCTTCACCTCCGCCACCACCTTGGGCACATCAAACTCCCCCCACCCCTCGTTAAACACCACCCACATCACAATCGACGGCGAATTCCAGTGCGTCTCCACCAGCCGCTTAAGCTCCGCCTGATACTCCTCCTTCCCCTTCTCCGTTTTATTATCCGCACTGGGCATATCCTGCCAGACCAGCATCCCCAGATGATCGCACCAGTAATACCACCGCGCCGGCTCCACCTTCACATGTTTGCGGATCAGGTTAAACCCCAGTTTCTTCTGCTGCTCAATATCAAACTTCATCGCCTCATCGCTCGGCGCGGTATAAATCCCATCCGGCCAAAACCCCTGATCCAGCATCCCCACCTCAAACAGCGCCTTCCCATTCAGCATGATCCGGTTCACCCCCTTCTCATCCTTCGCAATGGCAATCGAGCGCATGCCAAAATAACTCTTCACCGAATCCTGCCCCGCCGACACCTCCAGATCATACAAATACGGATCCTCCGGCGACCACAAATGCGCCTCCGCCATCGGGATCACCATTTCCCCCCTCCCGCGCTGCTCGGCAATGATGGTCCCCCCCGCCATCACCTTCACATCCACCTCCTGCGCCGTCCCCAGCGCCGTCACCCGCACATACTTCCCCGCCACATCCGGCACCATCTTCACCTCCTCAATATGCTCCTGACTCACCGGCTCCAGCCACACCGTCTGCCAGATCCCCGTCGTCGACGTATAAAAGATCCCATGCGGATCGTTCACCTGCTTCCCGCGCGGCTGATCCCCCACGTCCGTCGGGTCCCACACCACCACCTCCACCTCCTGCTCCGCTGTCCCCTTCTTGAGCCGATCCGTCACATCATACGTGAACGCATCATACCCCCCCCGGTGCGTCCCCACTTTCTTCTTGTTGATATAAACGCTGCACCCCCAGTCCACCGCCCCAAAATGCAACAGCACCCTCTTCCCCCCCCACTCCGAAGGTACCGTAAACGTCCGCCGGTACACCATCCGATCCAAATGCTCCATCACCCCCGACAACGCCGACTCGACAGGGAACGGCACCAAAATCTTCCCCGGCAGCTCCTTCCCAAACCCCACCTTCTCCCCCTCTTGCCCCTTGCGATACTCCCACACCCCATTCAAATTCATCCAGTCAGAGCGCACCATCTGCGGCCGCGGATACTCCCCCCACACCTTCTCCGGAGAAACATCCTTCGCCCACCGCGTCATCAGCGGCCCCGTCTTCGCCGCCCACTCCTCCCCCCGCGCCACCCCACCCATCCCCATCACCCACCCCAACACTGCCGCTCCGCCCAGGATTCGCTTCAACATACGCCTATTCCCTTCGCTGAATAATGACCCGGAAATTGTGGCGCAACTCTCCCCGCCCGTCCAGCCGTCCAGCGCTCATTCATCACAGAATGAAACATCCGTCCAATCGTGGCACGGGTTTTCAACCCGTGCAGCCCGGCCCGTTCTCAACCCCTCACTTCCCCTTCTGCACCCGCGCCGCCTGCACACTCGCCTCCACCTCCTCCGGCTTCATCACATCCACCAGCAACTTCCTCCCCTCCTCCTCGCGCCCATGCCGCACCAGCATCAGCCCATAATTAATCTGCGCACTGTGATCATCCGTCGCCACCTCCATCCCCTTCTTGTACGCCTCTTCCGCCTTCCCAATCTCCCCCGCCTGCTCATACGCCCTCCCCAGATTATCCCACCCATTGGCCGACTTCGGCTTCAGCGCCACATACTTCTCCCACGCCCCCGCCGCGTCGGCGTACTGCTTCTGATCCATCTCCAGCGTCCCCAGCCGATACAACGACTTGTCATCCGACGCCGCCGCCTTGCCATAATCCCCCACCGCCCCCTGAATATCCCCGCGCCCCTCCGCCGCCTGCCCCGCCGAATATTCATCGATCCCCGACCCACACCCCGCCAGTCCCGCCGCCAACCCCGTCGCCACCATCCATCGGCTCACTCTATTCATACCACCATCTCCTTCCCCGCGACTCTACCCTCCCCCTGCATATTGTCCACCCGCCCGTCCCACTCTATCTTCATCCCCATGCCACTCCCTCGCCCGCGCGCCCTCCTCTTCGACATGGACGGCACACTCACCGCACCCATGCTCGACTTCCCCGCCATCAAACGCGACCTCGGCATCGGCAACCGCCCCATCCTCGAAGCCATCGCGGAGATGAATCCCCCCGAAAAAGCCGCCGCCCACGCCATCCTCGACCAGCACGAACAACGCGCCGCCTCCGCCTCCACCCTCAACCCCGGCTGCGATCAACTCCTCTCCTGGATCACCCATCAGCAAATCCCCACCGCGATCATCACGCGCAACAGTCGCCCCTGCGCCCAGACCGTCCTCGCCCGCCACAACCTGAGCTTCCAGGTCGTCATCACCCGCGAAGACGCCCGCTTCAAACCCGACCCCGCCCCCCTGCTCCTCGCCTGCCAAAAACTCAACGTCTCCCCCTCCCACGCCTGGATGATCGGCGACGGCCAATACGACATCGAAGCCGGCCTCGCCGCCCACATCAAAACCATCTGGCTCAGCCACTCCAATCCCAAACCCTTCCCCGCCGAACCCTGGAAAACCATGCCCGACCTAATCGCCTTAACCAAACTCCTGCAAGATGCCGAATAACCCCTCTACCATCTACGTCGGAAGAGTGTCTAATGCCCAGTATCCGCTGAAAGGAGCGCCATGCTTTTCCAATCCCTCCAAATCACCGCCCTGCTGCTCAGCGGCCTGATCGCCCAGGACGCCCCGGCCCCCCCCACCCCCACCTCTCCCCCACCCGCCCAAGTCGATACCGACTCCAAACTCCCCCAGGACGCCTCCGTCGACCAAATCCTCGACGCCCTCGACCAGCGCGGCCAAAATCTCAAAGACTTCTCCGCCAGCCTCACCCTCAAAGAAACCCGTATGGACCTGGGTGATTCCACCTCACAAAAAGGCGTCATCCAATACCAGCGCAAACCCGACGCCAGCGCCCGCATCCATGTCCTCTTCAATTCCAAGCGCGTAGGCAAGAAAATCCTCGACCAGAAAAAAGAATACCTCCTCGACGACGGCTGGGTGACCGATCGCGACTACGATCGCAAAACCGAAGACCGCCACCAGGTCGCCAAGCCCGGCGACAAAGTCGACCTCTTCACACTCAGCGGCCCCTTCCCCCTCCCCATCGGCCAACCGCGCGCGAATGTCCTCAAACTCTTCACCGTCACCAAATCCCCCCCCGCCCCCACCGACCCCGCCAACACCGTCCACATCACCCTCACCCCCCGCGACGGCACCGAGCTCGCCAAGAAATTCAAAACCATCGACGTCTGGGTCGACACCAAATCCGAAATGCCCAAACGCATCAACACCACCGACGCCGCAGAAACCACCCAGCACCAAACCGACTTCGACCTCAAATCCATCAACACCGGCCTAAAAGACGCCGACTTCACCCTGGACCCCATCCAAGGCAACTGGGACCGCTCCACCGACAAATACGTGGAATAATCTCTCCGCAATCAAATCGCATCTCCTTTGAATTTCCTCTGGAGAAACTCGCGATTGACACACGGGCTCAAGAGAAACATGGCTACATGAAAATCGCCGCGGGAGCGAGGCGTCGGAGCATTGGTGGCGGAACCGATCCATGGCACCCGGTCGAGCTAGAGCCCCCATCTTCGCACAAGAAATGACCATTGCGACCAAAGCATCAAAATGCGGACAAGAGGGGGAATATTCCGTGAATCTGCGAATGAATTTAGAGATTAATATATTGCGATGAACCAGTGATTCCCTTAGCGTTTCCAGGTTGATCGCATCATATCTGAGATTGCAACAAAAAATGGCCCGCCGGGACTGTTTCACGGCGGGATTGAATTGTTACAGAGACGATCAAATCTAACGGAAGGAAAAGAATGCGAAATGTATTGATGAGTTTTGCAGCCATGATTTTGTTGGCCGGCGCAAGCGCCGCCTTTGCCGACACATACGCAACCGGTTCGCTGGACGGGCAAAACGGCTGGAACGGCGGAGCCAGCGGCGGATTCACAAACAACGCCGCCGGCGATGAAGCAGTGACTACCGCCGCAGCCCATAGCGGAACGCAGTCCTGGCGCTTGTCCGCTGGGTACGACAGTCCCGGTGCAGGGACTCCATTCTCCCCGCAACTTACCGCCAGCGCCGGCCTGACCAGTTCGGGCGCAACGGCCGACAGCATGTCGATCAGCATCTGGTTTAAGCCGGTTGGTGCGCTCGGCGATGGAACGAGCCAGAGTATTTATGAAGGCACAACGAATCGCGATGACCGAACCGGCTCCAATCTATACCTCGACAACACAGCCTCAGGAATCGTATTGAGCACGTACGAATTCGGCGGCGGCACCTACCCATTGATAACGCTCGCGACACTGAACGACACCAATTGGCACAACGTGGTAATGACCACGACTTCAATCGGCAACGATCCCGCCACTGAGACGACGACCTTCAGCATTGATGGTGGAGCGGCGATTACGACGACTCCCTGGGCGGATCAATACCGTCAGGCAAATACGTATCCCTACCCCAGCGCATCCAGCGTCAAGTTCGATAGCGGTAGTGCCACTGCCTTGAGCACCACCGGCTTTTACTACGATGATTTGAGCTACAGCGTGTTCAATAGCAACGATCCGAGCACCGTGCTGGCCAGCTACAGCACAAGCTTCGAAGGTGCGTCGGCCGTCCCGCTCCCTTCCTCGGCTTGGGCCGGGATTGTGCTGCTCTGCGGGCTGAGCCTGACCGGCGGCATGAAGCGTTTGCGTCGCGTGGAGGCTTAACCGGATTTCAGACAAAGATTCATTCAGGAACCCCCGGCATTGGCCGGGGGTTCTTGCGTTGTCAAGAATGGGAAAATCTGATGGTCCGCGATTCGTCTCAAACGCACTCGGCAATGGATTCCAACCATCATCCGAGAAGATATGTGCGAATCGCACCGGATATTCAGTCGGCTGCGACGGTCTATAATCAACTAGAGAGGACAATGCCACGTTATCGCTTCGTTGTCCTTCCGGCCTTCTCTGACGCTCGATTCGATTACGGCTCATCGAAGTCGGGCTCGAAAAGAGCGGGGCACTCTCACCCCTCTGCCGGCAGGCAGTCCTCGCCGCTTCCTCTGCCGTAGAGCAGAACAGAACGCGACCGCAAACGCGGAACGCGGAATGCGACGAGCCCGCCAATCATTCTATTCCATGTACCCAAGAAGCGCGATATCCGCCTATCCTACCACTCCCTTGTTTGACAAATCGCCGACGAATGAAGACAAAGATTCCTCCGGTACTGATCTGCCAAGCCGATCGGCGGCGGCATCGCCATGAACCAAATCGCTCCCCCCACTCTCTCCCGCCGCCACCTGTTGCAAACCGCCGGCCTCGCCACCGCCGCCGTCCTCGCCGGATGCGCCCCCTCCCACCACCCCCTCATCTCCCCCGCCACTACCCTCCCCTCCAAATCCATCCACCGCATCCTCACCTGCAACATCCTCTTCGACCTCCCCGAACAAAAAGGCACCCCCTTCAACTGGGCCGCCGGCCGCCGCACCATCTGCCTCAACCTCATCCGCTCGCGCCGCCCCGACATCGTCTGCATGCAGGAAGTCGGCCGCATCCAAAACGACGACTTCACCCGCGCCTTCACCGACTTCGTCTCCTTCGGCTACGTCGACCCCTACGTCGATAAACGCCCCATCCGCTTCCAATCCATCAAAAACGTCATCCTCTTTTCCAAACAACGCTACGACCTCATCTCCGCCGGCACCTACTGGCTCTCCCTCACCCCCCAAGTCCCCGGCAGCCGCCTCCCCGGCGAAGGCCTCCCCCGCCACCTCACCTGGCTCCGCCTCCGCGACCGCCACACTAGCCAACAATTCCGCGTCGCCAACACCCACTGGGGCCTAAAACAACCCACCCGCCTCCAGGAAGCCCCCATGATCGCCGCCGAAACCCAAGTCTACTCCCCCGACTTCCCCCAGCTCCTCTGCGGCGACTTCAACTCCGACTCCACCTCCCCCGAACACCAAATCCTCCACCACGCCGGCTGGCAAGACACCTACGCCCCCCTCCACGGCACCAGCCAGGACCACCCCTCCTCCACCACCCATCCCGCCCCCCGCCACCGCATCGACTACATCTACTCCCGCGGCCCCGTCAAACCCCTCGCCGCCGAAATCTTCCGCCCCCAAGGACCCCCCGCCAGCGACCACCCCTTCGTCTCCGCCGACATAGAAATCTAATCCACCCCTCTTCCGCTTGCAGATCAGCAATCAATGCCTGCGCAAAGCATTCATTGCCTTACAATGACGACATCTCATAACATGAAACAAGCGGACGTGTGATTATCGCCATGAACAGTCTACGCATATTAGGCATCGGCAGCAGCGGCCCGGTCACTTCCGATGGCACTGCCCGCTATCAACAAGCCATAAGCAGGTTAGCACTGCGCCGCATTCTCCGATATCGCAAACGGACAATTGACGACATCATCAATAATCCACTCGTCAAAATGGAAGTGCTCGGCTGGTATCGAATGTCCCGGTTCGTAGAGCGTCGTTGCGACAAAATAACATCAGACCGCCAATCCCCCGCGAATGGCGTGAAACTATAAAGCGGATCTATATTCCCTTTGCTCTCTTTGTACCCGTGCGTTCTTTGCGAATCTCCTCTTTCCCCAAATGTAACCTGCACAAAACGATCCCCATGCCATTCCGCAACCTGCTGATCATCCTCACAATTCTTCTCCCCTCCCTCACCCGCGCCGCCAACATCGCCACCATCTCCCCCAACCACCACGACCTTCTCGTAGGCAGCCAAATCTTCCACCCCTGGGGCTTCAACTACGACCGCGACTACAAATTCCGCCTCCTCGAAGAATACTGGCACACCGAATGGCCCACCGTCGTTGCCGACTTCCAGGAAATGAAAGCCCTCGGCGCCAACACCGTCCGCATCCACCTGCAACTTCACGAATTCCTCGACACCCCCGACCACCCCAACCAAAAAAACCTCGCCAAACTCCACGACCTCCTCCAGCTCGCCACCGACACCGGCCTCAAACTCGACCTCACCGGCCTATGCTGCTTCCGCAAAGAACTCACCCCCCCCTGGTACACCAATGCCGATGAACCCGAACGCTGGCGCATCCAATCCAACTTCTGGCGCGCCATCGCCACCACCTGCAAAGGCTCCCCCGCCGTCCTCTTCTACGACCTCATCAACGAACCCCTCGTCCCCACCGGCAAATGCAACGACTTCCTCGTCGGCCACCTCGCCGACTTCTACTACTGCCAATACATCACCCTAGACCAAAAATCTCGCCCCCGCGACCAAATCGCCGCCCAATGGATTCACACCATGAAATCCGCCATCCGCCAAGTCGACCCCGACCACCTCATCTCCGTAGGCATCCTCCCCAACTCCACCACCCTCGCCCCCGGCCAGTCCGGCTTCCTCCCCGCCACCGTCTCGCGCGAACTCGACCTCCTCTGCGTCCACCTCTACCCCCACAAACCCGGCAAAGAGCAAGACGACGACCTCGCCACCCTCCACTCCTTCGCCGCCGCCGGCAAACCCGTCATCATCGAAGAAACCTTCCCCCTCAACAGCGGCACCGAAGGCATGCGCCAATTCCTCCACCGCGCCCACCCCGACTCCACCGGCGTCCTAGGCTTCTACTGGGGCCAAACCATCCAAGACCTAAACGCCCACCCCTCCATCCCCAACGCCATCATCGCCGACTGGCTAACCCTCTTCTCAAAAGGCTGGCCCTCCTAACCCAAAGCCCACCGACCGCGTTCGGTGGATTCCTTCCCCCCACCAATTTCCCCTATCAGCTATACTCCCCCCGTGCCCTCCACCCTCCCCCTCCTCGCCCTCGCATTAATCGCCTTTTTCGCCATCTCCCTCTCTCTCCTCCGCCGCTCCCTCCGCGGCCGAACCACCGGCAACCACCCCACCTGCTCCCACTGCTCCTTCAACCTCTTCAACCGCCCCGACACCTCCACCCGCTGCCCCGAATGCGGCTCAGACCTCACCACCCCCCGCGCCATCCTCACCGGCGCCCGCCGCCGAAGCCCCCTCTTCATCTCCTCCTCCCTCGCCCTCCTTGCTCTCTCCCTCGCCGCCATTCTCACATTCTCCTACAACCTCATCACCAACCCCAACCTCATCCCCCTCCAACCCACCTGCGTCCTCCCCCTCCACTTCCGCTTCGGCCCACTTTCCACTCCCGCCCTCGTCGAACTCCAATCCCGCATCCTCTCCCACCGCGCCCCCCTTTCCTCCGCCGACTCCGTTATCGCCCGCATCCTCGCCCTTCAATCCAACCCGTCCGCCAAATGGAATCCCTCCTATGGCTATGTCCTCGAATTCTTCCGTGAAACTGCCCACCTTTCTGATTCCGACTGGAACACCTACCTGCAACACGCCGCCACCCTCACCGCCCGCATCCGCCCAAGGGTCCGCATCGGCGACCCCATCCCCACCGAAATCTCCATCTCCTCCCGCGTCTCCAACGCTTGCCTTCCCAATACCTCCTTCTCCGCCACCGCCACGATCGACGATCAAACCCTCTCTCGCAAATTGCCCGGCAACTCCTGGATACAGCTCTCTCCCTCCTCCATCCTCCCCATCCAGTGCAACATCCCCCCGGACCTCGACACTCATCTCTCCCCCGGCCTTCACGTTGCTCACCTTTCCACCGAACTCGCTCTCAATTTGCCCGGCGAGCGCCCCTCCATCTTCCGCCAATCCTTTGACCTTCCTTTCCTTCTTCAACCCGCCGATCAGCCCACCGTGCATGTCGTCGACAATTCCGCGCTCCGCAACAAAATCGCGCATTCAATCCTCATTGTCGTTATCCCGCCACCCTCGCCTGATGAAGATGCAACATTCTCCCTCTCCGCCCCCAGCGCCCCCTGCTCCCTCTCCTACGATGTCCTGATCCGCTCCGGCACCAAACAGCTCGGCCACGGCTCCCTCTGCCTCCCCAAAGGCTCCCCAGATGGCTGCTTCATCCGCCCTAACGTGCTCTCTCATCTCCCGACTCATATCGACCTGCTCCTCCACCCCGACCCCAACACCGCCGCCGCCACCCTCGACATCACCGAAATCTGCGCCGGCGACATCACCCTCCCCAACCTCTCCACCATCCACAACTTCCACCCCACCCCCGCCCTCCCCCCACGCACCACCCAACCTGCTCCCCGTTGAGCGTTGAGTGTTCAATGTTGTGTGTTGAGTGTTGTCCCCTCCTCACACCAGCTTCCCTCTCCCCTCCACCACCTCCCGCACCAGCGACCCATCCGATTCCCGATACCAAACCGCCTCATGCAAATTAATGCACGGACAAACATGGTTCGGCACCACCGTCACCCTCTCCCCGAGCTTCGGCGTCTTCCCCCCCCGCACCTCCACCTCCGCATGCTCTTCCGTCAGCCGCGTCACCACCCCTTCCGAATACTCCACCACCCGCCCAAACCCATGCCCCACCGGATCATACCCCGACCGATCCTGCGTAAACGTCTTCGACCCCCCATCCAGCACAAACTTCCCCGGCACCGCCACCGAAATCACCGTACACGTCACCCGCGCCGCACAATCTTCCACCCCGCACACCTCCCCCCACACCTGGTTCATGTCATTATAAACATTCGTCCCCGGCCGAATCTCCGTATACGCCGGCACATAATGCGACACCATTGCCGTCGGCGATGACCCCCCCGACACAATCTCCGTCGATAGCCCCGCCTTCTTAAACAACTCCACCGACTCCGCCAGCATCGCCTGCACCGGCGCGAGCCCCGCAATCTTCTCCTCATCCGGCCCCTTGATATGCCCCGGATAACAAAATATCCCATCCAACCTCACCCCCGCGATCCCATCAATCTTCTTCGCCAACTCCACGAGTTCCCCCGGCGTCTGCACCCCCGTCCGGTGCATCCCCACATCAATATCCGCCAGCACCCCAATCGTCACCCCCGCACTCTTTGCCGCCGACCCAATCATCTCCGCCCCATACGCCGCATCCAGCGCCACTCGCACCGTCTTCCGCTTCGCCAGTTCCGCCAGCCTCCCCCGCCGATACTCATCAAACACCGGATACGCCACCAGAATATCATCCGTCACATCGGCCAGCGCCTCCGCCTCCCCCACCTTCGCAAACGTAAGCCCCTTCATCCCCGCCGCAATCTGCATCTTCGCAATGCGCACCGATTTATGCGTCTTAGTATGCGGCCTGACCTTAATCCCATGCTTCCGCGTATACGCCATAAACATATCAATATTCCGCCGCACCACAGGCAAATCCACCACCACCGCCGGCGTATATGGCACTTCCGTCATCACAATTTCCTCTTTACTAGCAACTAGCAACAAGCAACGAACAACTTCTTACTTCCAATCCACCGGCATCGGCCTAGGCTGCTGCCACGCACTCATCCCCCCATCCACCAGCAGCATCTGCCCATGCACATGCCAAGCCGCATCCGAGCACAAATACACACACGCCTCCCCACACACCTCCGCCCCCGGCACCTGATGGTTCGGCGTGTGATACCGCATCCACTTCTCCTGCTCCGGCCTGCTCTCCAACCACGCCGTCGTCGCCGTCCGCACCAGCCCCGGCGCCATCCCATTCACCCGAATCCCCTTCGGCGCCAGCGCCACCGCCAGCGTCTTGACCATCATCTCCACCGCCCCCTTCGAAGTGTCATACGCCGTCGACCCCTCCTCCGCGAGCCTCCCATTGATCGACCCCGTAAACAACACCCGCCCCTTCACTTTCTTCTCCACCCAGTGCCGCGCAAACGCCTGCGTCAGAAAATACCCCGACTCCACATTCAGCCGCATCGTCTTCTCAAACAGCGCCGGCGTCATCTCCAAAAACGGCAAATCAAAAAACTGCCCCGCATTGTTCACCAATATATCCACATGCGGCAACAGCGCATTCGCCCGCTCAAACACCACCGGCACAATCTCCCCCACCGGCAACGTCAAATCCGCCGGTATATAATGCACCTCCACCCCCAATTCCTTGCACATCGAATACGTCGACTCCCCCTCAAGCTCCGGCTCCCTCCCATGAATAATCAAATCACACCCCGCCCGCGCAAACGCCACCGCCACCGCCCTCCCCACCCCCTGCGTCGACCCCGTAATCAATGCCGAATGCCCTTTTAAATCGATCATATTTTTTCTCCCAACCAAGCTCGCGGCGCTACATGTCCCATATCTACCTTAACCTTTTCAGGCAGCCCATTCAGCACCCCCGCCTCCTCCGCATACGAAAAAATCAACTTCAACTTATCATCACACCAACTCATATACGGATTATCCGACCCCCACAAATACCTCC
>DASRRR010000049.1:0-15274 GCA_035656825.1 Tepidisphaeraceae bacterium | reverse complement strand
GGGGGGGTGAAGGTGCTGGGGCAGGTGAATCTGTTGCCTAAAGTGAGGCAGCAGAAGATTCGGCATGCGATTGTGGCGATTGGGGATAATCGGTCACGGCAGTCTTATCTGAAGGCGCTACGGGATCATGATTTTACGTTGATTAACGCGATTCATCCGATGGCGTATGTTTCGGCGGCCGCTACGGTGGGATTGGGCGTAGTCGTCTGTGCGGGAGGTGTGATCGGGGCGGAGGCGCGCATCGCGGATGGAGTCATCGTGAACACGAGCGCGGTGGTGGATCATGAATGTGTGGTGGGAGAATGTGTGCATCTGGCGCCGGGGGCATTACTTGCGGGGAGGGTGCGGGTGGAGATGGGGGCGTTTGTGGGGCTGGGGGCGCGGGTGATTCAATGTTTGTCGGGGGGGGAGTGGGCGATGGTCGGAGCGGGCGCGACAGTGATTCGGGATGTGGCGGCGAATGTGACGGTGGTGGGGACGCCGGCGCGGGTGATGGTGAAAAGTTAATGAGGTGGGCAAGTTTTGCTCAGGAGTTTTCTGGTAGGGGGGGATAGCCTAGACTATTTGCATGGCTATCAAACGAATTGCGCTGAGCGTGGTGATGTTGGCGTGTGGGATGGCGTGGGGGCAGCAGGCAGGGCCGGTGGAGAAGGGGAAGGAGATGATCGCCAAGGGGCTGGAGTATTTGAAGGGTCAGCAGAAAGAAGACGGTTCCTGGCAGACGTCGGATGATCCGCCGGCGATCAGTGCGATTGTCTTGCAAGGGTTCGTCGAGAGCGGAATGTATTCGGCCAAGGACGATTTTGTGAAGAAGGGATACGAGAAACTTCTGGCGTCGCAGAAAGAGGATGGGGGGATTTATGAGGGGATGTTGTCGAACTACAACACGGCCATTGCGGTGAGTTCGTTGTCAGCGGCGAAGGAGCCGGCGTTTCAGACACAGCTTGATAAGGCGGTGGCGTTTCTGCGGCACATTCAGTGGACGGATGTGGATTCGCTGAATACGGATGGGAAGAAAGTGAATAAGGTCTGGTATGGCGGATGGGGATATGGCGGCCGGACAAAAAATGGCGGCCGCCCTGACTTGTCAAACGTGCAGTTGACGATGGACGCGCTGCATGATTCGGGTTTGAAGGCGGATGATCCGGCATTTAAAGCGGCGACGGAATTCGTGACGCATATGCAGAATTTGTCGGCGACGAATGATCAGCCCTGGGCGTCGAATGACGGCGGATTTATCTATTCGCCGGGGAATGATGGGGAGGGGGCTTCGGTGGCGGGGGTGTACAATGACCCGTCAGGTCATCGGCGGTTGCGGTCGTATGGATCGATGACGTCGGCGGGGCTCAAGAGTTATTTGTATGCGGGGTTATCGAAAGAGGATCCGCGCGTGAAGGCAGCATTTGATTGGATTTCGGAGAATTACACTTTGGATGGGAATCCGGGGATGGGGGATGAAAAGCCTGAGAATGCACAGGCGGGGTTGTATTATTATTACCATACGCTGGCGCGGGCGTTGAATGCGTATGATTCGCCGACGATTACGGATAAGGGTGGAAAGGCGCATGATTGGCGGGTGGAATTGATTGAGAAGGCGGGGCAGTTGCAGAAGCCGGACGGATCGTTTGTGGGGGAGAAGAAGTGGATGGAATCGAATTCGAATCTGGTGACGGCATATGTGGTGCTGGCGCTGGAGGAAGTGGAGCAAGATTTGATGCAGCATCCGCCGGCCTGAGCGGGAGAATTTTTTTTAACAATCTGACGCGGCATGTGTATTGATTACACAAGCTATGGGTTCATTAAAGGAGCGTGTATGAAACCGCGTCATGGGATTGCGATTGCGTTGGCGATATGTGCAATTTGGTCGGGGTCGGTGCGAGCAGAGTCGGCGGATAAGCAGGCGGGCGAAGATATCGCGGCGCGGTATCCGGTTCCCGTATTGTTTGTCGGGTTCCGGGGGACGCTGCGCGGCAAAGTGGTCTCGGTGAAAGATCATATGCACGGTTTTGTGCTAAAGGTGAATGCGGTTTCGCAGGTTGACGCAAGTTCGACTGCGCCGGATGCGCAGTCGGCAATTGGGCGGGAATTAGCGATTACCGCCAGTGCGAAAAAGGACGGGAATGGGAACTGGGTATCAGATGGGCGGGAGATGAATTATATCCAGGGGTTGCAGGTGGATCAGGAGATAGAGATTAATGTTTTTGTGCCGGATAAGATCCATGTGCGCATCGGGACGCTGACGACGCCGGAGCAGCAACAGGCGCATGAAGAAGGGAAGAAGGAGAAAGAGAAGAAATAGATCAGACGTTGGATGCAGGAGAATCGATCAATCGCGTGAGACAATCCAAGACGGAAGACCAGGCGTTTGCGCCTTTGAGGATAAAATCATCGGCGCCGAATTCAATTGCTTGTGGTCGAATAACGGTGGGATCAGCAGCGGTGAACATGACGACGGGGATGGCGGCCAGTGTGGGTTGCTGGCGGATGCGGCGGAGAATTTCCAGCCCGTCGATTTCGGGCAGGTGATAGTCAAGAAAGATGACTTTGGGCTGGGTAATTTCAAGAATGGCGAGGGCTTGGTGGCCGTCAGAAACGCCGGCGGCGGAGTAGCCGCTGTGGCGGATCAGGCGGACAAGGGCTGCGCGGGTGTCGTCATGGTCGTCGACAACCAGGACGTTAAAATGAGATTCGTATGGGGGAATGCTGGCCAAGAGAGTGGGACCGGAAGGATAAGAATTTAGTGTAGGGTATTGGAGGGTAATTGCGGTCCTGTATTGGCTGGCGGAGGGCTGAAACGCCAGGAACTGGGAGTGGGCGCGAGTGAGCTTGGAACGGCGGATCGTGGCAGAGGTCAAAGCAGCGCTTTTGCGGGCGAAAGCGCGGGTATGAGCGGCAGAGCGACGAACTGACGCGGCCAAAGGGAGAATGCTGGTCAAATCGAGATGGATGCTGGTCACTGAAGGTGAGACTAGCATCTCGCGATGCTTTTGAACAAGGCTCTAAATTAATGAGACGGAGTGGCAGCGGGTTTTTGGGGTGAAAACTGGGATCGTTGCTCGGCGGGGGGTTTGCTCGCGCCAATGCCGCGGAGCATCATGCCTAAGGATTCGGGGTTGGTGGCGTGTTTGAGGGCTTCGGGGATGCTGATGAGTTCTTGTTTGTGCATGTTGAAGAGGGATTGGTCAAAGGTGTGCTGGCCGGCGCCGCCTTGCTTCATGAAGTCGTGTAGTTCGAGGGCGCGGCCTTCGAGAATGTACTTGGTGGTGACGGGGCCGCCGCGGAGGATTTCGGTTGCCGGGCGTCGGGAGCCGTCGCGGCAGATGACCAGGCGCTGGGAGACGATGGCTTCGAGGTTGCCAGCAAGCTGTGTAAGAAGGAGTTTGTGTTCGGCCGGGGGGAACATGGCGATGATGCGTTCGATGGTCTGCGGAGCGCTGGCGGAGTGTACGGTGGAGAAGACCTGGTGGCCGGTGTCGGCGGCGCGGAGGGCGATGCGGAGGGTGTCCATGTCGCGAAGCTCGCCGACAAGGATGACGTCGGGGTCTTGGCGGAGGGATTGGCGGAGAGCCTGTTCGAAGGAGGTCGTGTCGGAGCCGACTTCCATTTGCTGGATGAGGGCCTTATTAGGGACGTGGAGGTATTCGACTGGATCTTCTATAGTGATGATTTTGAGCGGGTGGTCGGCGTTGAGCAGGCCGATCATGGCCGCGAGGGTGGTGGACTTGCCGGAACCGGTGGTGCCGGTGACGAGTGTGAGGCCGCGCTGGGAGAGGGCGATTTCGTTGATGGTGGTCGGGAGGTTGAGATCGGCGACGGTGGGGATTTTGCCGCGGATGATGCGCATGGTGATGCCGGCCTGGCCGAGGTTTTGGTAGGCGGAGCAGCGGAAGCGGGAGACGTCGGGAAGGGCGTACGAGAAATCGACGCCGGCGATGAGGCGTTCGTCGAAGTTGTCCTGAAAACGTTTAGGGGCAATAGAGGAGATGAAGTGCCGGAGGTCCTGGTCGAGGATCGGGGGCTGAGTGGTTGCGTGAAGGAGGCCTTCGATGCGGATAGTGGGAGGGAGGCCGGCCTGAAGGTGAATGTCGGAGGCTTTGTTTTCAACCGCGAAGCGGATCAACGGGAGGAAGTCCATGATGTGCCGTCGCTTTCGGGGAAAGAGGTGCTGGGGCGACGGGAGTATATGAAATCGGGAATGGGAGGGGAAGGAAAATGAAGGTGTTTAGCGATTCACGCTGGATCGGCCGTTATTTTGCTCGCGCGGTGCAGGAGGTTCAGAGCGTTCGGGCTCGCGTACTTCCGGGGTTGAGACAGCGGTGGCGGTCGGTTCGGGTTGCGGAGTGGGAGCCGCAATTGGCGTTGGGTCGGGACGTGAGGGGGCGGGCGTGAAGGAGGGTGCCGAGATGGGTGAAGGGCTGTCGTCGGAGGAAATGGTATAGCCGGGGGTGTAGTCAGGTGCGGATCGGGGAGAGATGGATTCGGGGCGGACGGGAGGATTGGGGAGAGAGCGGCTAATAGCCGTGTGAGGTGATGAAGGGGTTGCGGGAGGATTCACTGAAGCAGTGGGGCCTGGCTTTTGGAATTCGGGCGGGCGCAGGTGGGTGAAGCAGTCGGCCGTGTCGTAGATGGGGACATAGATGACATCCGGTTCGGCGGGCTCGATCTGGATGGTATTGTCGGGTTGAACGGCCACCTTTTGCTGGGGAGTGCTGGAGAGGGAGCCAGAGGCACGGGCTTGGGCGCGGAGGCGCTGGATCGACTGATTGACCTGGGCGCGCTGGGCGGTGTAGGTGAGGCCGACCTGGCGGGTCCAGTCGAGGTTTTCGGCGAGAAGCTCCAGGACGGTGGGATAATGTGCCAGAAACTGGATGGATGGGTTCCAGGATTGGTTGGCGATCAATGCGTCGGTGGGCATGGGATGGAGGCGCAACCACTGCCAGGCGATGACGAGTTCGAGAGGCTCTGTAGAAGCAGGAAGAATTCGCGAGAGCAGAGGATCGGGGTAAAGAGCAATGGAGGCGAGGAGCTGATCGATCTGGGGAGATGAAAGCAGGGTGGTTTTAGGGAGCGCAGCGGGCGTTTGCAGGGTAAAAACGGCGAGCAATAGTGCCGCGGGCATGAAACAGATCGGTCGAGACATGATGCTCCTTCCCGGTATGACTTTATTATAGACAACGGCGAGATTGGATGGTTAGCAATATGGCGTGATTATTTTTTGGTTGATTACATCGGGTTCCTAGGTATATAACCTAGGAGGCCGAGGTATTCACAGGAGGATCAGATGGATTTTTCTCAGGATTTGGTGAAGGGGAGCGTGGTGCCGGTGGTGCTGGCGCTGCTGCGCGAGAGGCGGATGTATGGGTATGAGATGGTCAAGCAGGTGAATGCGCGGACGGGGGGGAAGTTGGAGTGGAAGGAGGGGACGTTGTATCCGACGCTGCATCGGCTGGAGGGGGATGGGCTGATTAAGGCCGAGTGGGAGGAGGAAGCGGGGAGGATGCGGAAGTATTATGGGATTACGGGGAAAGGGCGGCGGGAACTGGAGCGGCGGGCGGAGGAGTGGAAGGCGTTTTCGTCGGCGGTGAATGTGCTGCTGGAAGGGGGGGCGCAATGAAATCATTTGATGAAGTGGTGGAGCGATTAACGGAACGGCTGAAGGTTGATCCGGAGTTGCGGGCGGAAGTGAAGAATGAGTTGCGCGGGCATCTGGAGGAATCGGCGCGGGAGTTTGTGAAGGCGGGGAGGAATGAGGAAGAGGCGCAGAGCGAAGCGGTGCGGGCGCTGGGGGAGGAGAAGGAAGTGGCGGCAGGGTTGTGGGAGGGGAATAAGAGGCGTGTGAGCAATCGGCGGGTGGCGCGGTGGGTAGTGGGAGGGTCGTTGGTTTCTGCGGCGGGGGTGGGGACAGTGGCGATTGCTTGGGGGGCGGTTATTTCGTTGTCGTTGTTGCTGGCGATGTTGGCGGGGTCGCAGCCGACGACGGCGGGGGAGGTTGCAGGGACGCTGGCGCAGCGGGTGGCGAGATATGCGAGCATGGGGCGCGAAGCATCGATGTCCGGGTTGGATCGGCAGTTGTTTGAGGCGGGGAATGGGACGGCGGAGGAGCGGTTGGAGAAGGCACGCAAATTGGCGGAGGAAGCAACGGGGGAGGATCAGGCGATTTTCTGGGCGAATTATGCGACGCAGGCGCTGGCGGTTGTGGATGCGCTGGATGATCAACCGGCGGGTCGAGAACGATTAGAAGGCGTGATTGCGATCATGGAGAAGGCCAGGCAGATTGAGCCGGCGAATGCATATTATGCTATGGTTGAGGCGTCGCTGCTGATGAAGGCTTCGACGAAATATGTTGAGGCTACGGAGGAGGGGGGGCCGGGGTTTGATTATCGGGGATTTCGAGGTAAGCCTGATCGATGGTTTTTTGATCGGTATGATGTAGTTGATGCGGCGATGTATGAGAGGGGTATAGCGAAATTGCGGCTGGCGGCGCAGGGGACCTATCTGCAAAGTCATGCGTATGATTTTACGCATCGCAGGCTCAAGGCGCTGGGGATGGCGACGAGCTTGGCGGATGAGGTGATCGGCGCGCAGGAGGAATGGGGGACGGCGATGCCTTATTTGAATGTGTTTCGGAATGCGATTAATGGGACGCAGACTCGTGTGTTTGAATTGGCTGCTGCGCATCGCGTTGCCGATGCGATGGGACTGATCAAAGATGAGTGCAGGGTATCGGGGATGATGGCGGCGAGCGCGAAGCCGCTGGTGGAGTTTTTGGTGGCGCGAGGGATGTACCTAACGGCGTTGGGACAGGAGGCGGAGGCATATCAGGTGGCGGGTGATGCCGTGCAATTCAAGCGTAGCGTGGCTGATATAGAGGGGGCGTTTGAGATGCCTGTTAAGACAGCAGGAGAATGGCGCCGAGTTTCACAACTCTATCTTGAGTCGGGATTGATTGAGGGAAGGAACTACCAGCACGATGTTGATCCGCCAATGGCTGATCCAACGCCGGAGCGGCGGGCAGAGTATGCGGTGGCGGACCAGATGGCCAGTGCGATCTGGGCGGGTGTGATGATGCTGGCGGCGGCTCGACTGGTGGGTTGGGCGATTTGGCAGCGGGTGAGAGGGAAAGTTTGGCCGATGTTGATGTTTATTGGTTGGGGGAGGCTAGCGTGGGTGTTGTTGATGGCGGTAGTTGTGCCGGTGGGGGTGTATGTGGTTTATATTGCGGCTTGGCCGGTGAGTGGTCGGTGGATGGGGATGGGGAATGAGCCGGAGCATTTGATTGTGGAATATGCGAGTGTGGGGTGCGTGATAGTCATGCTGCTGCGCATACTGGGCGAGCGCGCGTTGATGCAGCGTGGGCGCGAGATTGGTCATCCTTGGCAGGGGATGCGAGCGGGCCGGGGACGATATGTTCTTGGAGTGCTACTGGCATTGATGGTGGTGTCATATTTGATTGCGTGGCATATGGATTTTGTTGGCTATTATGGTTGGATATGGAAACAGCAGTTTGGGTACCTGCTGGCGACGGTAGTGCTGGCGTATGGGGTTAGTTGGCTGGGGTCGATGGGGTCTTCAAAAGGTGCGGGGGAAAAATTGGCGCAGTTGCCGTCGTGGCTTGGACCGGTGGTGGTGGCAGGGATGCTTGGATTCGTTATTTCCATACTGGATGGCGATCATAGCTATCGGGCTGGGCGATTGATGACGTCAGCAGCGAGTGAAATCTGTTTAGCAATTGTGGGATTGATTGGGGTGGTAGTGTTGTTTAAGTGGTTGACGGGGCGGCATGAACCGACGACGAGTGATTCGATTGGGAGATGGTCGCTTGCGCCGGTGCTGCTGGGGGGTGTGGTGGTGTTAATGTTGGCGGGGGGCATGCCGGCGCGGCTGGTGGAGAAACGAGAAGTGAGGCGGATTGCTGCGAATGGGGGATTATTGCGGATTGATCGTGAGGTGGAATTGAGTTCGTGGAAGGGAATTCGGGATCGAATGGTTGCGGAAACTGTGGATGGTGTCGCAATAAGGAAAGGAGTGTAGAATGATGGGACGGCGCAAGTGTGCCGGGAAAGTGGTGCGGCATGAATTCGGGTCAACCGCTGGTGCGGTCGCGGCGGAATAAGATGATCGCGGGGGTCTGTGGCGGGATTGCGGAATGGCTGGGGTGGGACCCGACCGTCGTGCGGGTGGGGTATGTGTTGCTGTCGCTGTTTTCGGCGGCTTTTCCGGGGTTGATCGTCTATGTGGTTTTGTGGGCGGTGATGCCTTATGAAGCGTATTGAGGGATTATTGTTTGACCGCGCCGGTGGTTAGGCCGGAGATGAATTCGCGCTGCAGGGCGAAGAAGAGGATGGCGGGGGGGAGGATGGCGAGGAGGGTGCCGGCGAGGAAGACGCCGTATTGCTGTTGGTATTCGCCGACGTATTGGTTGAGGATGACGGGGAGGGTGAGTTTGTCCTGGGATTGGAGGAAGACGTTGGGGGCGATGAAGGAGTTCCATGAGCCCAGGAACGCGATGAGGCAGAAGGCGCCGATCATCGGGCGGACCAGGGGGAGGACGAGAGTAAGGTAGATGCGGAATTCGGAGCAGCCGTCGATGCGGCCGGCTTCGATGATTTCGTCAGGGACGGGTAGGAACGCCTGGCGGAAGAGGAAGACGCCGAAGACGGAGACGGCACCGGGGACGAGGAGGGATTTGTAGGTGTCCATCCAGCCGAGGTGGTAGATAGTTTCGAAGTTGGGGGCGAGGAGGACGACGCCGGGGATGGTCATGGAGGCGAGCATGAAGGTCATGATGAGGCGCTGGCCGGGGAAGCGGAATTTGGCGAGCGCGTAGCCGGAGAGGGAGGAGAAGAAGAGGGTGATGGTCGTGGAGGCGCTGGCGAGGAAGAGGGAGTTGAGGATGTAACGCCAGAAGGAGACCGGGCCTTGCATGGTGGCGTGGGGTTGGAGGAGGTCGCGGAAATTATTGAGATTCAGGGTGGTTTTCGACCAGTCGCGAAAGGGGGGGAGGAATGTGTAGGCGTTAAGGATGTCTTTGTCTTTGATGACGGCGCAGAAAAGCCAGGCGAATGGGAGGAGCATGATGACGGCGACGAAGATCATGGCGAGGTAGCGGTAGTAGCCGCGGGAGAGGCGCGCGGAGATGACGGCGATGGGCAGACCCAGGATGATCAGAGCGAGGATGGTGAGTTGCAAGGGGGTCACGATTGTCCTCGGTTGAGAAAGCGGAGTTGCAGGAGGGAAGCACCGAGGATCAGGAGGGTGAGGATCCATCCGACGGCAGCGCCGGTGCCGAGGTCGCCGGATTGGAAGGCGTATTGGTAGAGGTAGCCGACGATGGTGAGGGCGGCGTTTTTAGGGCCGAAACCGCGCAGCATGGCGTAGGGGAGTTCGAAGAGTTGCAGAGAGCCGATAGTGCCCATGACGACAACGAAGGTGGTGACCGGGCGGATGGAGGGGAGGGTGACGTGCCAGAAAACTTTGATGGGGGTTGCACCGTCGATGCGGGCGGCTTCGATGAGGGAGGCGTCGATGGATTGGAGAGCGGCCAGGAAGTAGATCATGTTAAAGCCGACGTACATCCAGAGGCTGGCGAGGAGGAGTGCGGGCATGATGAGGGAGGGTTCGTTGAGCCAGGCGATGAGCAAGCCGTGATGGGTGAGGGATTGGAGTGTGCGGTTGACCAGGCCATAGCGCGGGACGAAGAGGACGGAGAAGAGGATGCCGACAAAGATGGAGCCGACGAGATTGGGTGCGAAGACGGCCAGTCGGAAGAAGGATTTGAGTTTGTCACGGCGGGCGTTGAGAAGTAGCGCAAGGGCGAGTGCGACGGGGACTTGAGTGGTGACGGAGAGGATGGTGTAGAGGAGGGTGTTGCGCAGCGCGATGTGGAAATCGGGGTCGGAGAGGATGAAACGGAAGTTGGCCAGGCCGACGAAGACTTTGCGGGTGGGGCCATTGGTTTGGTAGAAGGAGAGGATCGTGGCGTAGAAGAGGGGGTAGAGGAAAAAGACGATGGTTAAGAGGAAGTAGGGGGTCAGGAAGAGATAGGGAGTGAGCGGGAAGGAGCGCCGGGATGTGGCACTGGCAGCTTGCCTGCCAGTGTGGGGTTTGTGGGAGAAGGCACTGGCAGACAAGCTGCCAATGGCACGGGATGGGGTTTTGAAGCGGATTTTAATGGGCCGTCTCCAAGAGGACGTTGCGGGATTGGATTTGGCGGATGGAGGCGGCGGCGGAGTGAAGCTGATCGAGAGCGATGGGCATCAGATCGGCATTTGGGTGGTCGCGGTAATAGAGCTTGGTGTTGAGGTAGGCGTCGCGGAGCTTGGCTTGGGCGATGCTGGTGTAGGGGTTGGCGTAGTCGGAAGGGACGAACGGGGCGAGGTTGGCGTAGAGACGGCCGATGGGCTGGTTGGAGAAGAAAGTGCGCGGCTGGTCATAGGCGGGGTTGGTCCAGGCGGCTTTGAGGGGGGGGAGGATATTGGTGGCTTCGAAGCGCGGGCCTAGTTGGTTTTTATCGTAATACAATGACATGGCGAGTTGCCAGGCGAGGTCTTTGTGCTGGCAGGCTTTGGTGATGGCCAGGCCGGTGGCGCCCCAGGTGCTGGTGCGGCGCTGGCCGGGCGACCAGGCGGGGAGGGGCATGAGAGCGAGTTTGCCGGAGAGGGAGGGGACGTCGAGTTGGAATTGGCGGGAGCGCCAGTCGGGGCAGATGTAGAAGAGGCACAAGCCGTCGATCATGCAGCGGCAGAGGTTTTGCTGGCCCTGGGCATTGAAGGAGATGCGGGTGGCGCCTTCAGTCTGGCGGACGTACCAGCAGAGGGTTTCGGCGGCGTCGGGGGTGTCGAAGGAGACGTTGCCCATCGGGTCGAAGAGGGAGATGCCTTTCTGGAGGAGGAGCATTTGCAGGCCGTCGTGGGAGTCGTCGGGGAGATTGATCATGTAGCGGTCGATGATGCCGTCGCCGTCGATATCTTTGGTGACTTGCCGGCCGATGCGGGTGAAGTCGTCCCAGGTGGTGAGCTGGCTGGGGTCGATGTGGAGTTTTGCCAGCAGATCGGCGCGGTAGAGGAGCATGACGGGGTGAACGTCGTGGGGGAGGGCGAAGATGTGGCCGCGCGATGAGAAGCCGGCGAAGCGGGCGGAGACGAGCTGGTCATCGAGGTGGGCGGTGTGGATTTTATCGGTGAGATCCCAGAAGCCGACGTCTTCGAGTGGCCCCTTGGTCGCCGATCCCATGAGGACGACGCCGAGTTCGACGAGGTCGGGGACTTCGGCGTGGACCTGGAACGCGGCGGTCAGGCGTTCCTGCAATGCCGCCAGGTCGACGACTTCGAGATCGACGGTGACGTGGTGATCCCGCTCGAATTTGTGAATGAGCGGTGCGTAGACATTGGCGTGGTCGCTGGTGTAGGTGAGGAAGACCAGATCCGGGCGATGAACGCGATGAGAGCGGTTGAGCGCGGCGACGCCGATGCCGGAAAGGAGGGCGAGGATCAGGATCCAGAAGGCGGCTTTGCCGAAGGGGTAGTCCATGCGGTATGCCGAGAGATTTAAGTCGTCATTTCAAACGGGATTGGATGGAGTGGGCGATTTTCTTTTCCAGTGCCGTGTCGCGGCCGACGGGATACCAGTAGTAAGCATCCCAGGGATAGTGCTGGTAGTTGGGATCGGATTCTTCGGCGGCGGGGGTGAATGCCAGGCCGGCCTGAGCAGAATTGGTGACGCGCTGCCCTTGGGTGGAGTAGCGTTCGACCAGGACCTTGGGAGAGACGGTGTAGGTATTGTCCGGGTTATGGACAAATTCATATCGGAGCGTGCGGCGATGCGTGGCCAGGGAGGACATGAGGGTGCCCATCGCGGTGCCGGAGTCGTTGCGCCAGATTTCGAAGAACTGCTTGGTGGTTTCGGGCGTGGTGATGAGCAGGCCGGTGCGCGGGTCGCGCTGGTCGATCTGGAAATAATGGTTGCGGGCGACGCGCTCGGCGGCGTTGAAGAGTTTGTAAAAATCCTTGAACGAGGCGCTGGCGACGGCGGGTTTGTCATACCAGTAATCCGGGGTCGCCTGGGCGGGGTCGATGTCGGTGGCTTTGGGGCGTGTGGTGGGCTCGGGTGGGTTGCCGGGATGGCGATTCATCCCGCAGCCGGCGAGGAAGGTGACGGCCAGGAGGCCGCAGCCGAGGGTGAAGTGGTGTCGGGACATCTGCCTGCTCATTGCTTCTCCGGAATGATTGCTGTCTCGGGAGATTGTGCCGATGAGTGGGTCTCTGTCCACTGCTGGCCGACGGTGTGGACGATGATGCCGTCCTGGGTGCCGGGGGTGCCCATGGATGCGCCGGCGACGATGAGGGCGCGGTCGCCGTCGGCGGCGAATTTTTGTTCGCGCAGCATCGCATCGATCTGCGTGGCGAGTTCGACGAAGTTGCCCGGGGGGGCCATTTCGCGCGGGGTGATGCCGTAATGCAGTGCCATGCGGCGGAGGGTGCAGTGGTCGGATGAAAGCGCGATGACCGGGACGGGGAAACGGGCCTTGGAGAAGATGCGGGCGGTGGTGCCATTCTGCGACCAGATGACGACGACGCGCGGTTTGAGGTCCTGCACGATCTGCCAGACCCCTTTGGCCAGCGACGAGGACAGGCTCATGGTTTTGAGGCGCAGCGGGGGGGCGGAGGTGGGGGTGAGCTGGGAGACGAGGTACTCTTCCGTCGTCCCGGCGATGTGGTTCATGATGTGGACGGCGGCGATGGGGAATTTGCCGACGGAGGTTTCTCCCGACAGCATCACGGCGTCGGTGCCGTCGAAGATGGCGTTGGCGACGTCGGAGACTTCGGCGCGGGTGGGCGAGGCCTGCTCGATCATGGACTGCAGCATCTGGGTGGCGACGATGACCGGTTTGCCGGCGGATTGGCAGCGGCGGATCAAATCTTTTTGAATGATGGGGACTTGCGCCGCGTCCATTTCCACGCCGAGATCGCCGCGCGCGACCATCAGGCCGTCGGCGGCGTCGATGATCGGGTCGATGTCCTTGACGGCCTCGGCTTTTTCGATCTTGGCGATGAGCTGGATGTCGCTGGAGTGATGGCGCAAATGATCGCGCAGCAAAATCAGTTCATCGGGTCTACGGACGAAGGAGAGGGCGAGGTAGTCGAGGTTATTGTCGATGGCCCAGTCGACGCATTCCCAGTCGCGGTCGGTGATGGACTGGACGTTCAAGGGGGTGCTGGGGAGGTTGATCCCTTTGGAGGATTTGAGGATGCCGCCGGTGGTGCAGGAGAGTTTGAGTTCGTTGAAATTCTTGTCGGTGCAGACGAAGCGGATCAGGCCGTCCTCGACGAGCAGCCGGTCGCCGACGCGGATGTCGTCGATGAGGGTGGGAAGGATGCACGACACGCGGCCGTTTTCGCCGGTGATCGCTTCGCGCTGCAAGATGATTTCATCGCCGACGTTGACGGGCATGCCGCCGGTGCTGGCGTGATCGGCGATTTTGCCGAGGCGGATTTTGGGGCCGCAAAGATCGCCGAGGATGGCGATGGGCTGATCGTGCCGGGCGGCGGCTTCGCGGATGATGCGGAGCATGGCCAGGTGCTCATCGAGGGAGCCGTGGGAGAAGTTCAAGCGGCAGACATCCGCGCCAGCCTGGAAGAGGGAGAGAAGCGTTTCGGCGGTCGCAACGGCGGGGCCCATGGTCGCGACGATTTTGGTGCGGATCATGGGGCAGCAGAATACAGAAGATCGCCGGGAGATGACAGCGAGATCGCCAGACTCAGGCCGGTGTGATGGACGATGGCCCGGTGGTGCCAACCGTTCCGCAGCCGACATCGGAGCAAGCGGTGGAAATCGTCATGGCAACATTCACGCGGTGATCGTGATGGCTCGCATGTTCATCGAATCGAACCGTGCGCGGGAGTACTTGAGCGGAAAATCATGCCCGCTCGCATTTTTCCCGGGTCCGGATAACCGCCGCAAACGGCGATTGATCCCGCGTCCCAGAAAACCCGCAGCGCCGCGACTGAAAATGCCCGCACCCGCTGGTCGCGCGACCGCCACGTCTGAATAACCGCGCGCAAAACCTCGCCGCGCGGGCAATTGGTAAGACTGCGCGGGCAACTGGTGAGACCGCGCGGGCAATTGGCGAGACCGCGCGGGCAATTAGGAAGCTCGCGCGGTCGCGCCGAAGATTCAGCAGACCGCCTGCGGCGACGGTGAAAGGCTTTCCCCCCTGTCCTAATCATTGCAAGGCTCATTGGATGGGGGATGTCGTTACAGTCCGGGCAATACGCGACTGCGGCGTTGACGCCGCGCAGCGGCGGCGACGCTTCAGTCGCGTGACGATGCATTTTTCCTCTCCACTCCTGTCTGGTTGTTTCTCGAGCGATCCTCCCTTCCAGCGGTCAGGTTCGCGGCGGATGCGCCCGGGTAGCTCCAACCTGTCGCCTGGAATGTCTCCCTGATACGCCCAGGGAGCATCGAATCGGCTGCATGGGAGATTTGACCGGGCAGTTCCGCCAAAGCCCCTCGACACTCCGGATGACGTTCCTTACAGGCACGCAAAGGGGAGATGGATGAAGGTGGCTGGCGAACCTGAACAAAAGGCCAAGCCTTATATCCGCCTGGAGGACGTGAGGATCGCGCTTGCTCCTTTCTCGCCAGGTCCACGATTGGGTCCCGGGAACAGGCGTTCTGGTTTGAATGCTTCTCCGTTGACCGCCACCGCGTATAGCGCGATCGCCAGCCGCCGCGTCACCGCCGTGATCGCGCCCATCGCCGCTTGCGCATCCCGCGACTTCTTCTGCTGATACCACGCCTTCACCGGCGCGTGCCGGCGGATCAGCCGCAGCGACGCCAGGTGCAGCCAGTGCCGCGCCGTGGCGCTGCCTCTCTTGCTGATCTTGAGTTTGCCCTGGTATCTCCCGCTGGAACGCTCGGCAAGGTTGAGTCCCATGGCCTTGCGGTAGGCCGCGGCGCAGTGATATTCGCGCGGGTCGCCCAGGGCCGTCCACAGCACGCACGCCGTCGCCACGCCCACGGCGGGGCTCTGGCTCTGGATGACCGGGTTGTCCGCCGCGAGCTTTTTGAGTTCTCGCCGGCAGTTCTCCACTTCCCCGCAGGCCAGGCGCGCCTGCCCGGCGTAACGCTTCATGGTGAATTCAAATTAGAAGCGCAACGCAGGGCCGACAAGTGAGAGACATCGCTGTCGGGATTCGATAGGTTTTGTTTACCAAGACTCAACCGTCGAAAGGCCCGAGCAGCGATGTCGTATACGCATCTTACCGAACAGGAC
>DASRRR010000048.1:0-16891 GCA_035656825.1 Tepidisphaeraceae bacterium | reverse complement strand
GCTCGCGACCGGTTCCCCCCTCAATCCACATTAATCATATGCGTCCCCGCCACCTCAAAAAACGACCGTAGCACACCCTCCACTTCCACCGGCAATCCCGCCTCCGCGAACGCCGCTTCCATCAATTTCAACCACCGATCTCGACCTTTCTGATCCACCACAAACGGCGCATGCCGCATCCTTAACCTGGGATGCCCGCGCCTCTCCATATATCTTTCCGGCCCTCCAAACCGCTGCACTAGAAAATCCCGCAACCGTTCCTCCGCACCCGCCAAATCCTCCTTCGGATACATCGGCCCCAAAATCTCATCCCCAGGCACCTGCGTATAGAACGCCCTTACCAACCGCGCAAACCCCTCTTCCCCAATCGCCTCATAAATCGCCGTATCCAGCATATTCACGACAGTTCCCCCATCAACTTTCGCACCAAACCATCCACTTCTCCCAATGCCTGGTCCGGGTGCGCAATATCCACATCATGCACATGCCAAAACTCAATCCGCCTGCAAAACTCCGGAAACCCCTTCTCCAGCATCGGCCGATGCTCCGCCTCCTTCAGCGCTATCACCCGCTCCGCCCGGCAGATATCCTCCTCACAACAAAACAACGGCTCCCGCACAAACCCCCGCATCGCTATCCCCCGCTCCTTCAACGCCGCCACCGCAAACGCCGAGATCGGCCCCGCCTTCCACTTCCCCACCGCCGTCGACAACCCCCGCGACTGCGCCCTCCACGCCATCCCCTGACGCTCCGCCAGCGTATTAAACAAATACTCCGCAAACCGCGACCGGTAATAATTCCCCGTACAGATAAACAGCACAATCTTGTTTGACATCACGCCATAAATTGTAGGGCGCAAATCTCCTCCAATAAAGCCATCACACCAAACTGCGACGAAGTTGCCCACACGCCGCCGCCACATCATCCCCGCGCGTCACCCGAATATGCGAAACCACCCGTCTCGTCCGCAAAATATCCAGAAAATTCAAAATCCGCTTCTCTCCCGGCCTCAAATAAACCACCCCCGACACTCCCGCTCCCCCGATCGGATTATACGGAATCAAATTCACATGCGCCCGGAACCCCTCCAATAACCCCGCCAGCGCCTCCGCCTGTTCCGGCGAATCATTCACCCCCGCCAGCAATGTATATTCAATTGTCACAATCCTCCCCGTCTTCTGCTCAAACTCCCGCGCCGCCTGCATCACCTCCGCTACCTTGTATCTCCGATTCGCCGGAATAATCTTCGCCCGCGTCTGGTCATCCGGCGCATGCAGCGACACCGCCAGATGCACATTCAAATCCGCCGCCGCCAGCGCCCTGATCCCCGGCACAATCCCCACCGTCGACACCGTAATCTGTCTCCACCCCAGCCCTCCCAGGTCCGCATGCCCAATCCGCCGGATCGCCCCCATCACATTCTCCAGATTATGCATCGGCTCCCCCATCCCCATAAATACCAACGACGTAATCCTCCTCTCCATCTTCCCCGCCTGCGCCTTCAAATGCACAAACTGCTCCACGATCTCCCCCGCCGACAGATTCCGCTCCAGCCCCGACTTCGTCGATGCGCAAAAATCGCACCCCATCGCGCACCCGATCTGCGACGACACGCAACACGCCGCCCGATCCTCCCGATGCTCCGCCGGCATCAACACCGCCTCCGTCGACCCGCCTCCCGCATACGCCAGCAACAACTTCTTCGTCCCATCCGCACTGTCATGAACATGCGCCACCCGCGCCAGCCGATTCCGCGCCATTTCTTCCAGCCATTTCACCAATCTCGGCCCCCCTGGCCACTCCTCCCCCCGATAAAACGCCCGCAGCGCCTTCCGCGCATGAACCCCCTTAAACCCCCGCTCATTTAGTTCGGCGGCAAACGACTCCACATCATGATCCACAAACGTCTTCATCTGATCATTCCCATCCTCCCGATCCTCATCCTTCCGTCAAAAATCGACCCGCCCCAATTCTCTCCAGATTTTGTTTGCAGCAGCAGGGGGGCCATCGCTAGCGTAGTTCATTCACCTCTGATCAATCACCGCCGCGCCCGCAAAATCTTACGCTGGGAAAGGAATGGTGGATCTATGAAGACCCTGTTTAGCCACGCCGACGTTGCAATGTATCTCTCCGACATCGAGGAAGAATTCTCCCCCGATCGCCTAAAGGGTTACACCAACGAAGTCCTTCCGCATCTTCCTAAGCGCGTCCTTGAAGACATCGAAGACGCCTGCCGCCAACTCGTCAAAGCCCGGCAGCGCATCCACAAAGCCGTCGAGCGCCTGTCCCATTAAAATCCATCTCATTCCCTTCGCGCCACGCCGCAGCGAAGCTGCCGGATCTCTCTTTCATAAATAAATCCCTCCCACCCCTCAGCTTATATTGCGACATCTCCCCTCCCCCGCTACATTCCTCCACGACCACTGCGCGCATACGTTTTCCCGTCACACCTCCTTCGGAGATCAATCACATGAGGCATTTGCTGCTGGCTGGGGTGTTGACCATCGGCTCACTCGGACTCCTTCTCTCAGGATGCAAAGACAAAAACAGCGGCCATGGCGCCGAAGCCACCGGCTCCGAAATCCCCATCGGTGAATACGGCTCCATGACCGGTGACACCGCCACCTTCGGCCAGTCCACCCACAACGGCATCCAACTCGCCGTCGATCAAACCAATGCCGCCGGCGGCGTCCTCGGCAAACAAATCAAGCTCATCACCGAAGACGACCAGTCCAAAACCGACGAAGCCGTCTCCGCCGTGCAAAAACTCATCAACCGCGACAAAGTCGTCGCCATCCTCGGCGAAGTCGCCTCCAAACGCTCCCTCGCGGCAGGGGGGGTCTGCCAGAAATACGGCATCCCCATGCTCTCCCCCTCCTCCACCAACCCCGCCGTCACCCAGGTCGGCGACTGCATCTTCCGCGCCTGCTTCACCGATGACTTCCAAGGCCTCGTCGGCGCTCAATTCGCCGCCAAACGCAACTGGAAAAAAATCGCCATCCTCACCGACGTCAACAACGACTACTCCAAAGGCCTCGCCAAATTCTTCCGCCAGGGATACGAAGGCAAAGGCGACCTCGTCTCCGACGAATCCTACCGCGAAGGCGACCGCGACTTCAAAGCCCAGCTCACCCGCATCAAAGGTACCAACCCCGACGCCGTCTACGCTCCCGGCTACTACACCGACATCGGCCTGATCCTCCGCCAGGCCCGCGAACTCGGCATCACCGTCCCCTTCTTCGGCGGCGACGGCTGGGATTCCCCCGATACCCTCAAACTCGGCTCCGTCGTCGACGGCTGCTTCTACACCAACCACTGCTCCATCGACGACCCTCGCCCCTCCCTCCAAAAACTCGTCGCCGACTACCGCGCCAAATACAACACCGACCCCGACGCCATGGCCATCACCGGCTACGACGCCGCCATGCTCCTCTTCGACGCTATCAAACGCGCCGGCCACGCCAACTCCTCCGACATCAAAACCGCCCTCGCCAACACCAAAGACTTTCCCGCCTCCACCGGCCCCATGACCATCGACCCCAACCGCAACGCCCTCAAACCCATCGTCATCCTGGAAATCGAACACGGTAAACAAATCCCCGTGGAATCCATCACCCCCCAGTAATTCCGTTTAGCGGCGGCCCGCAGGGCCGGGCTCGGACTCCCCGAATTAAACAACCCATGCAGGTCCTCATCCAGCAACTGATCATCGGCCTCTCCATCGGCTCCACCTACGCCCTCATCGCCCTTGGCTACACCATGGTCTACGGCGTCCTCCGTCTCATCAATTTCGCCCACGGCGACGTCTACATGGTCGGTGCCGTCGCCGGTTACTACATCTCCACCTGGACCCTCGGCATCGGCCTCTCACTCTGGCTCTCCCTCACTCTCACTTTCGCCGGCTCCATCCTCACCTGCGCCATCCTCGGCTTCCTCATCGAATACCTCGCCTACCGCCCCCTCCGCAACCGCCCCCGCCTCGTCCTCCTCATTACCGCCATCGGCGTCTCCCTCCTCCTCGAAAACCTCGCCCAACTCCCCAAACTCTTCGGCCCAACCCCTCGCACCTACCCCGACAGCGTCAAACATGCCCTCTCCGCCACCCTCAACTGCCCCTTCCTCCCCGCCGGCGTCACCCTCACCCAATTCGATCTCCTCAGCCTCACGCTCTCCCTCCTCCTCATGATCTACATGACCTACGTCGTCATGAAAACCCGCACCGGCCTCGCCCTCCGCGCCGTCTCCCACCGCTTCGACACCGCCTCCCTCATGGGCGTCAACACCGGCCGCATCATCTCCTTCACCTTCATGTTCGGCTCCGGTCTCGCCGCCGTCGCCGGCGTCCTCGACGGCATCCGCTACGACGTCCGACCCCTCATGGGCATCATGTTCGGCCTCAAAGCCTTCGTCGCCGCCGTCCTCGGCGGCATCGGTTCCATCCCCGGCGCAGTAGTCGGGGGCCTGGTCCTAGGCATGACCGAAACCCTCGTCAAAGCCTACCTCCCCTCCCAATACACCGGCTACGCCGACGCCGTCGCCTTCGTCATCCTCATCCTCATCCTCCTCATCAAACCCACCGGCCTCTTCGGCCGCAACATCACCGAGAAAGTCTAAATGAATAAAAATCACTCACCTTTCCCTCCTAACGTGGCATGGGTTTTCAACCCATCCTGCACGGCTTGCAAAGCCGTGCCACCACAAAAACATCTCCCTCTTCCACCCATCATTGTTCAATAAAATGTCCCAAACCTCCCCAGCCATCCTCCCCTCCCTCCCTCACCCGCGCATCCCCGCCTGGGTCTTCAACCTCTCCATCCTCCTCCTCATCGCCGCCCTCTACCCCGTCAAATCCCTCCTCGAATCCAACCTCGACCCCTACTTCTACCAAGTCCTCATGCTCATCGGCCTGCACATCATCCTCGCCGTCTCCCTCAACCTCATTAACGGCATCACCGGCCAATTCTCCCTCGGCCACGCCGGCTTCCTCGCCGTCGGCGCTTACACCGCCGGCATCCTCCTCAAACATTACCATCTCCCCACAGGCCTCACTGGCAGCCTCCTCTACCTCACCACCATCCTCCTCGCCGGCCTCGTCACCGCCTTCTCAGGTCTCCTCATCGGCATCCCCTGCCTCCGCCTCCGCGGCGACTATCTCGCCATCGCCACCCTCGGCTTCGGTGAAATCATCAACATCGTCATCGTCAACACCGACTCCATAGGCCCATTCGACGTCGGCGGCTCCTCCGGTCTCCACGCCATCCCCATCCTCGCCAATTTCTTCTGGGTCTTCGCCGCCGTCGTCATCTGCGTCGTCTCCGTCTGGCGCATCGCCTACTCCTCCAAAGGCAAAGCCTTCGCCGCGATCCGCGACGACGAAATCGCCGCCGCCGCCATGGGCGTCAACACCACCTATTACAAGGTCGCCGCCTTTGCCATCGGCGCGTTCTTCGCCGGCGTCGCCGGCGCCCTCTGGGCCACCTGGTTCGGCGACCTCGACCCGAGCTCCTTCGGCTTCATGAAATCCTTCGACATCGTCGTCATGGTCGTCCTCGGCGGCTCCGGTTCCATCACCGGCTCCATCCTCGCCGCCACCATCCTCACCATCCTCCCCGAATGGCTCCGCTTCCTCTCCCAATACCGCCTCGTCATCTACTCCCTCATGTTAATATTCATGATGCTCTTCCGCCCCCAAGGCCTCCTGGGCAACCGTGAATTCTTCCGCTTCAAAAAACCCCGAGTAGCCAGTAGCAAGTAGCCAGTAGCTCTTATGTCCCTCTTAGAAATCAAAAACCTCTCCGTAAACTTCGGCGGCCTAAAAGCCCTCTCCGACTTCTCCCTCTCCCTCAATCAAGGCGACCTCATCGGTCTCATCGGCCCCAACGGTGCCGGCAAAACCACCACCTTCAACATCGTCACCGGCGTCTACCGCCCCACCACCGGCCAGGTCCTCCTCAACAACCGCTCCATATCCGGCCGCAAACCCTTTCGCATCAACCGCCTCGGCATCGCCCGCACCTTCCAGAACATCCGCCTCTTCTCCGAACTCTCCGTCCTCGACAACGTCATCGTCGGCTTCAACCAATCCATCGGCCACTCCTTCCTCGGCGCTGTCCTCCGCTCCCCCAAACACACCCGCGAAGACCGCTCCCACGAACGCGACGCCATGGACCTCCTCGAAACCTTCGGCATCGCCGACCGCGCCCACGACCTCGCCACCAATCTCCCCTACGGCTCCCAGCGCCGCCTCGAAATCGCCCGCGCCCTCGCCACCCGCCCCAAAGTCCTCCTCCTCGACGAACCCGCCGCCGGCATGAACCCCCACGAAAAACAAGACCTCATCCGCCTCATCCGCTTCGTCCGCGAAAAATTCCAAATCGGCATCTGGCTCATCGAACACGACATGAAACTCGTCATGTCCATCTGCGACCGCATCACCGTCCTCGACCACGGCGAAACCATCGCCGAAGGCCCCCCCGCCCAAATCCAGTGCCACCCCAAAGTCATCGAAGCCTACCTCGGAGAACCCACCCACTAACCCATGTCACTGCTAACCATCGACAACCTCCACGTCTGCTATGGCGCGATTTCCGCCCTCCAAGGCGTCTCCGCCGAAATAAACGACGGCGAAATCGTTACTCTCATCGGCTCCAACGGTGCCGGAAAAACCACCCTCCTTCGCTCCATCAGCGGCCTCCTCAAACCCCGCTCCGGCCAAATCACCTGGCAAAACAACCAATCCCTCATCGGCCTACAACCCCACCAAATCGTCCGCGCCGGCATCTCCCACGTCCCCGAAGGCCGCCAAATCTTCTCCAACCTCACCGTCCGCGAAAACCTCCTCCTCGGTGCCTACCAACAACGCGACCGCCAACAAATCAAAAAAGACGAAAACCACTCCTACGAATTATTTCCCGTCCTCGGCGACCGCCGCGACCAAAACGCCGGCACCCTCTCCGGCGGCGAACAACAAATGCTCGCCATCGCCCGCGCACTCATGCAACACCCCAAACTCCTCCTCCTCGATGAACCCTCCCTCGGCTTAGCCCCCCTCATCGTCCGCAAAATCTTCGACATCATCCGCGAAATCAACCGCAACGGCACCACCGTCTTCCTCGTCGAACAAAACGCCCACATGGCCCTCACCCTCGCCCACCGCGCCTACATCCTCCAAACCGGACAAGTCCTCAAATCCGACCAAGCCTCCAACCTCCTCCAAGACCCCGAAGTCAAAGCCGCCTACCTCGGTGGATAGCCCGTCCCTTTCCGAGTATTTTCTCCCTCACAATCATGGTCACCTACGTCCTCATCTTCATGGCCGCCGTCTTCTTCGCCACCACTCTCTTCCTCCTCGTCCGCTTCTATTTCACCGACCGCCGCCGCATGACCTCCATCACCGAAGGCCGCGTCCTCACCGCCGCCGAACGCACCGTCATCGAACGCGACCTCCGCAAAATCAAAACCGACATCACCGCCACCTACACCGCCCGCGGCAAAGACTATCAAGTCCACCGCACCATCGAAGGCTCCAAAGCCACCCACTTCCCCCCCGGCCGCCCCATCAACATCCGCTACAACCCCGGCGAACCCGACATGTCCGAAATCATGCTATGAACCTCTTCGTGTAGCCGCCCCGCTTGCAGGGCGTTCTCACCGCATCCCCATCACCTCCACCCCCGCAATATGGTCGAGCTGTTCCTTCACCTTTGCAGGAGCCACCACCACCGCCGTTAACTTCCCCGCATCCACATACTTCTTCATCACCGCCTGCACCTCCGCCGCCGTCACCTTCGCGATATTCCCCGGATACCGATCATAATAATCCCCCGGCTCACCATCCAAAATCCCCTGCCCACGCATATCCGCCTGCTGATCAATCGTCTGCATCCGCATCACCATCGACCCCGTAATGCTCGACTTGGCCGACTCCAGCTCCTTGCTCGTCACCTCGGCCTTCGTCATATCCGCAAACACTTTCAACATCGCATCAATCGCCGCCCCCGCCGTCTCCAATTTCGTCTCCGTCCCCGCCGAAAACGTCCCCGCATGCCTCCCGGGCGAAAAATGCCCCCACACGCTATACGCTAGTCCCTTCTCTGCCCGCACATACCGCGTCAGCCGCGCATCCAGATCCCCCGACAAAATCTCCCCGATCACCTTCCCCGCATACTTATCCCCCGAATGCACATCAAACGCCGGCATCGCCATCCGAATCATCGCCTGCTTCGACTCCGCATGATCCACCAGAATAATCCGCCCCTTCGTCGGCGTCGCCGGCACCGTGTAATCCACGATCGGCAACGGCGCACTCGCAAAATCCTTCAGCACTCCCTCCGCCATCGCCAGCGCATGTTCCTTCGTCACATCCCCCGAAACAATCAAAAACGCCTCACTCGTCGGATGATACACCCGCCCGTAATACCCCTTCACATCCTCCAGCGTAATCCCCCCAATCGACCGCGGCGTCGTCAACCTCCCCAGCGGCGAATTCGGATACATCGCCGCCGACAATTCCCTTCCCGCCACCGTCTCAGGCTCATCCAAAGACACCTTCAAACTGCTCAACGTCTGATTCTTCAAATTCTCAAACTCCCCCTTCGCAAACGCCGGATGCTTCAGCACATCCCCAAACACCTCCGCCGCATGATCCAATTGATCCGCCATGCAGTTTGCGCTCACCCGAATAAAATCCCCCCCGTCATACGCCCCAATCCATATCCCATGCGAATCCAAATCCGCGTCAATCTGCTCGCGCGTCCGGGTCGTCGTCCCCCGCCGCAACAAATCCGCCGTCATGCTCCCCAGCCCCTCCTTCCCCACCGCCTCCGAATGCGACCCCGCCCGCATCGTCAGCCCAAAGCTCACCATCGGCAACCGATGATCCTCCAGCACAATCACCCGCACCCCATCCACCACCGACTCCTCCCCCTGATTAAAATGCGCTGCCAGGATCGACTTCGACACCGGCGGCTCCGTCGGATACCCCCCCGGAAACACCACATGCCGCGTCTCCACCGGCCTCGTCGAAGCCGCCACCGGCGCATTCATAATCGCCGGCTCCGTCGCTGCCTTCGCCTTCGCCGCCAACATCCCCAAAATACTCGACTTCACCACCATCGTCGTCGAATTCGTCGCCACCAGATACTTCCGCGCCACCCGCTGCAAATCCTCCGTCGTCAGCCCCTCCACCGCCGCCAGATCCGTATTCACCCGATTCGCATCCCCATCCACCAGCGCCTCATCCCCGAGCTGCGACGCCAAATCATCCGCCGTCTGCAACCCCTTCACATGCGCCGTCCGATACTGCGTCTTCGCCTTATCCAGCTCCTCCTGCGTCACCCCATCCTGCACCAGATTCGCAATCACCTCCTCCAAACCCTTCTGCACCACCTCCGGCCCCTTCCCCGCCAGCGCCAATCCCCCCACCCCAAATATCCCCGGATCCTCCAGCGTCGCATTGATATTCATAATATCCGAACAAACCGGATGCTCCCCATGCACCAGCACCCGGCTCAACCTCGACGACCCCCCATCCCCCAATATCGACGACAACAACGTCAGCGCATATTGATCCGCATCCCGCTGCGCCGGCACATGATACCCAATCGCCACCAGCGGCAGCGGCACCGGCTGCGTCACCGTAAAACTCCGCGCCTCCTTCTGTACCGGCTCCCTGGGAATATTCCGAGGCACAGCAGCAGTAGGGGGGATCCACTCAAAATATTTCTTCACCAGTTCCCGCGCCGCCGACCCCTCAAAATCCCCCGCCACCACCAAGATCGCATTATTAGGCACATAATACGTATTGAAAAAATCCTGCAACTCTTCCACCCGCGCCCGCCTCAAATGTTCCATATTCCCAATCGGCGTCCACCGATAAGGATGCGTCGTATACGCATGCGCCAAAAAATCCTCATACAACGTCCCATACGGCTGATTGATGTCCCGCCGCCACTCCTCCGCCACCACATTCCGCTCCGTCTTAAAAATCTCATCCGAAACCTTAAACGACGCCATCCGATCCGCTTCCAGCCACAACGCCAGCTCCAACTGATTCGCCGGCAGCGACTCGTGATACACCGTCTGATCAAACGCCGTATACGCGTTGCAATCCCCCCCAACCGAATTAATCAGCTTCATATGCTCCTGCGGCTTCACATGCGCCGATCCTCGAAACATCATGTGCTCAAACATATGCGCAAACCCCTGCCGATCCTCCCGCTCATCCCGCGACCCCACATGATACAGCACATGCACCGACACCACCGGCGCATTATGCAACGGCGCATAAATCACCCGCAGCCCATTCGAAAGCGTCTCCTGCGTAAACTCAATCCGCTGCTGCGCCCCCGCCCCCTTCGCCAGCACCAGCACCAACCCCGCAACAATCAGCCGAGCAAGAGTCTTCATAATCCCCAGCCTATTAATCCCTCCCAAAGATTGAAAGAGCCGCCGCTTTCCTAATAATCTCCCCCCACACAACCGTTCGTAAAGATTTTGCAAAAGGAATAGCCATGAAACAGCCCATCCGCGTCGCCATCACCGGTCCCGCCGGCCAAATCGGATACGCCCTCGTCTTCCGCATCGCCTCCGGCCAAATGTTCGGCCCCGATCAACCCGTCATCCTCCAACTCCTCGAAGTCCCCGTCGAAAAAGCCATGAACGCCCTCAAAGGCGTCGCCATGGAACTCGACGACTGCGCCTTCCCCCTCCTCCAGGACATGGTCCTCACCTCCGACCCCGCCGTCGGCTTCAAAGACGCCAACTGGTGCTGCCTCGTCGGTGCCAAACCCCGCGGCCCAGGCATGGAACGCGCCGACCTCCTCAAAGACAACGGCAAAATCTTCATCGAACAAGGCCAAACCATCGACCGCGTCGCCGCCCACGACTGCCGCGTCGCCGTCGTCGGCAACCCCGCCAACACCAACGCCATGATCGCCGCCTCCCAGTTCAAACGCCTCACCCCCGACCGCGTCACCGCCATGGTCCGCCTCGACCAGAACCGCGCCGCCACCCAACTCGCCAAGAAGGCCAACGTCCCGCTCACCGCCGTCAGCGACGTCTTCATCTTCGGCAACCACAGCCCCACCATGTTCTCCGCCTTCCACCTCGCCAAGATCAACGGCAAACCCGCCACCGACAAGATCGGCCACGTCGAGTGGCTCAAGGGCGAATTCCAGGAGACCGTCGGCAAGCGCGGCGCCGCCGTCATCGCCGCCCGCGGCGCCTCCTCCGCCGCCTCCGCCGCCAACGCCCTCGTCGACCACGTCCACGACCTCGTCACCCCCGGCAAGGTCCACTCCATCGCCGTCAAATCCAACGGCCTCTACGGCTTCGACCCCGAAGTCTGGGCCGGCATGCCCGTCAAAACCACCACCCCCGGCTCCTACGAAGTCATCAAAGACCTCCCCCTCGACGAATTCGCCAAACAAAAAATCGCCGCCACCAACGCCGAACTCGTCGGCGAACGCGACACCGTCAAAGATATGCTCAAATAATCCGCACCCCGTCAAATCTCATCACTTCCGAACACTGGAAGACAATTCCAACCTCGTGGCACGGGTTTTCAACCCGTGCTCTTTTTTTCCCAATCATTCTCAAGGAGACTTTGAATAATCAGCAGCCAACCCCCCCCTCAACTTTCCTCCTACTTTTCTAATCGCCCCCACACCCCTTTCCCGTAAACTCCCCCCATGCCCCGTCAACCCGTGTCCCCATTCCTCTACCACCCAACCCCCTGGCGCTCCTTCTTCTCCTTCCCCAACTGGCTCTTCCTCCTCTTCATCCCCATCGGCCTAATCCTCTTCTACTTCCTCTTCCTCATCCCCACCCAAAACGTCCTCCACGCCCGCTCCTGGCTCCCCACCCCCTGCACCATCCTCTCCTCCACCATTCATACCCACCACGATTCCAAATCCACCACCTACTCCCCTGAAATCCGCTACCAATACCAATTCAACCACCACCCCTACACCGGCGCCCGCTTCAACTTCATCCCCGACTTCTCCACTTCCTCCTACAACTCCGTTGCCAACGACCTCAAACCCTTCCGACCCCGCACCCAAACCACCTGCTACGTCAACCCCGCCGACCCCGCCGACTCCGTCCTCCTCCGCAACTTCACCCCCACCTTCTTCCTGGGCCTAACCCCGCTGCTCTTCACCCTCGCCGGCGCCGCCGGCCTCCTCGCCCAACTCCTCACCTTCCTCCATGTCCACCACCCCATCTCGACCGAACTCTCTACTCCCCGTCGTCTCCACTCCAACCACCAGCCCTTTTCCAACTTCTTCGCTTTCTTCCTCGCCACCCTGATGTTGGCCGGCACCTTTTCCGTCTTCTTCTCCGACTGCCTCGCCAGTTGGCAAAACCACTTCCCCAATATCCCCCTGACCGTCGCTCTTTTCCCCTTCGCCCTTTTTGTCCTGGTCTTCACCATTGCCACCCTCTCCCTCTTCATCTCCCTCCTCCGCAGCCCCCACGTCGTCCTGAACCTCTCCGCCGACCCCCTCACCCCAAACATCCCCGCCACCCTCCGCTGGCGTCTCCGCTCCCCATTCTCCCTCCGCCGGGTCAAACGCCTTCGCATCGATCTCGTCGGCTTCATCGACACCGCCACTTCCCCCACCGCCGAATTCTTCAAATCCCCATTCATCCGTATCTCCCTCCTCGACACCACCGACCCTGCCCAATTCCCCGCCGGCTCCCTTCCCTTCACCCCGCCCACCGGCCCGCCCTCCTTCTTCCTCCCTTACAACCGCATCCGCTGGACCTTCAATCTCCTCGCCGACCTCGCCCATGCCGACCCCCTCGACCTCTCCTTCTCCGCCCATCTCGCTCCTCCTCCACCTCTTCCCTCTTCACCCGCCGGCTCCCCACTCAACTCCACCACCGGCCCCCTCACTCTCTCCCTCCCCCACTCCACCTATCCGCCTGGCTCCGCCCTTACCGTCACCGCCTCTTCCCCTTCTCACTCATCCACCTCCCTCACCCTCCTCCTCTACACCACCGGCCGAGGCATCCGCGAATCCCACATCCTTTCCCGCCAAACCCTCTCCTCCGCTTCCGCAATCCACCTTCCTCTCCCGCAATATCTTCCCCCCTCCTACACCAACGACCTCCTCTCCATCCACTATGCCCTGGAACTCCGCCTCTCTCCCACCCTCTCCACGCTCCTCGAATTTCAGGTCCTCTGACAACACAAAATCGCCGCCACCAACGCCGAACTCACCGGCGAACGCGACACCGTTCAGGACATGTTCAAGTAATACGTTCGGGGAAAATAAGAGTAAGAGTTCAGCACCAAAGAGGATCAAGAAGAGAAGGCCACCAAGAAAGAATCAATTCCTTCCTTGGTGGCCTTGGTGCCTTGATCCTCTTTGGTGCTGAACTCTTACTCTTCGGCTCAAGCCCAGACGCGCACCCCCGCCGCGTCCGGATAACGGATCCTCACCCCGATTTCCCGCCCACCACGACGGTTCCCCCGCCGCGCGCGACGATTTCGCAGGGCACAAAAATCATTTTGCAGGGCATAGAAATGATTTTGAAGGGCACAAAAATCGTTCCGCCCCCCCGCGACCCATCCCAGAAGGACGCCTGCGGCGACGATGTGTCGGCTTCTCCCCCCCGGAAGACAGCGTCCGGTAACGTGCCGCCTGTCTCCTCATTGTAGAAGACCCAACCAACTCCCTCCCCTCCCGCTGTCCACATCGATAGAGAGGATAGTGGCTGAACGCCGCTGTCTTCCAGAGAGGAGACCCCCACCCGCCATCCGCGCCGGGATGTCCTGCAAATGACTCCTGTCCCTTTCGGGTTACCCTATTCTTCCCCTTGGCCTTCCCCGCAATGGAGGTAGCATTAAAGGCATGAAACGCGTTGCAATGCATCCGTTTATGTTCCTGTGCCTGTCTTCGCTTATGATTTTTGCCCTGTCCGCAGAGACGTTGGTGCGGAGCTTTTTTGCCCGCGACGAAATTTACTACTGGGGACATCCCGACCCTGAAGACCAATGGCTGCTCCAGATCGAAACTGACCATGGCGAGCTCGGCATCTCCCGTGCGGGTTACTTCGTCAACGATCCGGACGAACTTCGTCGAGGTTGGGGCTACTCGGTCCTTCCACCGACCGGCTCACCGTTCGATCGCTGGGAAGCACGACCAAATGACCACATCGATTTTAAGTTCGCCGGATTCGGTCTGCGGTACAACGACGAAATTCTCGACATGGGGGCGCACTCCGAAGAGGCCGTCGTTGTCCCGCTTTGGCTGTTCCTTCCCGCAGTGGTCCCGCCGATACTTTGGCTGCGGAGGCGGAGGAATCGTATAAGCGGTTTCCCCGTGACGGCCGACGCGGAGTGAAGTAGAGCGTCAAGAATCATTCTTTGTCGATGCAGCTCTATCGGCAAACCAAATTATTCCTAACTCCTTCGCCTTCTTCCCTTGGCCTTCTCAATATGAGTCTAGAAGGTTTGGATGCGACGCGGGTTGGTCCGCGGCAGCGAATGGTTATGACTTGCCTTCGAAGCCGCCGATTTGGTCCGCGGTCCTCTGGAAGTCGGACGCATCCCACCGGCGCGCAAACTCGTGCAGGAAGGCTGCAATCGCCGCCCGCTCCGGACGCGTGAACAATTTCGCTTTGCGCCCGTCTCGAAAATGAAACTGAATCGACTCCGGGATGACGTCGGCCGTCTCCGCGTCTTCAATCGAGCCGAGCATGAACGCTGGAAGCCAGTAACGGAAGGCGGCGTCAGTGAAGAACGAGAGCGCCGCGGAGTGGTAGCGAAGATCGCGGATGTCGTGCCCACGCCAAGTGGTGCCGCGAAAGTACTCGACGATACCTTCATCCTGCTTGGTGGCAGAAATGTCCTCGAACCCGTCACCGGGCCGAGGGGCGTCCGCGAACGCGGTTTCGATCAGGCTGGCGACGTCATAGCGGTGCATAACTACTATTGTATTGCGCCAAAGCCCATATATCACGCTGATATGGCTCGCATTGCAGTCACTTCTACCTGAATAGGTTAGCAAGCAACGGCAGCAATCACCCCCTTTTCCTTAAAACATGCGCAGGCACAAAATGTGAAGTCTAAAAGGGAGAAACCAAAAGCCGACGCCGCTCGTTCCGCTACCCCCTTGGTGCCCTTCTCTTCTTGATCCTCTTTGGTGCTGACCTCCCCCTCCCCGTAGCGTTCAAACCCCTCCCGGTTTACGCTTACCACCCGATGAACCGCCTCCCCACCCTCCTCATCCTCTCCGCCCTCCTCACCGGCTGCCGCACCGCCCCCGTCCTCATCCCCCCCTCCGCCCAAACCCCGCTCGATCCCCACATCGTCACCATCCCCCCCGGCTTCCAGCTCGTCCCCTACATCCGCAACCTCACCGCGCCCACCGCCATCGCCTTCGACTCCGTCAACCAGACGACCCTCGTCGCCGCCGGCGGCATCGGCGGCGACGACGTTCACCTCTACGCCTACAAACCTGACGGCCATCGCATCGACTTGTACCCCTTCGGCACACGCATCCCCCTCATCAACTCCCGCGACTTCAAAATCCGCGGCCCCATCGGCGGCATCGTCGTCGACCAGGGCCGCATCCTCATCTCCCACCGCGACCAGCACGACCGCGGCGTCATCTCCTCCCTCGGCTACGACGGCTCCCACAAAACCATCGTCGCCAACCTCCCCGCCCAGGGCGAATACTCCGTCACCGATCTCGCCATCAACCCCGCCAACGGCCGCCTCTACTTCGGCGTCGGTTCCGCCACCAACTCCGGCGTCGTCGGCATCGACGACTGGGACATCGGCTGGGTCTCCAGTCACAAAGACTTCTGCGACCAGTCCGCCGTCGACCTCAAACTCCTCGGCTACCGCTTCGATACCCACAATCCCCCCTCCGGCATCTTCGGCGGGGCCGACATCGCCGTCACCGCACCCTTCCAACCCTTCGCCAACAGCAAAAAACTCCGCATCCCCCACACCCCCACCGGCAAACCGACCGCCGCCGTCTACTCCGTCAACCTCAACGGCACCGACCTCCGCGTCGAAGCCCACGGCATCCGCAACCCCGTCGGTCTCCAGTTCAACGAGTTCGGCCGCCTCTACCTCACCAACCAGGGCATGCAGCTGCGCGGCACGCGCCCGGTCAAAAATGACCCCGACTCCCTCCTCTGGCTCGTCCCCGGCGTCTGGTACGGCTGGCCCGACTTCTCCGCCGACCTCTACCCCATCGCCGATCCCCAGTTCCAACCCCCCACCGAAATGATCGTCCGCACCGGCTACCCCGAATTGTCCCCCCTCATCGACCACGAAACCTCCAACCTCGTCCCCCCCGACCGCAACGCCCTCCTCCGCGCCACCTTCCCTTCCATGAGCGGTGCATCCAAATTCGACTTCGCCCCCGCCACCGGCCCACTCAGCTCCTTCCACGGCCAAGCCCTCATCCCCCTCGCCGGCGACCTCGCCCCCTTCGCCAATGCCGGCGATCCCCTCCCCCACCCCGTCGGCTACAAAATCGTCCGCGTCGACGTAGAAACCCAACAAGTCCACGACTTCATCTTCAACACCCAACACCTCCCCGCCAGCCAACTCAAAAATCACCCCACCGCCCTCGAACGCCCCATCGACCTGAAATTCGCCCCCGACGGCTCCCTCTACATCGTCGACGAAGGCGAACTCACCGACCACCACGGCCAACTCCACCCCACCATAGGCTCCGGAAAAATCCTCCACCTCATCCCCCTAAAATAACCCCCCCCTCCCAAGGTGAGCCGGGCCGTCCCCGGCCCGTCTTCCCCCATTACTCCTCACTTCATCCGAGGTCTCAAAAACCCCCCCTCCCTCCCCTCACACTCCACCTGACAAATCGCCCTCCCCTCCCCCTCCTCCATCTTCACCCGATACCCC
>DASRRR010000047.1:0-6742 GCA_035656825.1 Tepidisphaeraceae bacterium | reverse complement strand
CCTCCCCCACCCTGCGCCTCGGCCTCTACGCCCTCGACCACCACCTCCTCCCCGAACCCTTCGTCGAAGGCCTCATCTTCGCCAACGCCTCTTCCCGCTCGCGCCCCTCTTTCTTCCTCGGCTCCATCTCCACCAGCGGCCACCTCGCCTACTTCCCCCTCGCCTTCCTGGTCAAAACCCCCCTGACCACTCTTTTTATTCTCCTTCTCTCTCTCCTCCTCTTCGCGTCCCCCTTCGCTCCTTCGCGATCTCTTCTGCTCATTCCCTTCCTCATCTATCTCCTCCCCACCCTCTTCACCTCCATCAACATCGGCATCCGTCACATCCTCCCCCTCTACCCCCTCCTCTACATCGCCGCCGCCATCCCTCTCTCCCGCCTTTACACCCAATACCCCAAACTCCTCCGTCCCCTCTTCGCTCTCCTCTTCCTCACCCTCTCCATCGAAACCCTCACCGCCTACCCCAACTACATCCCCTTCTTCAACGCAGCAGCAGGGGGGTATCGTGGCGGACTCCACCTCCTCGGCGACTCCAACCTCGACTGGGGCCAGGACCTCCCGCTTCTGGCCGACTGGCAGCAACACCATCCCGGCCGCACCCTCCACCTCGCCTACTTCGGCACCGCCGACCCCGCCTACTACGGCATTCACTACCAAAACCTCCCCCACGGCTACCGCTTCTCCCCTGACCCTCCGCCACCCCCCGCCCTTCCCACTACCGGAGTCCTCGCCATCAGCGCCTCCAACCTCCAATCTGTCGAATTCTCCGACCCCCACGACCCCATCTACGTCCCTTTCCTCCACCGTAAACCCACTCTCATCCTCGGTGGGTCCATCTACCTCTTCGACCTCGATCACCCCACCCGGTAAACTAAATTGTCGTTATTACTCATTGGTTATTGTTTCATCATCCGGATTTACTGATTCATCATTCCCCATGCTCCGCCCTCACCTCTTCTACTGCTCGGCCCTCGTCCTCATCTTCGCCGTCGTCTCCTACACCGCCGTCTCTACCAAATCCGCCACGTTCGACGAACCTTCCCACATCATGTCCGGCTACGTCGCACTCCACGACGGCGACTTCCGCGTCGAGCCTGACCATCCGCCCCTCTGGAAGGAGTTTGCCGCCCTCCCGCTTCTTATCACCCCCTTCAATTCCAACACCGGTTCCCTGGCGTTCCGTGACACTCCCAACAACGTCCAATCGGTCTGGCCCTGGTGTGTCACCACTCTCTACCAAACCCCAGCCAACAATCCCGATGTCATCCTCGCCCGCTCCCGCTTCATGATGCTCCTCCTCGGCGTCACGCTCTGCGCCCTCACCGCATTCTTCGCCTACCGTCTCGCCGGCCCCATTGCCGCCTGCATCGCTGTCACCCTCTTTGCGTTAGATCCTAACTTCCTCGCGCACTCCCCGCTCGTCAAAAACGACGTCCCCCTTTCTCTCTGCACCACCGCATTGGCCTACTCGCTCTACCTTCTCATCCAACGCATCACGCCCTTGCGCTTCCTCGCCGTCGCGCTCTGCTGTGCTGCCTGCGTCACCACCAAACTCACCGGGCTCCTCGCCGCACCCATCCTCGTCCTCACTTTCACCACCCGTGCGCTCCTCTCCACCCCCTGGCCTATCTCTTTCATTCGACAATCCGCCCTCCGCAATCCGCGATCCCACCGCCTCTTCACTGCTCTTACCCTTAGCCTCCTCCTCGCCCTTATTACCTACTTCGCCATCTGGTCTGCTTACCGATTCCGCTTCAACCCGTCCCCCGATCCTGCCGTCCACTACAACACCGCCCAGTTCTTCGACCGCGCTGCCCGTGGGGATCTCCAGATTTCCACTGGCCGCACCACCGTTACCCGCCGCGAGTTCAACGCTTGGCGTCCCGACACCTCCCTCCAAGTCGGCCAGTGGGCACTCGCTCACCACCTCCTCCCCGAACCCTTCCTCAACGGCCTGATCTTCGCCTCCGCCGCCTCCCGCGCCCGTTACGCCTTCGCACTCGGTTCTACCTACCTCGGCGGACACTGGTACTACTTCCCCCTCGCCTTCCTCACCAAAACCCCCCTCACGACCCTCGCCGCTCTCCTCCTCGCCGCTCTCGTCGCGATTTTCTTCAAACCCGCTCGATCTTTTTCATCTTTTATCCTTCTCCCTGCATCCCTTGCTCTCGCTATTCCCGTTTCCCTTTTCTGCCTCACCGCCGTCTGCTCCAACACTAACATCGGCCTCCGCCACCTCTTCCCCATCTTTCCCCTACTCTATATCGCCGCCTCGATCTCTCTTGCGCGCCTTCACACGCTCCGCCCGCGCCTCACTCGCATCCTACTTCCTCTCCTTGCCGTTACGCTCGCGCTTGAAACCCTCCCGATCTACCCCAACTTCATCCCTTTCTTCAACCTCGCCGTCGGCGGACCGCGCGCCGGAGTCTTCCTCCTCGGCGACTCCAATCTTGACTGGGGCCAGGACCTTCCGCTCCTTGCCGCTTGGCAACGCCGCAATCCCACCCGCACGCTTCACCTCTCCTACTTCGGCACCGCCGACCCCGCCTACTACGGCATCCGCTATCAAAACCTCCCCCACGGCTATCGCTTTGGCACCGAGCCGCCTCCCCACGGCCCCCTCCCCACGACCGGCGTCCTCGCTATCAGCGCCTCCAATCTCCAGCGCACTCTCTACCCCGACTCCGCCGACCCGCTCTATACTCCCCTCCTCCAATTCCCCCCCATCGAAATCCTGGGCAATTCCATCTACCTCTACGACCTCGGCGGCGACTAACTTAGATTATTTAGCCACGACTCGACTGACTTCGACGAGCTCAGTCGAGTCGTGGCCAATATTCTTCTTTTATTTCCCCGCCAACATCCTCCTCAGCACCGTATGCAATATCCCACCATTCTTGTAATACTCCAGTTCCACCGGCGTATCGATCCGGCACGTCGTCACAAACTCCCGAACCTCCCCGCCCTCCTTCACACGCACCGTCACATCCCCCCCCGGCTTGAGCGTATCATCCACCACCACCTCAAACACGCCCTCCCCCAACAATCCCAACGACGCGCGATTCTGCCCCTTCTTATACACCAGCGGCAGCACCCCCATCCCCACCAGGTTCGACCGGTGAATCCGCTCGAACGAATCGGCGATCACCGCCTTGACCCCCAGCAGCATCGTCCCCTTGGCCGCCCAGTCGCGGCTTGACCCCATCCCATAATCCTTCCCCGCCAATATCACCAGCGGCACACCCGCCGCCTGATACTTCATCGACGCATCATAAATCGCCATCACCTCCCCGGTTGGCAGATATTTGGTCACGCCCCCCTCCGTCCCCGGCGCGAGTAAGTTCTTCAACCGAATATTCGCAAACGTCCCGCGCGTCATCACGCGATCGTTGCCGCGCCGCGAGCCATAGCTGTTGAAATCAATCGGCTTGACCCCATTCTCCATGAGGTATTTCCCCGCCGGCGAATCCTTCTTAATCGACCCCGCCGGCGAGATGTGATCCGTCGTCACGCTGTCCCCCACCATCACCAGCACCCGCGCCCCCTCGATCTTCTGAATCCCCTTCGCCTCCTTCGACAAATTCTCAAAGAACGGCGGCTCCTGCACGTACGTGCTGGTCTGTTTCCACTGAAACAGTTCCCCCCCCGCCACCGGGATCGCATTCCACTCCTCATTCCCCCCTTCGACGCCCGCATACTGCTTGCGGAACATATCCGGCGAAATCGACGACTCGACCATGTCGTTCACTTCCTTCTGCGTCGGCCAGATATCCTTCAAATATACCAGCTCCCCGTTCTTTCCTTTCCCGATCGCCTCATCCTGCAAATTAATATCCATCGTCCCCGCCAGCGCATACGCCACCACCAGCGGCGGGCTCGCCAGATAATTCGCCTTCACATGCGGATTGATCCGCCCCTCGAAATTCCGGTTCCCCGACAACACCGCGCTCGCCACCAGATCCGCCTTCTCAATGGCATTGGCAATCGGCTCGGGCAGCGGCCCGGAATTGCCGATGCAGGTCATGCACCCATACCCCGTCGTCTGAAATCCCAGCAGGTTCAAATACTTCTGCAACCCCGACTTCACAAAATAGTCCGTCACCACCCGCGACCCCGGCGACAGCGATGTCTTCACATAAGGAGGCACCTTCAGCCCCTTCTCCACCGCCTTCTTCGCCACCAGTCCCGCCGCCATCATCACCGACGGATTCGAGGTGTTCGTGCACGACGTAATCGCCGCGATCACCACATCCCCATGCGTCATCTTCAACCACTGATCGTCCAGCGTCGCCATCGAAGTCGTCTTCTGATCCTTCAAATGCTCCGTCGTCGACGCCTCCTTCCCATCCTCATTCTTCCCCACCAGCGCGGGCACCGGCCCCTCCGAACTCCACCGATCCAGCCGCGGCGTCACGCTCTGCCCCACCGACTTCTTAAACACATCCACCAGCGCCGACTCAAAATTCTGCTTCACACTCCGCAAATCCAGCCGATCCTGCGGCCTACGCGGCCCCGCAATGCTCGGCACCACGCTCGCCAAATCCAGCTCCAACGTCTCACTAAACTCTGGCGACCACCCCTTCTGCCTCCACAAACCCTGTTCCTTCGCATACCGCTCCACCAGATCGACATGCTTCTCTTCCCGCCCCGTCAAACGCAGATAAGACAACGTCTGCTCATCAATCGGGAAAAACCCAATCGTCGCCCCATATTCTGGTGCCATATTCGCAATCGTCGCCCGATCCGCCACCGTCATCGTATCTAAACCTTCGCCGTAGAACTCGACGAATTTTTCGACCACGCCATGCGACCGCAAGATTTGCGTCACCGTCAACACCAAATCAGTCGCCGTCGCCCCTTCGGGAAGCCGACCATACAATTTGAATCCAACCACCTGCGGCGTCAGCAGATAAATCGGCTGCCCAAGCATGCACGCCTCCGCCTCAATCCCCCCCACACCCCACCCCACGACACCCAGCCCATTAATCATCGTCGTATGCGAATCGGTCCCCACCAGCGAATCCGGATACGCCACCCCATCCTTCGTCATCACGACTTTCGCCAAATATTCCAAATTCACCTGATGCACAATCCCCGTCGCCGGTGGCACCACTCCAAAATTCGTAAACGCCTTCTGCCCCCACTTCAAAAACTCATACCGCTCATTATTCCGCTCAAACTCGATCTTCACATTATTCAGTAACGCCATCTCCGACCCATACTCATCCACCTGCACCGAGTGATCGATCACCAGATCCACCGGCACCAGCGGATTGATCCGCTGCGCATCCCCCCCCGCCCGCCGCATTGCCGACCGCATCGCCGCCAAATCCACCACCGCCGGCACCCCCGTAAAGTCCTGCAAAATCACCCGCCCCACCTTAAACGGCACCTCCACCTGCAACGGCGCTTTGGCATTCCAGTTCGCCAGCCGCTTCGTATCCTCTTCCGACACCTCAAAATTATCCGTATTCCGCAGCGCACTCTCCAGCAACACCTTGATCGAGAACGGCAACCGATCCAAATGCCCCACCCCCATCTCCGCCAGCCTCTGCAACCGATAAATCGTCACATCCCCCGCCTTAGTCGCCAACTTCGCTTCCGCGCCGAATAAATTCTTTTGAGTGCTCATATGTCTATCGTCTAAAAAATTTCAACCAACCAATCACCGCCGCCGGTAACCGCTTCCAAAGGGGTCCGATTGTAGAAACAACCCCCCCCCAAGCAAGGCACCTCCTCCCCCACCCTCCTTATTTCGCACTGTCCTTGACCCTCCCTTTTGTCTCCGCATACTTTTACAACACTGCTAGGAATAATCGCACGCTTACGTTACGCAACGCAAAGGAATCCGTTATGGGTGCTATGCCGTGGAGTTATTTTGTGCCGTTCGAGTCGAGCGTCGGGGCCGCACTTCAGAAATTGCGACAACACATCTTCAAGACCGGCGAATTTCGCGGCAGCGAACTGAAGCCTGCCACCCCCGAAGAAGCCGTGGAAAACATGGAAGCCGACGGCACCGCGTCAATCTTGGATATCGTCCAAGTGAGCGAATCGCCAGATTTCTGTAGCGTCTGCCCACTGCCAACTGTGCAACTGGAAACGCTCTTTGGAACCGCCCAACCGACCCGCGAGATGATCGAATCCAACATGGATTTCTACGATGATATCGAACGAGGCCAAGGCATCTACATCGTCGTCTACAAGTTCAATAAGCCCGAGGAATACTTTTTTGCAGGATATTCCTTCGATTAACGGCAAATCGCCTTCGCCTGGCATGAGACCTCAGCCGCCCGGTTCATATGAAGAACTGGATTTCCATCATCTTTTTCTTCGCCGCGAGCGTCTGCATCGGCTTAATATTAGCTCGACTATTCTTCCGTCAAGGTGAATCAACAGGTGCCGCAATCCTTAATGGATCGACACTCGGTTTTTTGATGGTCTGGGTCCCAATATTTCTCGCATCCAAAATGGCTCGCATCATCCGGCGTAGAACCAAGCCATAACCACCATCTCCTCTCCCCTTTTAGCCGTATTTTTCTGGGCTACGCTCTCCTTGCATACCTGCCTCATCAAGTCCCGCAACCACTCATTTTAAATTTCGAGGTGAATTCAAATTAGAAGCGCAACGCAGGGCCGACAAGTGAGAGACATCGCTGTCGGGATTCGATAGGTTTTGTTTACCAAGACTCAACCGTCGAAAGGCCCGAGCAGCGATGTCGTATACGCATCTTACCGAACAGGAC
>DASRRR010000046.1:0-35633 GCA_035656825.1 Tepidisphaeraceae bacterium | reverse complement strand
CCCATCTACACCAACCAAGTCACCCTCAACCTCCACCTGCGCACAACTCCCACCACCCCCTTCAAACTCCTCCTCCGCTATCAACCCTGCACCGACAACGCCTGTCTCGCCCCCATCACCAAGGAGATCGAAATCTCCCCCCCTTGAATCCTGGCCGAGTGATTTTTCTTGTACCCCGAATTTTCGCATGTATATTTACCCATGTATTAGGCACATCATCCGTCCAGCAATGGCCCGGGCCTCTTTACGGGAGGGAAAAATGCGAATTCTTCGTTCTTTCACCGCCGCCAGTCTTCTCTTGGCCGCTGCCACAGCAGTTCAGGCCTACACCATCTCCTATACCGGCGCAGAAACCAGCTTCATCGCCCCGGTCACCGGCATTTACGACATCACCGCCATCGGTGCCGGTGGTGGTTCCGGATCAAACGGCATCGTCGGCGGCGCGGGTGCCATCGTCGAAGACACCTTTTCCCTCCACGCTGGCGATAACTTGACCCTTTTAATCGGCGGCCTCGGAGCCCACAGCTCGGATGGCGGCGGTGGCGGCGGCGGTGGAACCTTCATAATCCTTTCCGGCAATCCCCTCCTCATCGCAGGCGGCGGTGGCGGGGGTGGCGGCGGAAACTCCTCCGGCTCAAAGGGTACAACAGGTGGAAATCTCGAATCCTCCGGAGGCGATGGCGGCAACGCCGGCGGCATTGGCGTCTATGGTGCCGGTGGCGGCGGTGGAGGCGGCCTCCTCACCAATGGCGGCGACGCTCAATACGCCGTCGGCAGCGGTGGCCACTCCTTCTCCAACGGCGGGGCTGGCGGTTCGCTATCATATAGCGCCAGCGGCGGCTTCGGCGGCGGTGGCGCCGGTGGTGATGGCGATACCAACAACGGCGGCGGCGGCGGCGGCGGTGGATATACCGGCGGCAATGGCGGCAGCGGACTCGGTGGCGAAGGCGGCTTCGGCGCTACATCCTTCGACGCCAGCTTAAATCCCATCTTCTCCCACGCCGCCACACTCGACAACGGCTGGGTCACCATCGACATCCCTCAGGCCACCACCGCCGTCCCCACCCCCGCAGCCGCCGAAGCCGGAGCCATCCTGCTAACCGCCCTCTGGTTTGGCAAACGCCTGGCACGATCGAAAACGCACCACTGAGCCAACCAGACCTCCCCTACCAACCCTGCAACGACAATTCCTGCCTCGCCCCGATCACCAACGAACTCGAAATCTCTCCTCCTTGACGACGCGTTCGATTGAATGCCTTGTTGTCGTGAGCCTGCCTGGATCAGACCCAGGCGGGAACGATCCCGCCGTCGTTAGTGCTCCGTCGTCTTACTTCTTCACCGGCGCGGTCAACAAAAATTCCGCCACGTCCGCCAGGTCCTGCGCGCTCAAACCCAGCGCTATATTGTCCGGCATGATCGACAACGCCTGCTTCTTCCGCAGCACGATCTGATCCTTCCCCAGCGTGCGAAGTTCGCCAGTACTCTCCTTGATCACCACCGACTCGCCGTCGGCGACGATGAATCCGGAATAAACCTCGCCGCTTTTAACCTTCACAATCCAAGGCTCGTAGCCAAAAGCGATGTTGGCGCTGGGATTGAGAATATTGTCGAGCAAATCCAGCCTCGCGTATTTGGTGCGGATCGCCGTCAGGTCCGGACCGACATCCTTCCCCTCGCCATTGAATTTGTGACAGCGCACGCAACTCGCGGTCTGTCCGGCAAAAACCGCGTGGCCGCGCTCGGCGTCCCCTTTGATCTTCGCCAGTTCGCTGATCGGCGGTAGAGGCGTTCCCGACCGGGTCTGCCGCGGAAAATACTGGCTTGCCAAGGCGCGCACACCAAGATCCGGATTGTGCGATAGTTGTTCAGCGACCGCCAATTTAAATTCCGCCGGAAAAACACCCTCCACCGCCATCCCAATCAGGACCGAAGCCCCATCCTTGTCCGCCGCAAGCCGCCGGACCGCGCGTTCCCGGTCCATCTTAGCCGCGGATTTGTCCAGCACGATGAGCCGGTCCGCCGATCGCCGTGTCGTCGCGGCGTCAGGTTTCTCGGTTGCCGCCGCGACGATCGGCTTCATCGCCGGGTACGTTTTCCAGTCGTTGCTCGCCCGGTTCTTGCACCACCAGTCCGCCAGTTGTCGCGTATCCGGCGGCGCCGATGACGCAAGTTTCATCATCGCCTCCGCCGCCCGGGGATCGTTGATAAACGCAATCGCGTCGAGCGATTGCCTCCGCGCTTCGGCGGGCAAACCCTCCGAAGCCGCTCGTGCCGACAAAGCCTCCAGCGCCGCCATCGGATGCAGACGCCACGCGAATGCCGCCATCTTTGCCGACCAGACCAGCGGATCAGCGCCCCCAAACTTTTCCGCCAGGATCGGATAGATCGCCTCCTCCTTCCGATCACAGGCAAGCCCATATGCTTCCAGATAAAACCGGTCGTGCCCGTCGAATCCCTCGGCAAGTTTCACGAGCGTGCTTTCACACTTCTCAATCGGCACGTCACGCAGCGAAATGGCCACCTCGCGCCGAATCGCCGGCGATGGATCGCTCGCCAGTTGCTCCGCCATTGGCATGACATCCGGCATGACCTCGCGCAGCGCCCGAAACGCCGTCAGTCGCGCCGCCTCGTCCCCTTTAAGCATCTTCCCCACCACCCCCACCCCCGCATCGCCGCAGCGCGAAAGAACCCAGATAATCCGCGCGCGACAAATGGAATCCCCCCCCGCAAAAGCCGCCAGCAGCTTCGCCACCGATTTCTCGCCCCCTTCTGCCAGCTTGTTCGCCGCCACATAGCGCACATTCACCGCCGGGCTATTCAGCGCCGCGATCTGCCCGTCGATCGAACCAAAATCAATCTTCGGCGCCTTGCTATGATCCCCTTTGGGCGCGATGCGGAAGATGCGCCCGCGGCATTCCAGGTCCTTCGTGTCATGTCCGCCGACCCCCGGGTCATACCAGTCCGCTACATAGATCGCGCCATCCGTTCCAATCGCCACATCGCTCGGCCGAAACCAATTCAACCGCGCCAACTTCGGATCAGACTCCAGCTGCTCCTTGGGAAAATCCTTGATCTTGATCAACGTCGAACGCTCCAGCCTGAACCCCGCCCCGTCTGCAACCGGCCGGTGTACCCACACGCAGTTTCGCCCCGCGTCACAATCAAACATGCACCCCATAAAACCTTTGGGCAGCAAACCCCCTTCATAGACCACCACTCCCGTCGGCCCGCCCGCTCCCGTGTTGTCGCCCAGCGGCATGACACCCGGATCATCCTGATGCCAGTGCGCCGTCAGCGTGCTCTGACCTGGCCGCTTATCCGCCGGCCACTCCCGCGTCCCGTCTGCCGAAAAATAACCGTAGTTCCCCCCCTCCATCACCCACGCCTCCCGAACACTCCGATTCCCGTCGTCGTCATTGTCACTTTGCCACAGATTGCCAAACGCATCCCGTGCAATTTCAAAGCAGTTCCGAAAATTGTGCGCCAGCGGGGTCAGATGCTTTCCATCCGCGTCCACCCGCAACGCCAGCCCCCCCGTCCACACCCGCCCGTCATCGCTTTTCCGATTCCCCGTATTCCCCGTCGGCCCATACACATAACTCGACCCGCTGTGCAGATGCCACCCCGACTTGTCCGTCACCTCGTGCGGGCCGTCATTCCCCGTATTGAAATACAACTTCCCATCCAACCCGCCCACGACGCTATGCAGCCCGTGGTCATGGTCCCTCCCCCCAAACCCCGTCAAAAAAATCTCCCTATTCGAAGCCTTATCCCCGGCATTGTCATAGATGATCAGGCTCGGCGAGCATGACACGATCGTCTTATCCCCCAGCACCGCCACCCCCAACGGTGCCACCAGGTCTTTCTCCTGCACAAACACTTTCGACGAATCGCAATACCCATCCCCATCCCGGTCTTCAAGGATCATCACCCGATCCCCCGCCGGATGATGCATCGTGTGATGCTCCCGCCATGTCTCCCGATAATTCACCCCCTCCGAAACCCACACCCGCCCTCTTGCGTCAATGTCAATATTCGTCGGATTATACAAATCCGGCGTCTGCGCCCATAGCTTCACCTCATATCCCTCAGGCACATCAAAAAGCGTATTGAAATCCACCCCACGCTCATCAAGCACCGGCTGAGTCGACGGCGCCGTCGTGCCCGCCATCACCCAAACAGGAATAATCGCACCCAATACAGTCGAAAAAATAACTCGCATCGGCTTATCATAATCGATCACCAATTCGATCTCCCGCACCCCGGCCGAACAATTCTCGCCACAAACCGGCCTGTCTGGTTTATTCAATGTCGCCTTAAACTCCTACACCAATCAGGGTGCTCATGATCGCCTCCCTTCATTTCCCCGATTGACCCACCTTCCGATAGACGATCACCGCCGCGCCGGGCTGCTCCTTGATCTCCACCGGCAGGCCTGTTTCCATCAGTTCCTTCCCCGAGATGTTCACCACCCCTTCTCGATCGAAGTTCGTTATCTCGTATTGCCCGGAAGGCTCAAGACCGCTGAGCTTCAATGTCCTGGTCTGCTCGGCGCAATGCACGCGCCGAAACGCCTGCACCACGCCATCTCCCTGTTCCGGCCGGTTGAATTGCCAGCCGATCCAGTGGTCCGGCTGCAAGGAGTATTCGGTCAGCGGATAAAAGTCCCCCATCAGCATCATCGGAGCGATCTTCCGGCACTCCCCATACGCCTTCTGCTGCGACGCTGTATTCTCCGGCGTCAGCCCGCCCATGCCGAACCCCGGCAGATAGAAACTGCGGCTGGAGTACGTGTCGTAAAAATAAGAGCCCGTCCCTTGAAAGGGGAGCCAGGACGACAGCCCGTATGTCTCTCCCTGGTTTGCTTCGACCACTCCCGGCATGGACGGGAACTGGAAATCGCTGCGCAATAGCGGCACAGCCCGCCGCATGGTCTCCAGGTCGTTGCGCCGGCCGCCGGACGCGCAGGAGTCGATGCGCAGATCGGGATGGCGGCGGCGCAGTTCATCCCAGAACGCCAGATGCCCCTGCACATAAAAGTTCTCGGTGATCCCCTGCCGATCCGTCGCATCATGCTTGCGCCACGCCGGCAGCGGTCCCGAGCCGTTCATGTCCTCGCGATACCAGTCGATCCCCTGCGACTGGATCATGCCGCTCACATGATCGGTCAGCCACTTCCGCGCGGCGGGATCTCCCTCGTTGAGCGTGCCACCATGCGATGCGCCCGGCAGCAGCCATTCGGGATGATTCTTCCCCAGCCATGAGTTGGGATCTCCCACCCGTTCCGGCTCGAACCACAGGACAAACTGCATGTTGCGGGCGTGAATCCAATCGGTGAACGGTTTAAACCCATGCGGATACTTAGCCGGGTCAATCTCCCATGTGCCGGAGTTGAGCCACGCCATGCCGGGAATTTTGTACGGCCCTGACCCGGTTGGAAACCAGCAACTCGCCGCATCCCCCCCGGCATCGCGCCAGCAGAGATCGACATGAATTCCCGCATCGAGAAACTTCTGGACGTATGCAATGTCATTCTCCCCGCCCCCCACCTGGATTTGCGCGGTCGCCGATTGCGGCTTTCCCCCTATCCTCGGAAGGTTGTGCGCGATGTACCAGCGCCGCCACAGATTTTGCGCCTCAGCAACATCCGTCCCTTTCCAGAAGAGCATCGCCATCAGCGGCGTGCGTATTTCCTCCCCGGGCTTCAGCGACAAATGCGTGAGTTCCTGCCCGGCCTTGATGCGCAGGCCGGTCTTGTCGTCGCGCGTGAACGAACTGGCCCATTGACCCGGCCACCCCACCGCCAGGATGACCCCGCCGCCAGGCAACTGCAGGTTGAAGTACGGCCAGCCTACCGGACCATCGCATGATTTCCCCGACCCGGCCGGTGCAAATTTCGTCACGGATCGTGCTTCCAATTTCCGCCGATACGGCTCATAGCTGTCGGTTGTGCAGAAATCCCCCTTGATGCCCTGGAGGAAAAATTCCCCGCCTCTGTCGAATCGAGCATCCAATCCCTGAACACCCTCCAGAATCGGAGTATTTTCCCCGCCGGTGTTCTTGAAATACCCCGTCCATTCGATGGCCGGGAAGTCCTGATACCGCACCGCGACGCACCGCAAGACCAGGCCGCTGTTCGGATCGGTGCAGAGGAGTGTTAGTTCCGTGCGCTGTTCGTCGAGTTTCCGCTCGCTGCGATCGAGCTTCCATGTTTTCAACAACGCCGACGACGGCTTGCCATTGAAGTTGAACGAAATCGGCAGCGCCTCGGCCGATCCCTCAAACTTCGCCTCGAACCATTGATCGCAGGATGCGCGATCTTCCACCGAAGCGGATGTGAGCACCGGCGTCAGCAGCAACACCGCCATGAACGCGCCAAACAGGCAAAGAAGTTTCATCCGGGATATCCGATTTGACGGCGCCACCCCAAAGCATCTTATCATGCCTCCAGCGCCGACCAAACCCGATTCCCGATGCCCAACTAGATCTCAGCCTTCCGACGTTTCGTTCCGGCATCTTCGCGGCGCAACCTTTACATCTTCCACTTCGCCTTCGACAACCCGCACAACGTCTCCACCGCCGCCACCTGCGACGCCGTGGCATCCGTCGGCAGCGTGATCCGCACGACCTTCCGATTCCACCCCAGCATCTCCTTAAAATACGGCGCGGGCGTCATTCCCTTCCCATCCAGCAGCTCAATATTCAACAGTTCCCGCGTTCCGCTGAGCCGATACGTCGTCGAATCCCCCGCCGTCGGCCTCTCCAGCAATCCCGCTGCAAACGCCTCCTCCAATACATTGTAAGCATACACCAGCAAGTGCCCGTTATGCTGATCGTGCAGGGCAAACACCTGCAGCCGATACTTCCCGTCCGGCACAAAGAACTGCATCGTGTGCCTCCCCACCGTCTTGGCCGGATGATCGCAAAGCGTCATCAGCAAACAGGCGATCCGCTGCCACAGCGCCGAATGTTCCGGCCCCTGGTTCATGTCGCACATCGTGATGTGCCGCTCAACATTCAGCCGATCCTTCGGCAGCAGCCGCGCCAGCATCTCCACATAATCGATCCGCCCCGGCAGATCCGCCTTGACCATAAACGGATGAATGGCTTCAACGTCCCCGGAGATCACGCTCGACATATCGCTCGGTTCAAACATGCCCACACTCTAACCTCGACCTCTTCCATTTAGGGAGGTCAAAAATTCCATTATCTTTCCCCGGTTTTCCCCTCCTTTTCCCGCGATCTCCTTGACATCCCCCAAATGATCGTCATACACGGCATAAATGATCTTCCTATCCCTGCTCCTGGCCGCCGCAACCACCACTCCTCCACCCAATCCGTGGCTCTCCGCTGCATTTGGCGCCTCTCCGCAATCGATACCCGCACCCGCCGTTTATTGGCCCGCCGCGACGATTCCATTCTCCTTCACCTACGACGGAAAACCCTCCTCCGAACTTCTCCCGAAATGGACCAGGCACACCGAAGGCGCCAAAACCATCTGGCTCGATCCTGACACCAAGCTCCAGGTCACCGCCGAGCCGCGCTCGTTCGACGACTTCGGTGCCGTCGAATGGCTCCTCCGCTTCCAAAACACCGGCACACAAGATTCCCCGCTCCTCGAAAACGTCCAAGCCCTCGACGTCTCCCTCCCCGCTTCCGCTGATCACGATCCCATCCTCGACCAGATCAACGGCGACGACGCCTCGCCAAACAGCTTCGCTCCGACGTCGCGCGCCATCTCCGCCGGCCAATCCATTCCCCTCGCCCCGGTCGGCGGCCGACCCTCCAACGGCACGTTCCCCTTTTTCGCCCTCCAAAACAACTCCGACTATCTCTTCGTCGCCATCGGCTGGACCGGCCAATGGGCCGCCAATCTCTCCCGCGACTCAAAATCCCTCCACCTCACCGCCGGCATGCAGCTTACGCATCTGCACCTGCATCCTGACGAATCGATCCGTACGCCGCGCATTCTCCTCATGCCCGCCCACGGCAACCACGACGACGCCCACAACAAATTCCGCCAGCTCCTCCTCGCCCACTACGTCCCGCGCGTCAATGGCGAGCTTCCCAAGTTCGCCGTCGCCGCCCAGGAATTCAACTCCGTCTTCGGCATGGGCATCCGCCCCGAATGGGCCACCGAAGCCGGCCAGATCGCCGCCGCTAAAATCGAAAAACAGATCGGCTGCGACACCCACTGGTTCGACGCCGGCTGGTTCGAAGGCAACTTCCCCAACGGCGTCGGCAACTGGATCGTCAAGCCCAAAGAATTCCCCCGCGGCCTGGGTCCCATCGGCGAAGCCTGCCATCGCCTGGGCCTGCGATTCCTCGTCTGGTACGAACCCGAGCGCGTTGCCGCCAATACCCAAATCGTCCGCGAGCATCCCGAATTTCTCTTTCCGCCCGATCGCCGCGCCCAAAGCGCCCTCTTCAACCTCGGCAACCCGGTCGCCCGCCGATGGATGACTCATCTGATTCTTTCGCAGATGGACGCCGGCAAAATCGATCAATACCGCAACGACTTCAACATCGACCCGCTCCCCTTCTGGCGTGCCGCTGACTCCCCCAACCGCCAGGGCATCGCCGAAATCCGCTACGTCGAAGGCCTCTATCAAATGTGGGATGCCATCCGCGCCGCCCGCCCGGACTTGATCCCCGACGACTGCGCATCCGGCGGCCGCCGCATTGACTTGGAAATGGTCATGCGCAGCATCGTCCAAACCCGTTCCGATGCCGCCGTCGCCCCTGGCCGCAGCGACTGGCACCAGTGCGAATCCTATGGCCTGAGCGAATTCCTCCCCCTGCACGCCACCATCGCCTGGGAGACCAGCGCCTACGCCGCCCGCTCCGCCGGCGCCGCCGGCATCTGCATGGAATGGGACATCCTCGACCCCAAATTCCCCCTCACCCAGGCCCGTGCCGACATCGAAGAAATCAAATCCAACCAAAAATACTGGCAAGGCAATTTCTATCCCCTGACTCCCTATTCCTTCGACACCAACGTCTGGCTAGCGTGGCAACTCGACCGCCCAGACCTGCACGAAGGAATCGCCCTCATCTTCCGCCGCGGCACCTGCCCCTACTCCGCCATGCAAATCCCCTTCCGCGCTCTCGATCCCAACGCCGCCTATCATGTCGAGCTAGTCAACGACGAGCACCAAATCCAAACCCGCACCATGACAGGCCGAGACCTCATTGGCCTCGATCTGCGCCTCCCGCACCCAGAATCCAGTATGCTGATTCGCTATCGTCTTGAAAAAGGAAAGTAACAATGATGCCGACCACCACCCGCGTAACGATTCAAATTAAACCCCAAATCCCCGCCGTCACTGACGCGCTGGCGCTTCTCATTCCCGAAGGGACCACCACTGCTCCATCGTCTCTTTCTAGCGAAGACTCCCGCGCCGTCGCGCGCCTTCTCTCCGGCGGGGTTCTCACCGGAAAACCCCGTGAGATCGGCATGGACCTGGTCGATCTCCCCAAGGGCAAACTCCGCCGAATCTTCGTCGTCGGTCTCGGCCCTGCCGACAAGCTCACCCCCGAATCCCTGCGCCAATCCATCGGCGCCCTCATCCGCGCCGCCAAAAAACAAAAAATCTCATCCCTCTCCCTCCTCCTCCCCGAATCCAAAATCTCTCCCGCCGATACCGCCGCCGCCATCACCAGCGCCGCGATCCTCTCCCACTTCGAATACACCGAATACAAAGGCACCGCCACCAAGCGCGACCCTGCCAAATCCGAACCATCCCTTACTCTCACGATAGTCACCACCGCCAACGTCAAAGACGCCGTCGACCGCGCCTGCATCATCGCCCAAGGCGCCAACTTCGCCCGCACCATCGCCTCCCGTCCAGGCAACGACATCAACCCCCCCAGCCTCGCCAAAGTCGCTGCCGACCTCGCCAAATCCACCGGCCTATCCCTCAAAACCCTCGACGAAAAAGAATTGAAACGCCTGGGCATGGGCGGCATCCTCGCCGTAGGTGCCGGCTCTAAATCCACCCCTCCGCGCATGATCGTCCTCGAACACAAAGGCGCTAAGAAATCTTCCCGCCCCCTCTTAGTCATCGGCAAAGCCATCACCTTTGACACCGGCGGCATCTCCATCAAACCCGCCGACAAAATGGGCCGCATGATCTTCGATAAATCCGGCGGCATGGCGGTTCTCGGCCTCATGTACGCCCTGGCCAAACTCAAACACCCCGCCCATGTCGTCGGCATCCTCTCCAGTGCCGAAAACCATATCTCCGACACCGCCTATCGCCCCGGCGATATCCTGCGCATGTACAACGGCGTCACCGTCGAAGTCACCAACACCGACGCCGAAGGCCGCCTCGTCCTCGCCGACGCCCTCGCCTGGGGCATCGAAACCTACAAACCCTCCGCCGTCGTCGACCTCGCCACCCTCACCGGCGGCTGCGTAGTTGCCCTCGGCCTCACCACCGCCGGCATCATGTCCAACAACGATGCCCTCGTTTCACAGCTCATCTCCGCCGGCGAAAAATCCGGCGAAAAAATGTGGCGTCTTCCCGTCGGCGATGAACACCGCGAACTGCTCAAGAGCGAACCCGCCGACATCATCAACGCCGCCGGCCGCCACGCCAGCGCCCTCACCGCCGCCGCCTTCCTCAGCTATTTCGTCCCCCGCGACAACTCAGTCCCCTGGGCCCACCTCGACATCGCCGGCGTAGCCGACACCGAAAAAGAACTTCCCTATCTAAGCAAAGGCTCCACCGGCTGGGGCGTTCGCACTCTCGTCGAATGGATCAATTCCCAATCTCAATAAATCGTTCCGCATTCACACTCGAATCGTATCGAATAGCTCCGCATTCGTCTTATATTTCGACATCACGTCCACCAGCGTCTTAATTCCCTGTGCCGGTGGAAGGCTTAGTAAATGCCGCCGCATGGTTTGGCTTGCCGCCAGTTCGCGTTCGGGGAGGAGCTTTTCTTCTTTGCGGGTGCCGGATTCCGGGATGTTGATGGCTGGATAGATTCGCTGATTCGCCACCGAGCGGTCCAGTGTGATTTCCATGTTTCCGGTCCCCTTGAATTCTTCGAAAATCACCTGATCCATCCTGCTTCCCGTATCGATCAGGCAGGTGGCGATAATCGTTAAAGATCCCCCATTCTCAATTTTTCGCGCCGCGCCAAATAGTCGCTTGGGGATTTCCAACGCCCGATTATCCAACCCGCCCGAAAGCGTTCGGCCGCCCTGCTGCGCTCCACCTGTGTTAAACGCCCTCCCCAATCGCGTCAGCGAATCCAGCAACACCACCACGTTCTTTCCAAACTCCACTTTGCGTTTGCATCGCTCGATCACCAGCGTCGCCAGATCGAGATGCTTTTCCACCGTATTATCGTTTGACGAAGCGTACACCGTCCCCGGCACGTTGCGCTTCATATCCGTCACTTCCTCAGGCCGCTCATCCACCAGCAGCAGCACCAACTCCGTCTCTGGATAATTATGGTGAATCCCCTTGGCGATGTTCTGCAGCAGAATCGTCTTCCCCGTCCGCGGCGGCGCCACGATCAACCCCCGCTGCCCAAATCCCAGTGGTGTGAGAATATCCAATATCCGCGTCGTGTATTCCGTTGGCGAGTGTTCAAGTTTCAACCAAGGCTGCGGATCCAGAGCCGTCGCATCATAAATCGTGGTCTGATGGGCGTAGTCGTCGGGATGAATACCTTCGATCAGCGAAATCGATTGCAGCATGTTCCCGCGTGAGGTGCCGGTGATTTCCAAGCCGGGCCGCAAATGCAGGTCGCGGATCATCGCCCGCGGAACTACAATATTGCCCGGCACCGCCCGCATCGGATGAGCCGAGTCGCGAAGCTGACCATCGCGACGGTCGTCGCTGAATTGAAGAATGCCTTGCAGCGTGGGAGAATTGCTCATGAGTCGGTCGAGAGTGTAAAAAAAGGGGGATAACGGAGCAGGGCGGCACAACAGGTGGTATCGTACCGAAGAGCCTATACTATAGCTGAACCTATCACGGAGCAAACATGGAATTACTTTCGCGACTACAAGACGACATGAAGGCCGCCATGAAAGCCGGGCAAAAGGAGCGTCTGCAGGTCATCCGCATGCTCATCAGCGATGTGAAAATCATCGATATGAACCCCCAGAAGCCCACCGAGCAGCAGGCCGTGGAGGCCTACGCCAAAAAACTACGCAAAAGCACCGAAGAATACGAGAAGATCGGCCGAGCCGACGAAGTTGCCAAGCTCAAAACCGAACTGGCGATCGTCGAAGAATACCTTCCCAAACGCGCTTCCGCCGACGAGACCGAGAAACTCGTTGACGATTTTTTGGCTAAAAATGCGTTCACCGAAAAACAGATGGGTCAAGCCACCGGTATGTTCATGAAAGCCAACGGCTCCTCCGTCGACCCGGCCATAGTGAACAGCATTATCCGAAAGAAACTTGCAGGCAAATAAATATACCTCGTGTCGTCCACCCCAAATCAACTAGAGGTGCAAGCCGTCCAGCAACGCCGCATATCCCAGCCGGCTCGCTGCTTTGCGGATACTGGCCTGCGCCAATGCCAATTGCTCAAACGCCGCATCCAGATCCGTTCGCGCCGACGTCGGCAGAAGCTCTCTTACTTCCGATGTATACGCCTCCAGGCGAGTCGGCGAAAACTCCTCCTCCACATCCGAGAGGTAACTGGCGATTTCCGAAGCGCGGGCATGGACACTCATGTTACTACCCTCAGTCTGTGCAGCTTGGCACTTGAAACAGAAATGATCGAACCCGCTCAATCGCGGCATCGATATGCCAAGACGCTACAAATCTGTCCGCTTCAAATGCAACGGAATTCCGGTCAGAATTGGGGTGCAGGATAAAAACCGCAAGTTGCTTTATTAATCGATAGTTAAAGAGCCAAAATGTCCGCTTTGGCCTACGTCAAATGGCGTAGTATTTACCCTTTAGGAGACATATTGTGAGCGATCCATCTATTGCCCAAGTCAGTCAATTCGCCCCTGAATTCGATCTCGCAACCAGTGATGGCCGGCAGATCAAGTTATCCGCCTTCAAAGGAAAACAACCCGTCGTTTTGTTCTTCTATCCCAAAGCCGACACGCCCGGCTGTACCAAAGAAGCCTGTGGCTTTCGCGACCGCGCCGCCGACTTCTCCAGCGCCAATGTCGCTGTTCTGGGCATCAGCCCTGACCCGGTGAAAGATGTCACCAGCTTCTCCAAAAAATTCACCCTCAATTTCCCCCTTCTTGCCGATGCCGATCACGCCATCTCCGAGCGCTACGGCGTCTGGCAGAAAAAAAGCATGATGGGCAAGGAATACATGGGCGTCGTCCGCACCACTTTCGTCATTGGCCGCGATGGAAAAATCCTCCACGTCTTCGAAAAAGTAAAACCCGAAGGACACGAACAAGAGGTCCTCACCTGGCTGAAAGAACATAAACCAGCATAAGCGGAGATGGGTAAAGCTTGCGGTTTATCGCGGGATCGGATATTGGAGAGCCCTTCAGCCGACCATCAGCCGACCGCCGCCAAACAAGGAATACCAATATGGCCAAAAAGCCTACCCCCAAGAAATCCGTTGCCTCAAAAGCGAAAAAGACAATCAAGCGCAAGTCTTCTGACGTCCGCAACAGTCCGGTTCCCAAGAAGGTTGTTGCCGCCACCAAAGCGTCGCCGGCTGCTGCGCCGCATCAACGTCGTTCGGTCACATACGAGATGGTCGCTCAACGCGCCTTTGAAATCTCCCAGTCCGGCTACGGCGGCGGTGAACTGGACAATTGGCTCCGTGCTGAACGCGAACTGCACAACTCCTAAACCACTTTCGTCCCCTTTGCAGTTTCTCTTGGCAAATAATCAGCGATCCCGCTGATTTGGTGATATTGTTACGCATTGAATCGTTCGCTCCGGGTGGTGTGGCAGGATGTGGTATTTCGCTTACGGCTCTAATTTGAACTCGCGCGCAGTGGCGGATTGGAGCCGGCATTTCGGGCATCGCTCCCCCAACCTTAAAATCGGCAAACCCGCCGTCCTGGATAACTACCGCCTCTGCTTCTCCCTCTTCAGCGAATACTGGGGTGGCGGTATCGCCGACGTCGTCTATGACCCGGGCAAGTACGTCATGGGCGCTTTATATGACCTGACCGAAGCCGAAATGAATGTCCTCGATCAAAAAGTGGCGCGCAAATTAGACGCCGGTGGCAAAGAGATTGGCCTCTACAAACGCGTTGAAATTAAAGTCGCGCCCCTGGGCAAAGGCGAACCCGTCAAAGCCGTCACCTACTCCGGAATCAGCCCGGAAAAATATCACATCCCTCCGACCGAACACTACATGGAACTCATGATCCAAGGGGCGTACTCCATCGGCCTTTCGATGATGTGGATATCCTACCTTCGCAGTTTCAGCACCCACGCCGGCCGCAAACCGCGCCCACCTGAGCCCGGCGATTCCACATCCAAAATGTGAGCCGCCGAATGGTTGATCCCAGCAAATCTCCGCGCTCCGGCCAAGCCCGCCCGGCCGATCCTCCGGATAGTCCGTTTTCCGTTGGCTATACCGAACCGAAGCACGTCCAGCTCTCCGCCAACGAGCCTTTCGCGCTGGAAGCCGGCGGCTCTCTCCGCGATATCACCGTCGAATACGAAACCTACGGCTCCCTCTCTCCCAAACGGGATAATGTTATTCTGATCTGCCACGGCTTCTCGGCGGACGCGCACGCCGCGGGTTGGGACCGCAATGTCCCCGCCGGCCGGACCTGGCGCAGCAAAGGCCCGGGTTGGTGGGATGCCATGATCGGCCCCGGCAAACCTCTCGACACCAACCGCTTCTTCATCCTCTGTTCTAACTTCCTCGGCGGCTGCTTCGGCACCACCGGCCCCGCGTCGATCAATCCCGTGAGCGGTAAGTCGTATGCCCTCGATTTCCCCGTCGTCACGGTCGGCGATTGGGTCCGCCTGCAGGCCAAACTCCTCGACGTCCTCCACCTCCCGCGCATCTTCATGGTAGTAGGGGGGTCCATGGGTGGCGTGCAAGCCCTCGAATGGGCGCTACAATTCCCCGAGCGTGTCGAGCGCGCCGTCATCCTCGCCGCCAGCCCGCGTCTTTCCGCCCAGGGCCTTGCTTTCAACGCCGTCGGTCGTCAGGCGATCATGAACGACCCGAACTTTCACGCCGGCAATTACTACGCCGCCTCCCCTCCCACCCAAGGTCTAGGCGTCGCCCGTATGATGGCGCATATCACTTTCCTCTCCGAGCAAGCCATGCACGCCAAGTTCGGCCGGCGCTTGCAGGACAAATCCAAACCCGATTTCCATTTCGGCGTTGAATTCCAGGTTGAAAGCTACCTCGCCCACCAAGGCCGCATCTTCGCCGAACGCTTCGACGCGAACTCTTATCTCTACCTCACGCGCGCCATGGATTACTACGACGCCGCCCAGCAGTGGGGGGGTGGCGACCTCATCGAAGCCTGCCGGCGCATCCAATCCAAAATCATGGCCGTTTCCTTCGCCACCGACTGGCTCTATCCACCGGCCGACTGCAAGGAATTCGCGCTGGCCATGTGCCGCGCCGGCAAATCCGTCACCTACGTCGATGTCCCTTCGCGCTTCGGCCACGACGCCTTCCTCGTCGAAACCGCCCCTGTCTCCCGCCTCCTGCGCGCCGCCACGGGAGGTCCTTGGTAATGCCGCAGAACTTCGATCAACTTCTCGTAGACCTCATTCATCGGTGGAACAATTCCACCGCGCCACGCCGCAGCGAAGCTGCCGGGTCTCGCTGGCAAGACCCCCTTATCGAACAAATCATCCCCGATGGCGCCTCCGTCCTCGATCTTGGCTGCGGCACCGGCCAACTCCTCGCCCGCCTCGTCGCCCGCAAACGCATCCGCGCCCAAGGCATCGAACTCGACCCCGACATGGTCTTCCAATCCATCGAACGCGGCGTCGAAGTCTTCATGACCGATCTCGACACCGGCCTGCAAGGGTTCCCCGATCACTCCTTCGACTACGTCATCCTCGAAGAAACGTTGCAAACCCTCCGCCGCCCCATCGACGTCCTCGAAGAAATGCTCCGCGTCGGCCGGGTGGGCATCATCTCCTTTCCCAACTTCGGCTACTGGCGCGTCCGCGCCGAACTCCTCCTCACCGGCCAAATGCCCCGTACGCCCGCGCTTCCCTATCAATGGTTCAACACCCCCAACATCCACCTCTGTACCCTCCAGGATTTTCTGCAATGGGCCCATTCCCGCAATGTCCAGATCAACCAAGGCCACTCCCTCGTCAACGGCCAAGTCCGCCCCCTCCAGACCGGCGATGATCTCGACGCCGAAGAAGTCCTCCTGGTAGTCCAGCGATCCTAAGTAAGCGTCCTTCTCCAAGGTGAGCCGGGCCGTCCTCGGCCCGTCTTCTTCATCAAATTTTACATCTATCCAACCCTCTCTCCTCGTATAGAATCCCCCCATATGGCCAAATCCATCACCGTCTCCATCCCGCACAAAGTCACGCGCGAAGACGCCAAACGCCGAGTCATGTCCGGCCTCGCCGAATACAAAACCAAATTCGCCACAATGGCCCAGATCGACGAACACTGGACCGGCGACCACATGGACCTCAAAGCCACCGGCATGGGCCAAACCGTCACCGCCCGCCTCGACATCACCGATAACGCTGTCGTCGTGCAACTCGACCTTCCGTGGATGTTCGCCATGATGGCCGGCCGCATCCAAGGCGAACTCGAAACCGAAGGCCGCAAACTTCTCCAATAATCTTCTTTCGCAAAGATTTAGCTTTGCCTCACCTCTGACATCCCGCACCCTTCCCGCTATACTCTCCCCCCCTATGGCACTAGAAGTCGGAATCGTCGGTCTCCCCAACGTCGGCAAGAGCACCCTGTTCAACGCCCTCACCTCGGCTGGCGCTCTCGCCGCCAATTACCCGTTTGCGACGATTGAGCCCAACGTCGGCGTCGTCGCCGTCCCCGATGAGCGCCTTAAAATCATTAACCAATTCCAACCCACCGAAAAGATCATCCCCGCCGCGCTGCGCATCGTCGACATCGCCGGCATCGTCCGCGGCGCGTCCACCGGCGAAGGTCTGGGCAACAAATTCCTCTCCCACATCCGCGAAGTCGACGCCATCCTGCACGTCGTCCGCTGCTTCGAAAACCCTGACATCCTCCACGTCGAAAACTCCGTCGACCCCATCCGCGATATCGACACCATCGACACTGAACTGGCGCTGGCCGACCTGGAAACCGTCAGCAGTTCCCTCGACAAAGCCGAGCGTCTCGCCCGCTCGGGAGACAAGGAAGGCATCGCCCGCGCCGAAGTCCTCAAAAAATGCAAAGAAGTCCTCAACGACGGCAAGCCCGTCCGAGGCCTCGACTTCTCCAACCCCGACGACAAAAAACTCGTCAAATCTTTAGGTCTCATCACCGCTAAAAAAGTTCTCTACGTCGCCAACGTCGACGAAGCCGACACCCACGGCAAAGGCCCGCTCGTGCAAAAAGTCCGCGACCGCGCCAAGGCCGAAGGGGGCGTTGTCGTCCCCGTCTGCGGCAAGCTCGAATCCGAACTCTCCGAACTCCCCGAAGCCGACCGCGCCGAAATGCTCGCCTCAATGGACCTGGCCGAACCCGCCCTCGCCACCCTCGCCCGGGAGGCCTACAAACTCCTCAACCTGCAATCCTATTTCACCTCCGGCCCCAAGGAAATTCGCGCCTGGACCATCCCCATCGGCGCCACCGGCCCCCAGGCCGCCGGCGTCATCCACACCGACTTCGAACGCGGCTTCATCCGCGCCGAAATCTACACCTTGGCCGACCTGCAACAATTCAAATCCGAATCCGCCATCAAATCCGCCGGCAAAATGAGAGCCGAAGGCAAAGCCTACATCATGAAAGATGGCGACATTGTCCACTTCCTCTTCAATGTCTGAACCTATTTGATACATTTGCCCTGCTTAGGGCCGTAGACTTATAGGGCATGTATCTTTTTGTCTCATCGTCATTTTTAATATATGCAGTGGCCTGAACCTGTAGCGTTCGCCTGCGTACATCTTTCGCATAGACCTCGGGCGTCTATGCCATCACGCCCCATTCACTAGCTCAGGGTTTTTCCATGCCACTAATTCTTGACGTGCGCCCAGCTAATTCTACGCAATCAGCCATCGTCGCACCCGGTGCAACCGTTTCATTGGATGTGTATGCCCGCATTACAGGCGCGGCTACAGGCAGTCTGCAAGATATTTTTTATGGCATCAACAATTCCGGCGGTACACCGCTCGGGGCGCTCAGTACCGTCCAGGCAGTTTCTCCCTTCAACGGGTATTGGCAGGGGGGTACACTCGCAAACGGATCGGTCGGATTAGGCTCTGCTAGTTCTTCCGACGGATGGGTTTTTGCCCACTCCCTTGCCATGACCGCCGGGACAGAGATGGAGATCGGCGTATTGACGTTTACAGCCGGGAATACGTTTGGCACCACCACCCTCACCATCGTTCCCTCTACTCGCGATACCGCCGCGTTCTGGATGGCGGATGGCGTATATCAGTTTGACCCAGCCATAGCAGGGCAGTCGTTAACCATCACTGTGGCGCGCCCGGGCGACGCCAATCTTGATGGCCGCATCAATGCCGACGATTACGCCCTGATCGACCGCGGGATGGCCAAGCACCTGACAGGATGGTCCAACGGTGACTTCAACGGGGACGGCGTGGTAAATGCCGCCGATTACCGCATGATCGATTTGACCGATGGGGGCGGCATAACCAGTCCATCAATAGCGATACCAGAACCTTTGCTTTGTCCCGTGATATCAGCAGGATATTTGCTGCGCCGGCGAAGAGCCTGAAACGGGTTGATCTCGCCCGTAGCTCATTCTGACTGCGCCCCGCCGGTCGACTTACCATCGTCGCCGGCGTTTCGTATAATGCATCGGATTACTGACGCATCCGTAGCTCAGTTGGATAGAGCATCGGATTTCTAATCCGACGGTCGCAGGTTCGAATCCTGCCGGATGCACTCGCCTTGGTCGCCATGAACCGCAGAGACGTACTAAAAACCTTTGTCGGCGCCAGCGCCGCAAGTCTCCTCGCCCCGGCACATGTTGGAGCACAAACTCGCCCCGCTAACCAGCCCACCCCGCTGCGCAAAGACGGCCTCGCGTTCTGGCTCGAAACCTCCCTCAATCGCGTTTATCCCACTTCCTCTCCCGGCAACGCCCAACTCTCCCCGCTTCTTACTCCACGTAACGCCCGCCTTTCCATCCAGGCCTGTTTTCGCAACGATGAGATCAACTCAGCGATCGTTCGCTGCGAGGTGCTCGACGCCGACGACCTGCACCCGCGCGTCCGGCGTGTCGGATTCGTCCCTTTACGCGGCCTCAACACCTACGTCCCGACCGACGAAGTTGAAGGCATCGGCCACGTCCCCGGCCTCTGCCCGGACCCTCTCTTCCCCGAACCCACCGCTCACGTCGGCCCCCATTCCAACGGCGTCTTCTGGATCTCCCTCTTCATCCCTCCCAACACCAAGCCCGGCCCGCGCACGCTCCGCATCCGCCTCACGCTCGAAAACGAATTCGCTTACGTCGACTTCACCCGTCCCAAACCCTGGTCCGTCGAACTCCCCGTCAACCTCACCATCCACTCCCTGGCGATCCAACCTCGGCGCGACTTCCCGGTCACCCACTGGCTCTCAGCCGATTCCATCTGGGAACACTACAAAATCGAACCCTGCGGCGACCGCTTCTGGCAACTCGCCGACGCTTATATCGCCAACCTCGTCGCCCACGGCAACGACACCGTCTACACACCGATCTTCAACAACCGCCACGAAATCCTCCCCCGCCCGGCACAACTTCTCCGCGTCCACCGCACCCCCCCCGATCAATACGCCTTTGACTTCTCCGACGTTCGCCGATGGATTCACCTCGCCCTCAAACACGGCGCGACCCGCGTAGAGTTCCCTCACTTCTTCACCCCCGCCCCCACCAGCGGCAAATACCCTCAGAGAATCTTCGAACGCACCGACCACATCGGCTCAATCCTCTGGCCCCCGGAAACGCCCGCGCTCTCCGAGACCTACCGCACCTTCCTTGTACAGTTTCTCCCTCAATTCAAGCAATTCCTCGAATCCGAAAACGTCCTCGACCGTTCCTACTTCCACTGTGCCGACGAACCCGACGGCCCCGACCAAATCGCTGACTACCGCAAAGCCCGCGGCCTGCTGAAAGAACTCGCCCCTTGGATGCAAGTCATGGACGCCATGAGCGACCTCCACTTCGCTACCGAACGCCTCTCCGACATGCCCATCGCCAGCATTGTCACCGCCCCCGGCTTCACCAACGCAGGCTGCCCCGCCTGGGCCTATTTCTGCTGCGGCCCGCGCGGCGCATACCTCCAGCGTCTCCTCGATACCCCACTCCCCAAGATCCGCATGGCCGGCTGGCTCTTCTATAAACTCGGCGCCAAGGGCTTCCTGCACTGGGGCTACAACTATTGGTACACCTTCTGTACTGCCCAAATCTCTGACCCCTTCTTAGACGCATCCGTCGGCGCCTGGCCCGGCCTCCCCGCCGGCGACCCCTTCGTCGTCTACCCCGGCGCTGACGGCCCCCTCGATTCGATCCGCTGGGAAGTCTTCGCCGACAGTCTTCAAGACTATGCCCTGCTCCAAACCGCCGGCATCCACCCCGATCACCCTCTCCTCGAGTCCCTCAAAGATTACGCCACCTTCCCCAAAACCGAGTCTTGGCTCAACGCGGCATGGGCCCAAATCCTCTCCTGATAACGACCCCATTCAAAGATAAGCCGCCAGCCGCGCTGCCAAGGCATTCTTCTGCTGCAATCCCACAATCCTGTCCACCAATTGTCCTTTATTAAACAGCAACATCGTCGGGATCGAACTAATCTGATACCGCTGCGCCGTCATCGGATTTTCATCCACATTCAATTTTGCCACGACATATCTGCCCGCGGACTCTCCCGCCAGTTCCTCCAGCACCGGCGCGATCATCCGGCACGGCCCGCACCACGGTGCCCAACAATCCACCAATACCACCCCGCCCGACAAGACGGCCGACTCAAACCCCGCATCGGTAATATTGACCGGCACACTTCCCCCCGCCACCACCAGCGGCGTTCCACATTTCCCGCAGACCGCTTTCCCCGACCTCGCGGGATCTACCCGGTTCTTCGCCCCGCATTTTGAACAAGTAGCCACTGCCATCCGACGCTCCTTTCATCCACACCAATCATAGGCGGCCTCGGCACGCATTTTGTACCTTCACTCGCCAACAACTCTCCGGCACAGGACGTGCCGAGCCTTTTGCGGAGCATAAAAATGGATCGCGCCAAACCGTCAGACCACACCGATTGGGTCGATGCGCTCATGGGAATCGTCGTCCTGGCAGGGGGGACGCTCCTTACGATCTTTGTCAGCGGCATCGTGATGTATTGGTAATAGTGCTCATCCCAAACCGAGCACATCCGCCATCGTATATCGGCCAGCCTTCTTGTCCGCCAACCATTTGGCTCCCCGCAACGCGCCGTGCGCAAACGTATCCCGCGTGCTGGCGGCATGGGTCAATTCCAACCGTTCACCCACCGCTGAGAAATAGGCCGTGTGCTTCCCGACTTCATCCCCGATGCGCATGGAGTGAATCCCGATCTCCCCGCGCTTGCGCAGCGCCTCGTCCCCATGCCGGCCAAATGCCAGCGAATCGCGCGTCTTATTCGTCTCTTTCAAGATCGCATCCGCCAGCCCCATCGCCGTTCCGCTGGGCGCATCTTTTTTCAGCCTGTGATGCGCCTCTACAATCTCGATGTCATAATCATCCCCGAGCGTCTTGGCGACCTGCGCCGCAATCTTAAACAGCAAATTCACCCCCAGCGACATATTCGGCGCTTGCAACACCGGAATCTCCTTCGCCGCCGCATCAATCAAACCATGATCCGACTGCGACAACCCTGTCGTTCCGATCACCAGCGGAATTTTCCGCGTCTTGCAGACTTCCAGCCAATGCCGCATCCCCTCCGGCGAAGAAAAATCGATCACCACCTGCACCCCCGCTCCAAGCTCCGCCGTCACCGGCACACCCATCGCGCCTACCCCCGCCAGCGTCCCCGCATCCTGACCCAACAGCGAAGAATGCCCACCCGCCAGCGCTCCCTTCACAGTAAGCCCATGCTCTTTCGACAATGCAACGAGTCGACGTCCCATCCGCCCGGTCGCGCCGGCAATAGCCACAGTAGTGTTCATATGATCCTGGTTAGTGAAAAATGTTCTTCTTAAAAATCCATCGACCCCGCCGCTGGTCTCGCCGCGGGCTTAATCTTCACCTTCGCCGGATCCCCGCCCAGCGCCCGGATAATCGAATTCAAATCATCCGGCACCGGCACCGGTCGATTCGACAATTTCCCATGCGGCTCACTGCGCGGCGCATTATCCTGCGCCGCCTTCATATCAATCCCCGTATGATATTTCACCGTCGCATTCGGGTCCTTCAGCTCATGCCCCGTCAAAATACAGACGACTGATTCATCCTTCGAAATAATCCCCTCCTCCAGCAGCATCGCCATCCCCGCCACGCTCGCTGCACTGGCCGGTTCGCACCCAAATCCCCACCGCGCCACCATCGCCCGATGCTCCAGAATCACTTCATCCGTCACCTCGCGCACCACCCCATTCATAAAATCCAGCGCCCGCAGCGCCTTAGGCAAATTCACCGGCCGACTGATCTCAATCGCACTCGCCACCGTGTTCGGCTTGTAATGCGATTCATCCATCGCCGCATACAACCGCTGCGCCGCCCCCATATCCCATCTCCCCCCATTCCATCGCACATTCTGCCGCGTGTACAACTCATTGAGCGTATTCGCCCCTGCCGCATTAATCACCGCCAGCCTCGGCACCTTCTTAATCAGCCCCAGCTCCTTCAATTCCATAAACGCCTTGGCAAACGCCGAGCAATTCCCCAGATTCCCCCCCGGCACCACAACCCAATCCGGCGACTGCCAATCCCGCGCCTCCAGTATCCGGAACATGATCGACTTCTGCCCCTCCAGCCGAAACGGATTCACTGAGTTCATCAGATAAATCCCCATCTCCGGCACATTCACCGCGATGTTCCTGATCTGCCTCAAACAATCATCAAAATCCCCCTGCACCTGTAGCGTCAGCGCACCATAATCCAGCGCCTGCGACAACTTCCCCATCGAAATCTTCCCCGACCCGATGAACACAATCCCCGTCATCTCCGACATCGACGCATAGAGCGCCAGCGACGCCGACGTATTCCCCGTCGAAGCGCACGCGACCTTATTCGCCCCCACCATGTTGGCATGCGTAAACGCCGCCGTCATCCCGTTGTCCTTAAACGACCCCGAAGGATTCAGCCCCTCATACTGCAACAGCAACGTCCCCGGCTTCATCCCAAACTGCTTGGCCAGCAAATCCGACCGCTGCAACAGCGTCCGCCCCTCCCCGATCGAAACCACATCCTCCTCGGTCCGATAGAACGGCATCAATTCCCGAAACCGCCACACCCCCGAAAAATCCAGCCGCCCCGCCGTCTCGCTCCCCTTCGTCGCCCAGCGATGCTCAAAAAACGACATCGACTTCGGCACCGACAACTTCGACCAGTCATACTTAATATCCAGCAGATTCCCACACTTCGGACACGAAACATGCACTTCGCTCACCGAGTAGGTTGAAGCACAATCCGGATGAATGCACTGTTGAAAAGCCGCTTCTTTCATGATCCCGATAAGGTACTGGAACACTCGATCTCACGAAAGAGAACCGGCATTGCTCTATAATTCTCCGCCATGACCAACGATCTGCTCCGTCGGCTCAACATTTCCCTTCCGATCATCCTCGCCCCCCTCGGCGGCGGTCCATCCACCCCCGAACTCGCCGCCGCCGTCGCCAACGCCGGCGGCCTGGGCACTCTTGCCTGCCCCTACCTCACCCCCGAGCAAATCCCCGCCACCATCCGCCGCTTCCGCCAACTCGCCCCCGGCAAACCGCTCAACGTCAACCTTTTCGCCGGTGCCTGGACCACGAATCCGCCGCCGGTCGACCCCGCGCCGATGCAAAACTTCCTCGCCTCGATCCACCAATCCCTAGGATTACCCGCACCCCTCCTCCCCGCCATCCCCGCCGACCCTTTCCCGGCACAATTCGAAGCAATGCTCTCCGAGCCCCCCGAAATCTTCAGCTTCACCTTCGGCATCCCCTCCCCCAGCCAAATGTCCATTCTCAAATCCTCCAACATCGTCACCATCGGCACCGCGACCACTCCCGAAGAAGCAGGCCTTCTCACCTCCGCCGGTTGCGACGCCATCATCGCCCAAGGCTCCGAAGCCGGCGGTCATCGCGGCACATTCACACAGCCCGCCGAAGACGCCCTCATCCCGCTCTTCGATCTTCTCAATCGCATCCGTCCCATCACAACACTCCCTCTCATCGCCGCCGGCGGCCTGATGACCGGTGCCGACATCTCCCGCGCTCTCTCCCACGGCGCCTCCGCCGCCATGCTCGGCACCGCTTTTCTACCCTGCCCCGAATCCGGCGCTTCACCCGCTTACAAAAACGCCCTCTCGCAAACGCATCACGACACGACGATTCTCACTCGCGCCTTCTCCGGCCGACTCGCCCGAGGCCTGCCCAACACCTTCACCCAAGCCAACATCACCCCCATCCCGCCCTATCCTCTTCAAAACCTCCTCACCCGCCCCATGCGCACCGCCGCCAACCAGCAAAACAACTCCGAATACCTCTCCCTCTGGGCCGGTCAAGGCGTCTCATACCTCCGCCCAATGCCCGCCGCCGATCTCGTGCAACGCCTCGCGCAAGAATTAGATCCTGCCTACCAATGATTCTTCTTCCCACTCGAAGAAGTCTCCGTCATGCGCTGCCGCTCGGTCGCCTTATGCAGCGCCCGCTTCTCCCGCCAGTTCAGCGACTGCATCCCCTGCGCCGACACCTTCGCCAGGATCGTATCGATCTGCGCCTGCTCCATATCCGCCTCCTGGGCAATCCGCTGCGCTTTCTTCATCACCCTTTTCGACACCCGTTTCCTCCGCGTCGTTGGCGTCGGTGAATCATTCCACTGACTCGCCGCATACGTCGTATCCTCATCCTCAAACGCCCAAGGCCCCTCCGCCTTCACTTGATTGCGCATCGAAATACAAGTCATCAAACAACTGATCCCGATCAACCCCAAAAACAGTTTCAAAAACCCCAGCCCCATCAGAGTCATCACAATCGCCCCCCCGATCCCCACTGTGCAGGCAATCAACATCGACCGGTAATACCCCAGCCGCACCCACAACAGCGACTGCAACATCTGCCCCCCATCCAGCGGAAACACCGGCCAAAAAACGTTAAACACAAACAACCCCCAATTCACCATGAACATCCACCACGCATAATAAACAATCCCCCCCATCGGCAGACCCGAAATCCGCAGCGGATTCCAAGGAATCCACACTGCCGATCTCTCCACAACATAAATCACAATCGCCGAAATCGCACACAACGCCAGATTCACCAGCGGCCCACACACCACCGTCCAAAACGTCGCCCACGCCCTCCGCGGCGCATCCGCCAGCGCCAATCCCCCCAGCGGCGTCAATATAATCTCCGACGGACTCCCCCCCACCGACCACGACCCCCAGCAATGCCCAAATTCATGCAGCAACACCGACCCCAGCAGAACCGAACAGAACATCACCGAGTTAACCGGCCCCCCGAACGGATGAAAAATCAGCACCCACGCCGCCGTCACAAACATCGACGCATGCAGCCTGACATTGATCCCGAACCAAACCCCCAGCGACACCGAACCATTCAGCAACCACATCAACCGGCTCCCCCCGCCCGGCCCATTCGAATCCCGATAATACGCCCGATCCTGAAACGCCATGTGACCCTCTTTACATCATCCGTGACCATTCCGAAAAAACTTGTCATACATCAGCAGCGTCGCGATCGTCTTCCCATCCTGAATCTGCCCGCGCTTGATCATCTCGATCGCCTCATCGAATCCCGCTTCAAACACTTCTAATTCTTCGTCCTCTTCCAGCGACTGTCCAACCCGCTGCAGATCATACGCCGCGTACGCGTACATTTTCTCCGACAAGATCCCCGGCGAACTGAAAAACGACCCCAACGACTTCAGCCTCCCGGCCAGATACCCCGTCTCCTCCTGCAATTCCCGACCCGCACAGTTCATCGGATCTTCCTTCTTCTCCAGCGTCCCCGCCGGCAGCTCCACCAAAATCTGCCCCGCCGCATGACGATGATTCCGCAGCAATAAAATCCGCTCCTCTGCCACAAATCCCAGAATCACCACCGCCCCGTTATGCACGCAAACCTCGCGCCGAGACCGCTTCCCCTCATCATCCTCCAGCAGATGAATCTCCAGCCGAACCTTCTTCCCCTCATACAAGACCTGCTTTTCCACCACCCGATTCGCCATGGATATCCTCTCTGTTGCCGCGAGTATACTCTCAGTTCCCAATTCCCGTCGCCCCCAAGAATTTTCCTCTTATTCGTGTCCATTCGTGTCAATTCGTGGACGAATTTCTTTGCTTGCGGCTCAGCCCTCTCCCATCCTACAATCCACAACCCATGTCCACCCAAACCGGCATCGTCATCGTCGACCACGGCTCGCGCCGCTCCGAATCCAACGCCATGCTCGAAGAAGTCGCCTCCCTCTTCCACCAGCGCTTCACCGACTTATATCCAATCGTCGAACCCGCCCACATGGAACTCTCCGAGCCTTCCATCGCCACCGCCTACGCCCGCTGCGCCCAGCGCGGCGCTAACACAATCATCATCGTTCCTTTTTTTCTTGGCCCCGGCAAACACTGGACTTCCGACATCCCCGGCCTCGCCGCCGCCGCCGCCGCCGACCACCCCACCACTCGCTACCACGTCGCCATGCCCCTCGGTATCGATGACCTGATCCTCGAACTCCTCAGCAAACGCGCCCAATTCTGCCTGAACCATCACCTCTCCTGCGACTCCTGCCAAAACACCCTCCGCTCCGGCGAGCCCCTCACCACCGCGCTCCCCTGACCAACCCTAATCCCCCTCTTCGCGGCCATCGCGTTCTCTTCTCTTGACACCTCATCTAAACACCACCCATTCCCAACCGCACCCAATTAGTAAAGAATATTGCCATGACCCCCACCCGCACCGAACACGATTCCATGGGCGACATGCAAGTTCCCGCCGACGCCTACTACGGCGCCTCGACTGCGCGGGCCGTGGAGAACTTCCCCATCTCCTCGCTGCGCTTCCCCCGCCAATTCGTCTCCGCCCTGGGCCTGATCAAACTCGCCGCCGCCCAAACCAACCAATCCCTCCACCTCCTCACCCCCGACCAATCCCGCCTGATCCAGCAAGCCTGTCAGGAAATCATCGACGGCAAATTCGACACCCAATTCGTCGTCGACATCTTCCAAACCGGCTCCGGCACCTCCACCAACATGAACGCCAACGAGGTCATCGCCACCCGCGCCAACGAACTCGCGACGGGGACGCGCAACGGCCACTCCCCCATCCATCCCAACGACCACGTCAACATGCAGCAGTCCTCCAACGACGTCATCCCCACCGCCATCCACCTCGCCGCTTCCCTCGCCATTCGCGACGACCTGATCCCGAGCCTCTCCCAACTCGAAGCCGCCTTAAATATCAAAGGCGGCGAATTCGACGACATCCTCAAGATCGGTCGCACCCACCTTCAGGACGCCACCCCCATCACCCTCGGCCAGGAAATCGCCGGCTACTGCGTCCAAACCCGCAACGCCGTCGAACGCGCCAATCGCGCTCTCACCGCCCTCCGCGAACTCCCCCTCGGCGGCACCGCCGTCGGTACCGGCATTAACTCCCACCCCGACTACGCCAAACTCACCATCGCCACCCTCTCCCGCCTCACCAACCTCGGCTTCGTCGAAGCCCCCAACCACTTCGAAGCCCAATCCGCCAAAGACTCTATCCTCGAAGCCGCCGGCCACCTCCGCACCATCTCCCTCTCCCTCGCCAAAATCGCCAACGACATCCGCCTCCTCGCCTCCGGCCCGCGCTGCGGCCTGGCCGAACTCAACCTCCCCGCCACCCAACCCGGCTCCTCCATCATGCCCGGCAAGGTCAACCCCGTTATGTCCGAAATGCTCCTCCAGGTCGTCGCCCAGGTCATCGGCAACGACGCCGCCATCTCCTTCGCCTGCTCCCCCATCGGCTCAACCTTCGAGCTCAACGTCATGATGCCCGTCATCGCCCACAACCTCCTCCAGTCCATTTCCCTCCTCTCCGCCGCCTCCCGCACCTTCGCTGCCCGCTGCATCGCCGGCCTCACCGCCAACCGCGACCGTTGCAACCAATACGTCGAACAATCCCTCTCCCTCGCCACTCCCCTCGCCCCCCTCATCGGCTACGACCGCGCCGCCCAACTCGCCAAAGAATCCCTCACCACCAACAAAACCATCCGCGAGCTTGCCACCGAAAAAAATCTCCTCCCCACCGCCGAGCTCACCAAGGCCCTCGACCCTCTCCGCATGACAAAACCTCAAAAAGATATCGTCGGTTCCGGCGGCGGATAATTCCACTGCAAACGCGCATTCTTTGCGCCTCTATTTTCTCTTTTCATTACAATGCCGGTTTTTCGCTCGAAAAATCGATATTATCAGACCCCTCCCTCCCGCAAATTTTGCCACTACGTCCGCTAAAGTTTGCCGATCCCACTGTCCGATCCTCTCCCTTGTCAGCATATGCAGTCGAACGGATTCGACAGCACGAATGTCCCCGACAAGGAGGTTCTCGCTACTCAATCACGTCCCCATCCGCCAGGCGGAGCCTCGGCTTAGGTCTTATCCCCTTTTCCATTTTTGTACTCGCGACCTGCACTTGGTCGGTTCGGCAACGGATGTTCGCCCCCGTCCTTGAAATCGCGAAAAACGTGTGTCTATCTAATTCCTAAACCTGCTCCGCCGAATACGGAAATCCGGCGGCCAAGCGTATCACGGAGGATACCATGAGTCGTATCAATACCAATCTCGGTTCGCTTCAAGCGATCAATTCCCTCAACCAAAATAACATGGCGCTGTCCACCAGCATGCAGCGCCTCAGCACCGGGCTGAAAATCAACACCGGCCAGGACGATCCCGCAGGCCTCATCGCCAGCGAAAATCTCAAGGCCGAACAGACCGGCATCTCCACCGCCATCGACAACGCCAGCCGTGCCAACAACATCCTCTCCACCGCCGACGGCGGTCTCAACGAAGTCAGCTCGCTGCTGAATCAGCTTCAGGGTCTCGTCACCCAGTCGGCCAACTCCTCGGCCCTCTCCTCTGACGAAGTCCAGGCCAATCAGCTCCAGGTCGACTCCATCCTCAGCACCATCAACCGCATCTCCGGTTCGACGACCTTCCAAGGCGTCCAGCTCCTCAACGGTAACTTCGACTACACCACCAGCTCCGTCGGCACTTCCGCCATCAACAACCTCCAGATCAACGCCGCCAAACTCACCGGCGGCAACACCCAGAACGTCGTCGTCAACGTCGTCACCAGCGCCACCACCGGCGATATCACCTCCACCAACTCCGGCGCGCTCTCCGCCAGCCTCACCCTCGAAATCTCCGGTAACACCGGCACCGAACAAGTCTCCGTCGGCTCCGGCGCGTCTCTCTCGGCGGTCGTCAATGCCGTCAATGGCGTCAAAGCCTCCACCGGCGTCTCCGCCTCCATCGTCAGCGGTATCGTCCACTTCGATTCCACCGGCTATGGTGCCTCTCAGTTCGTTGGCGTCAAAGCCATCTCCGGAGCAACCTTCGGCTTGTCCAAAGCCAAAGACACCGGCTCCGACGCCGTCGTCACCGTCAACGGTGCCGCCGCTCAAACCGACGGAACCCACGTCAGCTACCGCAGCAGCGGCCTCGACGTCGACTTCGATCTCTCCAGCACCGCCAACGTCGCCGGCGCCAGCAAAACCTTCGGCATCACCGGCGGTGGCGCAACTTTCAGCCTCGGCTCTAAAGTCTCCGAAGAAGGCAAAGCCTCCCTCGGCCTTCAATCCGTCTCCACCGGCAATCTCGGTGATTCCTCCATCGGCTATCTCTCCAGCCTCGAATCCGGCGGCCCGAACTCCCTCTCCAACATCAGCCTCGATGCCGCCCAGAAAATCCTCGACAAAGCCATCACACAGGTCTCCACGCTTCGCGGCAAGATCGGTGCCTTCCAGAAATTCACCATCGGCTCCACCACCAACTCCCTCAACGTCGCTCTCGAAAACGTCACCTCCGCTGAAAGCACCATCGCTGACACCGATTTCGCCTCTGAAACCGCCGCCATGACCCGCGCTCAAATCCTCGTCCAGGCCAACACCTCCATCTTGTCCCAGGCCAACTCCTCCCCCAATAGCGTTTTAACTCTGCTCCGCGGTAGTTAAACCCGACAGCAGGATAGACACAGGAAGGGTGGCTCTTAACCGGGTCACCCTTTCTTCATTTCTTCTAGCGCGTGTATAACTCATCCCGCTAAATAGCCCGCACGCAACGCGTGCGCGGAGATTTCCCAACCTCTGAAATCACCCCATGCTCCGCAAAATCGACCGCATGCTCGTTCGCGTCCCCAACCTCGACGCCGCCGTGCGCTACTACCGCGACACCATCGGCCTCTCCCTCCTCCGCCACGACGCCCGCCTGGCCAACTTCAAACTCGCCGACACCGACGCCGAACTCGTCCTCCACTCCGACCCCGACCTCCCCGATCAAGCCATCTATTATTTAGTCGACGACGTCCGCGACCTCTATTCCCGCCGCGCCGATCTCCGCCTGACCTTCATCAATCCCCCCGCCCAGGTCTCCCGCGGCTACTCCGCCACCGTCAAAGACCCCTTCGGCAACATCCTCATGCTCCTCGACCGCACCGGCCACCCCTCCTCCAAAACCATCGAAGACGCCAAACCCCCCGGCAGCACCCTCTTCGCCGGCATCGAGCAACGCTCCCCCACCAACCGCGACCTCCTCTCCAAACTCTACGTCAAAGTCGCCCGCACCGCCGACGACCTCCCATACACTCCCCATTTCGAAACCCTCTTCACCGGCTACATCAAAGACCTCCCCGACCCCAAACCCACCCGCGCCGAAGTCTGGCGCCACCTCCTCAACATGCGCAAAGCCGGCAAACTCCCCAAACTCGGCGAAGCCCGCAGCCCCGCCCCCGAAATCTCCCCCGAACACCGCCAATCCCTCCGCGACATGCTCTCCACCGATATCGGCCGCCGCGACCGCCTCCCCTACAGCCCCCGCTTCGACCAGCTCGTTGACCAATTCAACAAAACCCAACCCAAACCCCTCTCCCCCCATTTAGTCTGGCGTCTAGTCGCTACCTTAGCCAAATAACCCATGATCTCCTGGACCAAAACCGACGCCCTGATCCTCACCCTCCTCACCCTCATGGGTGCCTGCATCTTCCTCACCGGCATCACCTGGGGCCTCCCCAGCCACGCCGCCGACCATTACCTCTTCGGCGACCACCCCATCTGGACCGGCAAACAAATCCTTGAATTTGCCCCCCAACCTCCGCCCGACGACAACCGCGGCGCCGACGTCGACGCCAACCCCATCACCGACCGCACCCACCCCATCCTCCTCAACGAAACCGACGCTCAGCGTGCCGAGATCGTCCGCCGCTACCGCCTCTTCTCCTACCAGCCCGACGAGATGATCACCTTCAAATCCCTCGCCGGCATGCACCCCGCCCGCGCCGACCTCGACCCCCACCTCTACCAATACGGCGGCCTCTGGATCTACCCCGTCGGCGCACTCCTCAAACTCTCCAGCCTATTCCACCTCATCACCCTCCACCCCGATCCCGCCTTTTATCTCGATAATCCCGAACAATTCGCCCGTTTTTATATCGTCGCCCGTGCCTACAGCACCGCCTGGGGACTTTTAGGCATCTCCATCATCTACTACATCACCCGCCACCTCACCGCCACCCGTCTCGGCGCAGCAACCGCCGCCTTCTGCTACGCCTGGATGCCCGCCGTCATCAACGCCGCTCACGAAGCCAAACCCCACCTCGCCGGCGCGATCCTCATGCTCCTGACCGCCGGCGCCGCCGCACGCTACGTCACCACCGGCCGCCGCCGCTGCGCAATAGCAGCAGGGGGGTTCGCCGGTGCATCCCTCGGCATGATCCTATCAGGCCTATGGGCGTTTGCCCTACTTCCTCTCATGATTTTCCTCCGTCCACCCCCCAATCGCCTTCGACATTTCATCTTCGCTATTTCCGCCGGCATTGGCGTCTATGTTTTGAGCAATCCATACGTCCCCTACAACGCATTTTTCCATCCCGCGCGCCTAACCTCGAATTTGCATAATTCCACAGCCATGTACGCCGTTCACAGCACCGGCAGCGCATTTCTAAACGCCCTCACACTCATCTCTGAAGGCACATCCCTCCCCCTCGCCATCCTCGGTGCCATCGGCTTGCTGATTCTCTTGATTCTTAGAATGCTTAAAAAAGAATCCCCTAAAAATCCCCTGGCCCTATTTCTCTTCGTTCTTTCCGCCATCGTTCTTTTGCAATTCATCCTACTCGCCAGCGGCAAGCCTGGAGAATATGGCCGATTCGCTCTCCTGCCCGATATCACCATCGCCATCGCCGCCGTCATCACACTCACACATTTTCGCTGGGAAATCGGCCCTATTCTCCGCTCCCTCCTGCTGATCGCGTTGGCCCTTTCCGTCATCCCCTTCGGCATCGAATACATCTACGCATTCTATCGCGATACCTCTCTAGTCACTTCGCGCCTCGAAGCCGCATTTGAGCTGGATTCCTTCCCCGGCGCAATCGGCCTCAAAGACGAACCCGCCCCCTACCTGATGCCCCCCGTCAATCTCTTTGAACGCAATCTCGTCCTCCTTCCCACCACACTCCCTCCCGGCATCCAGGTTGACTTCACCCTCCAACCCCTCGACGACCCTACCCAAATCCCCCGCAACTCGTTACTGGTCCCAACCCATTGGAATTCCGGCACACTCTGGCGCCCCGCCACCCGCCTGAGCTGGGCCAACAAACGCTTCCAACTTATCCCCCTCCGCGGCTTCCTCTCCACTCTCCCGCCTACTCAAACAACCCTGGCTGCTTCGAATCCTCCGTAATCGACTCAATCTCCCCATCCGCCACCCTCGTCACCATCTTTTCCCCCGCCTTGAGCTGTTTTACCGAGCGTATCACGTCTCCAGTCTTCTTCTGATACGTAATCGAGTACCCCCGCTGCAACACCTGCTCCGGCCCAACCAACCTCAATTGTGCCTCCAAAGAATCCAATTGCTTCCCCAGTGCCTGACGCTGCACGCGCGACCCATTCCGCAATCGCCGCTCCGCCGTCAACAGTTCGCTCCCCAGCAACTTCACCCGCGACCTTAGCGTCATCGCCAGCACATGCTTCCGATGCTCCAGCCTCTGCCTTAACCGCTCGATCAGCGCCGCCGGCCGTTGCTTCTCCAATCGTCTCGACGCCTCCGCCACCCTCCGCTGCAATACATGCAGCCGATCCGACATCCCATGCCCCAAATCCTTCTCCCGATCATCCACCAATTGCCGTAGCCGATTCACCCCATCCATCGGCCTGCGAAACACCTCATGCCGCTCAATCGACCCAATCCGCTGACGATAATACCCCACCAAATCCCGCAACCCCTTCCCCAATTTCCCCTCCCCATCCATTAGTACCTGCGCCGCATTCCGCCACTGTCCCACCGCAATAGACGCCGCCTCCGTAGGCGTATGCGCATGATGATCCGCCACTAAATCCGCGATCGAAACATCCACCTCATGTCCAATCCCCGTCACCACCGCGATCCGGCTTGCCACAATCGCCCGCGCCACACACTCCTCATTAAACTCCCACAAATCTTCCAGCGACCCCCCCCCGCGCCCCAGCAATATCAAATCCACCCCGGACATTTTATTCACTCTCCCAATCGCCGCCGCAATCTGCTCCGCCGCCCCATCCCCCTGTACCGGCACATGAAATATCCCCAACCTCAAAAACGCATATCTCCGTAGCACCTTCAACATATCCTGCAACGCCGCCGTCTCCCGGCTCGTCACCATCACAATCCGCCGCGGATACCTCGGCAGCACCTTCTTCCTCCCCGCCTCAAACAACCCCTCCCCCTCCAACTTCGCCCGCAACTGCTGAAACGCTAGCTCCAACGCCCCCTGTCCCACCGGCAACATATTCGTCACATACAACTGATACCGCCCCCTCTGTCCATACACCCCCACCCGCCCCGACACCAGCAATTCCATCCCATCCCCCGGCTCAAACTTCAGCTTCGCAAACTCACTCTTAAACATCACGCAATCAATGCACGCCTCCGGATCTTTCAGCGTGAAATACGCATGCCCCGACGATCCATGATGCTTAAAATTCGACACCTCCGCCTTCACCCAAACCGACCCCGGAAACCCCGCCTTCAGCGTCCGCTCAATCCGCTGCGTCAACTGCGAAACCGTCAACGCCTCCTCCCCCGCCGCCTGCGGCTTAGCGCTCCCCCGCTTCCCCTCCACCAACGACTTCTGAAACTCAAAAAAATTCATACCCGCCATATCCTTCTACTCTACTACCCCCCAATAAAAAAAGCCCACGGAATCGAAATCCCGTGGGCTCTGGATCTGTTTAGCTGCTCCGTGTGCGGAGCATGTATTCAGCTTAGTACCGATCGCGGCCCCCGCCGCCACCGCCACCAAAACCACCACGGCCGCCGCGATCGCCACCGCGACCACCACCACCACCACCACCACCGCCGCCGTACCCACCCCGGCCGCCGCCGCCACCACCGCCGCCGCCGCCGTATCCACCACGGCCGCCGCCGCCACCACCGCCCCGCGGACGATCTTCGCGCGGTTTGGCTTCATTGACAGTCAACGCCCGGCCATCAAATTCATAGCCGTTCATCGCATTGATCGCCGCTTCCGCTTCCTGATCGCTCGCCATTTCGACGAACCCGAAGCCTTTGGAACGGCCCGTTTCACGGTCTGAAATGATCTGAGCGCTCTCCACGGTGCCGTGCTGTCCAAAGAGTTGCTCCAACGCCGAGCTATCGGTGTTGTAGCTCAGATTACCCACATACAGTTTCTTGCCCATACGATTTCTCCAGAAATTGGGCGCTGGACCTGCATTTTACTTTCCAGGTCTGACGAAAGGGGCCCTCCGTTTGGCGCCCACAAAGGTCGGATCGTGTAAATCGGGATTGGAGCAGAGATGGGAACAAACCTGTCACGCACCAGAAGCCGTTCGTCGAACCAAACCGACCCATAATGTAGCAATCCCCCTTATTCTTGGCGAGTGGACACTTCCAAATTTTCTTTGCATGCATACCCATTGACACCACTGAAATCGCCGCTACTATCTCCCCTCCCCACTGACGGGGAAAAACGCGAATCACGGCTGCGGACACAACTGCAACTGCTGATGGCAAACGATCTTTGACAAGTGAATAGTCGGAAAGCCGCGAGGATGTGTGTCTGGCAGAGCCCTGTGTACAGGAGCTGTGCCGGACAAAAATATCTTCAAGGGTTGCATGCAAATGCAGCTTTTGAAGAGAACTCAAGCATCTTCGTGTG